>JABDQH010000076.1 GCA_013042375.1 Woeseiaceae bacterium
GAGCTGTAGGAGCGGCCTCCCCATTCGGGGACAATGCTTGGCCGCGATCGCGCGCTACGTGCCCTGCGGGGTGCAAGGCGCGCTCCTACAATAAGGGGTCGCAGCAAGCCCGAATCGCCATTGTAGGAGCGCGACTGTAGGAGCGCGCCTTGCGCGCGATCGCGGCTTAGAGCCGCTCCCACAACGTGATCAACGCATAAACCAGGAACAAAACTTATGTCCCAAATGACACCCAGAGAAATCGTCCAGGAGCTGGACAAGCACATCGTCGGCCAGGATGAGGCTAAACGGGCCGTCGCGATCGCGCTCAGAAATCGCTGGCGACGCGTGCAGGTGGACGAGCCGCTCAGAAGCGAGATTACGCCGAAGAACATATTGATGATCGGGCCGACCGGCGTCGGCAAAACGGAAATCTCCCGACGACTAGCCCGCCTTGCGAAGGCACCATTCGTCAAAGTCGAGGCGACCAAGTTCACCGAGGTCGGTTACGTCGGCCGCGAGGTCGACAGTATCGTCCGTGACCTGATGGACGTCTCGGTGAAGATGACTCGCGAAGACGCCATGACAAAGGTCCGGCATCGTGCCGAGGATGCCGCCGAAGAACGGGTGCTCGATGCCTTGCTGCCACCGCCGTCGCGAAGCGCCGGCTTCACGCCACCATCCGACGAGCCGCCGGCGGACAACGATACGCGCCAGAAATTTCGCAAGATGCTGCGCGAGGGCAAGCTCGACGACAAGGAAATCGAGATAGAGATCCAGGCAATGCCGATGGGCATCGAGATCATGGCGCCGCCGGGCATGGAGGAAATGACCAGCCAGCTGCAGGGCATGTTTCAGAACATCGGCGGCAATCGCAGCAAGACGCGCAAGCTCAAAGTCAAAGAAGCATTTCGCCTGCTGACTGACGAAGAGGCGGCCAGTATGCTCGATGACGAAGAGCTGAAGACGCAGGCGCTCGAAGCGGTAGAGCAGCAGGGCATTGTCTTCCTCGATGAAATCGACAAGGTAGCCCGCCAGTCGGGCACTCAGGGTGCCGACGTGTCGCGCGAGGGCGTGCAGCGCGATCTGCTGCCGCTGGTGGAAGGCTCTACGGTCAATACCAAGTACGGCATGGTGAAGACCGATCACATACTGTTTATCGCGTCCGGCGCTTTTCACGTGGCCAAGCCTTCCGATCTGATTCCGGAGATGCAGGGCCGCTTCCCGATCCGCGTCGAGCTCAAGTCACTGTCGACCGAGGACTTCGTGCGCATCCTCACGGAGCCGGACGCGTCGCTGACGTCGCAGTACGGCGCGCTGCTCAACACCGAAGAGGTCACGCTGAGCTTCGCTGAAGACGGCGTGCGGCGCATCGCCGAAGTGGCTTACCAGGTCAACGAGAATACCGAGAACATCGGCGCGCGACGTCTGCACACGGTGATGGAACGGCTCCTGGAAACGGTTTCGTTTGAGGCCTCGGACAAGAGCGGCACCGCGCTGGTCATCGATGCGGCTTACGTCGACGACCACCTTGCCGAGCTTTCGCAGGACGAGGACCTGAGCCGTTATATCCTGTAGCAGGAGCGGCTCTCGCTATTCAGGGACAATGCTAACCGCGATCGCGCGCACGGCGCGCTCCTACAATTGCAGCCCTGCTGTAGGAGCGGCCCTCCCCATTCGGTGACAATGTTGGCCGCGATCGCGCGCTACGTGCCCTTGGGGTATAAGACGCGCTCCTACAGTCACAATCCTGCCCTGAGGCGACCCTTTTTCAGGAGCAGCTCTCCCCATTCGGGGACAGTGTTAGACGCGATTCTCGACTGGTTCCTCCGTGTATTGAGGGGTATCCTCGGCTGCCCGACCAGCAACTTCCAAAGCGCGCATGACCAAGCCACAGCAACCTGACGATTCGACGCATTTTGGTTATCAGTCCGTAAACCGCGACGAGAAGGCCGGGATGGTTCGCGGCGTATTCGATTCGGTCGCCAGCCGCTACGACATCATGAATGACGTGATGTCCGCGGGCCTGCATCGATTATGGAAGCGCTTCACCGTTGACCAGGCAGCCCTCAAGCCCGGCAACGTCGTGCTCGACCTGGCCGGCGGCACCGGCGACCTGGCGCGGGCATTCTGCGGCAAGGTTGGCAAGCAAGGCCACGTCGTGCTGGCCGATATCAATGCGGCGATGCTCCGGCAGGGCCGCGCGCGGCTCGTCGACGCCGGCGTCGCCGGCAACCTGTCGATCGCGCAGGTCGACGCGCAGCAGCTGCCGTTCGCCGACGGCACGTTCGACTGCATCAGCATGGCGTTCGGGCTCCGCAACGTGACCGACAAGGACGCGGCGCTGCGGTCGATGTATCGGTGCCTGAAGCCCGGCGGCAAGGCGATGGTGCTGGAGTTTTCTGAGCCCAACAAAGCCATCAAGCCCGCTTACGATCTGTATTCGTTCAAGGTGCTGCCGACGCTCGGCAAGCTGATCGCCAAGGATTCCGACAGCTACCAGTATCTGGCGGAATCGATTCGGATGCACCCGGACCAGGAAACGCTCAAGGCAATGATGGAAACGGCCAGCTTCGAGCGCTGCCGCTACCACAACCTGGCCGCCGGTATTGTCGCGCTGCACATTGGCTACCGGGTCTGATCGCGATGAATCCGCTCGAGGTCGCGCTGCAGCCGGTCGCCAGGATCCTGAACCGCAACATTGAGTCCACGACGCCGGCGCGCAAGCTGTGCCGGGAGCTCTCAGGCGCGGTGGTTGGCGTGGGCGTCAGCAACACGGCGCTGACGGCGTGGTTCATCATCCACGACGATCGTCTCGAGCTAACGACCGAAACGCAGGACGACGCCGACATCACGATTAGCGGCTCGTTGATCACGCTGGCGCGCATGGCCACTGACGGAGACATGCAGTCGCTGCGCAGCGGCTCGCTCAAGATGTCAGGCGACCCGGTTCTTGCCGAGAAGTTTCAGCAGCTGCTGGACCTCGCGAAACCCGACCTCGAAGAAGAGCTGTCAGGAATCGTCGGGGACGCGGCCGCGCACCAGATCGGCGAGTTCGCGCGCGGTGTCAGCAAATGGGGTGCCGAGGCGCGTACGACGATGGCCGGCAACATTCGCGAGTACCTGCAGGAAGAGAGCCGCGACCTGCCGAGTCGTTATGAAATGGAGCGATTCACGAGCGCGGTTGATGTTCTGCGTGACGATGTCGACCGACTGGCCGCGCGCATGCGGCGGTTGCAGGAAGACTGATGGCCGGCAAACGCACGCTGTTCCGGATGATCACGATCCAGCGCGTGCTGGTGAAATACAGTCTCGACGACATCATCAAGGAAACGCACCTGCTGCGGCCGCTGCGCTTCCTGTTTTACCTGGCCCCCCGGCGACGCGACCGCTCGGCGCCACTGGGCGAACGCATTCGCCTGGCGCTCGAGGAACTGGGACCAATCTTCGTCAAGTTCGGTCAGGCGATCTCGACGCGCCGGGACCTGCTGCCACCCGACATCGCCGACGAGCTCGCGAAACTGCAGGACGCCGTCCCGCCGTTCCCGGCCGAGGTGGCCATCGAGATCGTCGAAACCGCCTACTCGCAGTCCGTCAGCGACGTGTTCCAGCGTTTCGACGTAACGCCGCTCGCGGCCGCTTCAATCGCGCAGGTGCACACGGCGCAACTGAAGGACGGCAAGGAAGTGATCGTCAAGGTCCTGCGGCCCGGCGTGCAGGAACGCATCGAACGCGATCTCGCCGTGCTGCGAATGCTCGCCGGACTCGCGGATCGCTACTGGGAGCACGGCAAGCGCCTGAAGCCGCTCGAGGTGGTCGATGAATACGAACACACCATCATCGACGAACTGGATCTCATGCGCGAGGCGGCGAACGCGGCCCAGCTGAAACACAATTTCGCGGACTCGGAAATGTTGTATGTACCGGACATTTACTGGGACTACTGCAGACCGGAAGTGCTCGTCCAGGAACGCATATTCGGGACGCCGATCAGCGACATGGAGACACTGCGCGCCGCCGGCACCAACATAAAGGTCCTCGCCGAGAACGGCGTGGAGATCTTCTTCACACAGGTGTTCCGCCACAACTTCTTCCACGCCGATATGCACCCGGGGAATATCTTCGTCATTACGACCGACCCGGA
>JABDQH010000046.1 GCA_013042375.1 Woeseiaceae bacterium
GTCGTAACCGGTCGTATCGAGCGCGGTGTGGTTAACGTTGGTGACGAGATCGAGATTGTCGGCATCAAGGACACGGCGAAGACGACCTGCACGGGCGTTGAGATGTTCCGCAAGCTGCTGGATCGTGGTGAGGCTGGCGACAACGTTGGTGTTCTGCTGCGCGGTACGAAGCGTGAAGAGGTTGAGCGTGGCCAGGTACTGGCCAAGCCGGGATCGATTACGCCGCACACCAAGTTCGAGGCAGAAGTCTACATTCTGACCAAGGACGAGGGTGGCCGTCACACGCCGTTCTTCAAGGGCTACCGTCCGCAGTTTTACTTCCGTACGACGGACGTAACGGGTGCGGTGGAGCTTCCGGAGGGCACCGAGATGGTGATGCCGGGCGACAACGTGCAGATGGTGGTGGAGCTGATTGCCCCGATCGCCATGGAGGACGGCCTGCGCTTCGCCATTCGCGAAGGCGGTCGTACGGTAGGCGCCGGCGTAGTCGCGAAGATCATCGAGTAAGGCAATTAAAGCGACAGGCCAGTAGCTCAATTGGCAGAGCGGCGGTCTCCAAAACCGCAGGTTGGGGGTTCGATTCCCTCCTGGCCTGCCACTTTACAGATAGGCAATGTCAACACAGACGGAAACTAGTCAGAGCGGTGTCCTCGACACCATCAAGCTGCTGATTGCGGCAGGCGCGCTCGTGGGCGGCCTGTACGCGTACTACTACTATGAGGCAAGCGTCGCGCAGGCGCTGCGCGTCCTAATGGTGCTCGGCGGCACGGCCGTCGGCATCGGCATCGCGATGACCAGCACCCAGGGCCAGCGGCTCTGGCGCTTCATGCAGGACTCGCGCATCGAGATCCGCAAGGTGGTATGGCCGACCCGTCAGGAGACGACGCAGACGGCGATTGCCGTGTTCGTCTTCACGCTCGTGATGATGTTGTTTTTCTGGGCGCTGGACTCGGGCCTGCTGTGGCTGACCCGTTCTCTCACGTGACCGTGCAAGAGGGATAGTGACCGTGGCATTACGCTGGTACATCGTGCACGCCTATTCGAACTTCGAGCATCGCGTCAAGGCGGCCCTCGAAGAGCGCATCGAGCGCATGGGACTGCAGGACAAGTTCGGGGAGATCCTCGTGCCGACCGAAGAGGTGGTCGAGATGCGCGAGGGGCAAAAGCGCCGCAGCGAGCGCAAGTTCTTCCCGGGCTACGTGCTCGTGCAGATGGAAATGGACGACGAGACCTGGCATCTCGTCAAGGAAGTACCGAAAGTGCTCGGATTCATCGGTGGCTCGAGTGACAAGCCGGCGCCGATTACCGAGGACGAGGCAAACCGTATCCTGCAGCGCGTGCAGGAGGGTGTGGACAAGCCGCGCCCGAAAGTGCTGTTCGAGCCGGGCGAGGTCGTGCGCGTCATCGATGGCCCGTTCAACGACTTCTCGGGCGTCGTCGAAGCCGTCAACTACGACAAGAGCAAGCTGCAGGTTGCCGTACAGATTCTGGGCCGATCGACTCCGGTGGAGCTCGAGTTCGGCCAGGTAGAAAAATCGTAAGAGCGGCATCAGCCACAATTGCGACAACGAGACGAGGAGCCGTGGCCGGACCATGGCGTTTGAACTCGAAGAGGTAATACAACATGGCTAAGAAAGTCGACAGCTACATCAAGCTGCAGGTGCCGGCCGGACAGGCGAATCCGTCGCCACCCGTCGGTCCCGCCCTCGGCCAGCACGGCGTCAACATCATGGAGTTCTGCAAGGCGTTCAACGCGCAGACCCAGGGTGTCGAGCCCGGCCTGCCGATTCCCGTGATCATCACGGTGTACGCGGACCGCAGCTTTACATTCATCTCGAAGACGCCGCCTGCCGCGGTTCTGCTGCGCAAGGCCGCCGGGGTCCCCAAGGGCTCGGGCACGCCGAATACGGACAAGGTAGGCAAGGTGACGCGTGCGCAGCTCGAGGAGATTGCCACGACGAAAATGCCGGACCTGACCGCGGCCGACATGGACGCGGCCGTCCGCACGGTGGCGGGTACGGCCCGGAGTATGGGCATCGAAGTCGAGGGAGTGGTCTGATGGCACGGATCAGCAAGAAGAAGCAGGCGGCTCGTGACAAGGTCGACGCGACCAAGGCATACGTCGTCGACGAAGCCCTTGGCCTCGTGAAAGAGCTGGCAACGTCGAAGTTTCCCGAGAGTGTCGACGTGTCGGTCAACCTCGGTGTCGACCCGCGCAAGTCGGACCAGGTCGTGCGTGGATCGACCGTTCTGCCGAACGGTACGGGCAAGACGGTGCGCGTCGCCGTGTTCGCACAGGGCGACAACGCCGAGAAGGCGACGGCCGCCGGCGCCGACATCGTCGGCTTCGAAGACCTGGCCGAAGACGTCAAAAAGGGCCAGATGAACTTCGATGTCGTCATCGCGACGCCCGACGCCATGCGGGTAGTCGGCCAGCTCGGCCAGATTCTCGGTCCGCGCGGGCTGATGCCGAACCCGAAGGTCGGCACGGTAACGGCGGACGTAGAACTTGCGGTCAAGAACGCGAAAGCAGGGCAGGTTCGCTACCGCACGGACAAGGCGGGCATCATTCACTGCCCGATCGGCCGTGCCGATTTCGAGGTCGATGCGCTTATAGAGAACCTGAACGCATTGCTGGCGGACCTCAAGAAGGCCAAGCCGGCAGCGTCCAAGGGTTCGTACGTCAAGAAATTGACCGTCTCGTCGACCATGGGTCCGGGCGTGTCAGTCGATCGCGGGTCGGTCGACGCTTGAATAAATGGGGTCGGACCTTTTTAACAATTGAATTGTTAAAAAGG
>JABDQH010000047.1 GCA_013042375.1 Woeseiaceae bacterium
CCTGTTTGCTCCCCACGCTTACGCAACTCAGCGTCAGTATTGGCCCAGGAAGTCGCCTTCGCCACTGGTGTTCCTTCCGATATCTACGCATTTCACCGCTACACCGGAAATTCCACTTCCCTCTCCCATACTCTAGTCATGTAGTTTCGAATGCAATTCCCAGGTTAAGCCCGGGGCTTTCACATCTGACTAACCAAACCGCCTACGCGCCCTTTACGCCCAGTAATTCCGATTAACGCTCGCACCCTCCGTATTACCGCGGCTGCTGGCACGGAGTTAGCCGGTGCTTCTTCTGTAGGTACCGTCACAATCTTCCCTACTGAAAGTGCTTTACAACCCGCAGGCCTTCTTCACGCACGCGGCATTGCTGGATCAGGCTTGCGCCCATTGTCCAATATTCCCCACTGCTGCCTCCCGTAGGAGTCTGGGCCGTGTCTCAGTCCCAGTGTGGCTGATCGTCCTCTCAGACCAGCTACGGATCGTCGCCTTGGTGAGCTATTACCTCACCAACAAGCTAATCCGACTTGGGCTCATCCATTAGCGCGAGGTCCGAAGATCCCCCGCTTTCCCCCGTAGGGCGTATGCGGTATTAGCTCGAGTTTCCCCGAGTTGTCCCCCACTATTGGGCAGATTCCTAAGCATTACTCACCCGTCCGCCACTCGACGCCTGGAAGCAAGCTTCCATCGTTTCCGTTCGACTTGCATGTGTTAGGCATGCCGCCAGCGTTCAATCTGAGCCAGGATCAAACTCTTCAGTTAAAAGCTTTGAGCTTTTTGAAGAACGTAATCCCCTCTCTAAATTACTTGTAGAAATTTAGGTTGGTTCTTACGCTGATTTCGCCTTGTCGGCTCCAGCGCAAGCACCCACACAAATTATCTGATCAAACTGTTAAAGAGCAGGCCCCGCGAAATCGGGGCAGACCAACAAGTATACAGGCCGAGCGCGGCTGTTGACCAGCCCTACGGCCATTGCTGTACTGTTTTGGAGGTCTCTCGGAGGACACCGTTCCCCCGAGCGAGCGGCGCATTATACGGGGCATTCCCGGCCGGTCAACTCCTTTTTTCACTTTTTTGATGGACCGCCCGCGGCCCCGTCCCGCGTGGCTTTGCGCGTCCCGGCAAGGGCATGTTTTTCATAGCAAAACGGGGCCGATCGCGGCGGACGTCAGGCTGCGTCCCTGGCTGCACGCCATTCCTTGTATTCTGGCTGGTCGATCAGGACCTTGAGAAAGCGGTCGCGGCGCAGGGTCTGGGGTATCAGGAGCTTGCCGAAGCGCTCCTCGAGAACGGTCATGGCCGCGACGGCACCCGCATAGTCCTGCGCCGCCGTGTGGGTTCTGAGCAGCGTCCACCACCCCAACTCGAGCGTGGGCTCGGCTTCGGTTGCGCTGACCGCCAGGGCCTGCGCCCGTTCGAATTCGCCGAGCGCCATCGCGGCCGTCGCCTTGAGTGACTCGATGACGCCGTCCTTGTGCCCGAGCGACTCCTCGAGACGCTCGAATTCTGCGAGCGCCTCGCCGAAGCGGCGGCGCTGCACATAGTACTCGGCGAGGCTCAGGCTGAAACGCGCGTCGCCGGGAAACGTCTGCGCGATTTCACCGGCCGCACCCTGCAGGCGCGCAGGGTCGCCCAGCCTGCGGCAGATTTCGTAGTTCAGGCTGACGACGAACGGGTCGGTGCGCAGTGCCTCTTCGAGGCCGTCTCGAATCTGGAAAAAGCGCTGCATATTGGAGTCACGCGCCGCCTTCAGGAGTTCGCCGACCTGGAACAACTGACCCCGGCTCGGACTGGAAACATCGAGAACGCTCGCGACCGATGCCTGGGTTGGGACCATGCGCAGCAACGCACTGCCGATGCTCTCGCTGAACCAGGCGCCCTGGTAGAAATCGAACCAGTCGACAATACGCACCTTGTTGCTGCGCAGCGCCAGGTCGTAGGCATGGTAGCTGTAACGAAAACCGCGCGACTCGAACCGCACGAGGGCCCGCGCCTTGCCGTTGTCGGCGTCGAACGCGACGATGGTGCCGAGAATTTCGCCGCCGGCTTCATCCTCGCTGCGCGGCGGCGGGAAAGCGGCGACGAAAGAGCGCTCGACGATGCCGCGGAAATCCGACGCGAGGTAGCGTTTTGCGTCGTCATCGATGACACGCGTGCCGTAGATGCGGGCCGTCAACTCCCGCTCGTTGACTGCATCGTGGAATGCGCCGAAGGTGTTGTCGTTCAGCCCCTGGATGACGGCCGCGAACTGCGACCGCAGGCGATCGTCCTGTGCCGACGACGCATACGGCACCGCTGCGACTAGCAAAGCGACCGCGGCCAGACCCAAAATCCTGTGCACTGCTGTTACCTCCGGCCAGCGCGCCCAAATCGCGCCGGCAATCAGGCGAGCGTGACGCGCGCGAACCGTCGTTTGCCTACCTGGTAGACATGGGTGCTGCCCGCCTCGATTTCGAGGCTGCGATCCTCGACCCGCTCGCCGTCGATCTTCACGGCACCCTGCTTGATCATGCGAAACGCCTCGGACGTACTGCTGACGAGATCGACGCCCTTCAACAGGTGCGCGATCCCGAGCTTGCCGTCCCGACTGTCGAGCGCCTTTTCGGGAATCTCATCGGGCATCGCTCCTTTCTGGAAGCGTGCAATGAACTCCTGCCTGGCGCCCTCGGCCGCGGCGTCATCATGAAATCTGGCAACGATTTCCATGCCAAGTTCAAATTTTGCGTCGCGCGGATTTTTGCCGCCGGCCACAGCTGCCTTGAGCGCCTCGATATCCTCGAGCGAACGGAAGCTCAGGACCTCGAAGTAACGCCACATCAGGTCGTCCGAAATCGACATGATCTTGCCGAACATTTCGGTCGGCGACTCCGTTATGCCGATGTAGTTGTCGAGCGACTTCGACATCTTCTGCACGCCGTCGAGGCCCTCGAGCAACGGCGTCGTCATGACGATCTGCGGATCCTGCCCGTAGTCCTGCTGCAACTGGCGACCGACGAGCAGGTTGAATTTCTGGTCGGTGCCGCCGAGTTCGACATCCGCCTCGAGGGCGACCGAGTCATAGCCCTGCACCAGCGGGTACAGGAACTCGTGAATCGAGATCGACTGGCCGTTCCTGTAGCGCCTGGAAAAATCGTCACGCTCGAGCATGCGGGCGACCGTGTGCCGGGCCGCCAGCCGGATGAGCCCGGCGGCGTCCATGTCGCCCATCCAGCGCGAATTGAACTCGATACGGGTCTTCCCGGGATCGAGGATCCTGAAAACCTGTTCTTCGTAGGTCTCGGCATTGGCCTTGACGTCGTCGGGCGACAGCGCGGGACGGGTCGTGTTCTTGCCCGAGGGGTCACCGATCATCCCGGTGAAGTCGCCGATCAGGAATACGACCTCGTGCCCGAGTTGCTGGAACTGGCGCATCTTGTTGATGAGCACCGTGTGGCCGATGTGCAGGTCGGGCGCCGTCGGATCGAATCCCGCCTTCACGACGAGCGGCCTGCCAAGCTTGAGTTTTGCTTCGAGACCGTCCTCGGGGAGTACCTCGTCCGTCCCCCGTTTCAGCTCGGCGATTTGCTCTTTGATGCTGCTCATTCTCTGCAGTTTCGTAGTGGCCGCAGCCCTGTTGCAATGCGGCGAACTGTAGCATTGTCGTGCGCTTTTGACCTAAAAAAAGGCAACCGGTAGAGTAGCCGCATTGTTGCTCCCCGGGAACGCAGACTTGAATCGTCCGGCCAGTCCACTACTCCACGATTACAAGCCGTCTGCTGCGAAAAAAACCGCGAAGTCCAGGGCCATCTACTGGTTCGCGGTCGGGCTCGGAATTCCCCTGCTTGCCGTCGCCTTGCTGCGCGGCCTCGTCAGCGACGAGTCGCACCCGATTGCGCCGAGTGAACCGATTGCGACCGCGCCCGACGCCGTACCGCTTCCCGTCGACGAGGCGATGCCCGTCAGCATCGACCTCGCGAGTCTCGGCCCCCTGCCCGCGCTGCCGCCAGAACCCGAGTACGAGCGCCTGACGCTGACCGTAAGACGCGGCGATACGATGGAGAAGCTGTTTCGCAAACACGACCTCGATATCGGGCACCTGCTGGCGATCGCGCGGCTCGACGAGGCAAAGGCACGGTTTCGCCGCCTCAAGCCCGGCGACGTGTTCGAGGTCGAACACGACGACGGCAAGATAGTCAGCCTGTATTCCGAGCTCGATCTGACGAGCGCGCTGCAGATCCGCGGTGGCGACGACGGCTTTGCGGCCGAGATCGTCGACCGGGCTGTCGAGATCCGCAAGCGCCTGGCGTACGGCGTGATCGAGTCCTCCCTGTTCGAGAGCGCGGCGCAGGCCGGCCTGACCGACAAGACCGTCATGAACGTCGCCGGGATCTTCGCCTGGGACATCGATTTCATTCTCGATATTCGCCATGGCGACAACTACTACGTGCTGTTCGAGGAGATCTGGCAGGACGGCGAATACGTGACCGACGGCGAGATCATCGCCGCCGAGTTCAACAACAACGGCCGGCAATTCCAGGCGATTCGCTTCAAGGACGGCGACAAGCGCAGCGACTATTTCACGCCGACCGGCGACAGCGTGCGCAAGGCTTTTATTCGCGCCCCGGTCGACTTCACGCGCATCAGCTCTAACTTCAATCCGAACCGGCGTCATCCGATTCTCAATACGATTCGCGCGCATCGCGGCGTCGATTACGCCGCACCGCGGGGCACACCGATCAAGGCGGCGGGAGATGGCAAGGTCATCTTCCGCGGCACCAAGTCCGGTTACGGCAAGGTCGTCATCCTGCAGCACGGCGGCAACATCACGACACTCTATGCGCACATGTCCAATTTCGCGGCCAAGGCGAGACTCGGGTCGAGGGTGCGCCAGGGACAGACGATCGGCTATGTCGGCATGACCGGGCTCGCCACCGCGAATCACCTGCACTACGAGTATCGCCTCAACGGCGTGCACCGCAATCCGCGTACCGTATCCTTGCCTCACGCCGAGCCGATCGCTACAGAGTATCGCGAGAAATTCCTGGCACAGGCCGGTCCGATTCTCGAAGAGCTCGAAAACTACAAGCGCACGCGGCTCGCGGCCATCGCTTTCAATACGCAATAGGCGCTCATGCCCGGCTACTACATCGGCCTGATGTCCGGCACCAGCATGGACGGCATCGACGCCGCCCTCGTCGCTTTCGGCCGCCGGCAGGTCCACGTCGTCGCGACGCACCAACGGCCCTATGCCGAGACACTGCGTCATGCCCTGCGCAAGGCCGTTGCCACGCCGGTCGACCAGCCCATCGACAATATCGGCGCGCTCGATCGCCAGGTCGGCGAGTGTTTTCGCGACGCGGTGGCCGAGTTGCTCAGCCTTGGCGGCGTTGCGGCGCAGGATGTCGTGGCCATCGGCAGTCACGGGCAAACGGTCCGACACCAGCCCGACGGGCTCAGGCCGTATACGCTGCAGATCGGCAACCCCGACCTGATTGCGCGTGGCACCGGCATTACGACAGTCGCCGATTTTCGCAGCGCCGACATCGTCGCCGGCGGCCAGGGCGCGCCGCTCGTGCCGCCGTTTCACGACTGGCTGTTCGGGCGCGGCGAGTCCGGGCGCGTCATTCTCAATATCGGCGGCATCGCCAACATCACGATTCTCGGCAGCGGCGACGCGCCGGTGCGCGGCTTCGATACCGGCCCCGGCAATACCCTGCTCGACCAGTGGAGCCTGCGGCACCGCGGTGAGCCCTTCGACCGGGACGGCGCGTGGGCGGCCACCGGAACCAGCGACGCCAAGCTGCTGGCGAGACTGCTCGCGTACGAGTACTTCCGGCTCGACCCGCCGAAGAGCACGGGCGTCGAGGAATTCAACCTGGCGTGGCTGGCGCATTTCGACGTCGAGTCGCTGCCGCCCGCCGACGTCCAGGCGACGCTCGCTGAGCTCTCGGCGCAGACCATCGTCGGCGACGTCGCGAGGCACGCGCCGGGCACGCGCGAGCTGCTCGTGTGCGGCGGCGGCGCGCACAACCTCGATCTCATGGGCCGCTTGCGCCGTAACCTGCCCGCAACAAGAATCGAGACGACCACAGTCGCCGGCCTCGATCCCGACTGGGTCGAAGCGGTCGCGTTCGCCTGGCTCGCGATGCGCACGATGAATAACCAGACGGGAAACCTGCCGAGTGTGACCGGTGCAAGGCACAAAGTCGTGCTCGGCACGATACACTCACCCTGACGTGGAAAGCCTATACATCAATCGCGAGCTCAGCCTGCTCGAGTTCCACAAGCGCGTACTGGCCATGGCGCGGGATCCGGACGTGCCGCTGCTCGAGCGCCTGCGCTTCCTGTGCATCAGCTGCACCAATCTCGACGAGTTCTTCGAGATTCGCGTCGCCGGGCTCAAGCAGCGCATGGAGATCGGCGCCCCGGCGCAGGGGCCGGAGAAGATCCCGGCGAGCGTCGTGTTCGAACGGCTGGAGAAGGAAGTCCGCGAGCTGGTGCGGCAGCAGTACGAAGTGCTCAACCAGTCGATGTTTCCGGAGCTGACGGCCGCCGGCGTCCGCTTCGTGCAGAGCGAGGACTGGACCGAGGAGCAGCACGCGTGGCTGGCGGACTACTTCAACGAGCAGGTAGCCCCGGTCCTGACGCCGCTGACCTTCGATCCATCACGCCCGTTCCCGCAGATTCTCAACAAGAGCCTGAATTTTATCGTGCCGCTGCAGGGGCGCGACGCGTTCGGTCGCCGTCGCCACCGCGGCATGGTGCAGGCCCCGCGCTCGCTGCCGCGCATCATCAAACTGCCGAGGCACCTGAGCAAGCCCGACGAGCATAATTTCGTATTCCTCTCCTCGATCATTCGCATGCACGTCGACAGCCTGTTTCCGGGCCTCAAGGTTGGCGGCTGCTACCAGTTTCGTGTGACCCGCAACTCGGATCTCTACATCGACGAGGAAGAAGTCAGCGATCTCGTGCGCGCACTCGAAGGTCAGCTGGAGGCCAGCCGATATGGCGCCGCCGTGCGCATAGAGATCGGCCACGAGTGTCCCGAGGACCTGCAGGGGTTCCTCCTCGATCATTTCAGCCTGCAGGAACAGGACATGTTTCTCGTCGAGGGACCCGTAAACCTCAATCGCCTGTCGACGGTCTGCGACATCAGGGACCGGCCCGAACTGCTTTATGAGCCCTTCGCGCAGGGGCTGCCCGACGAGCTCATGAGCGACGACAACATCTTCGAGATCCTGACGAAGAAAAACGTCCTGCTGCATCATCCCTACCAGTCGTTCGCGCCGGTCATCGATTTCATTGCGGCTGCAGCGAAAGACAAGAACGTGCTGGCGATCAAGCAGACGCTGTACCGCACCGGTGCCGACTCCCCGATCGTCGATCATCTCGTGCGTGCAGCGCTCTCGGGAAAAGAAGTCACGGTCGTCATCGAGCTGATGGCGCGATTCGACGAAGCCGCGAATATCGCACTCGCGAATCGCCTCCAGGAGGCCGGTGCGCATGTCGTCTACGGTCTCGTCGGTTTCAAGACTCACGCGAAGATGCTACTCGTCGTCCGTCGTGAAGAGGGCGAACTCGTCCGCTACATGCATCTTGGTACCGGCAACTACCACCACGCAACGACCGGCGTCTATACGGATTACGGTTACCTGTCCAGCAGCGCGCGTCTCGGCGAGGACGTGCACAAGCTGTTCCTGCAGCTGACGAGCCTGACCGAGTCGGGCGAACTCAAACGCATGTATGCCTCGCCGTTCACGTTGTTCGATGCGCTAATGGCCAAGATCCGGCGCGAACGCGACAACGCGAAGGCCGGCAAGGACGCGCGCATCATTGCCAAGATCAACTCGCTGAACGAGCCGCAGCTGATCGATGCGTTGTACGAGGCGTCCCAGGCCGGCGTAAGAATCGACCTGATCGTTCGCGGCATCTGCTCGCTGAGACCGGGCGTGAGCGGCCTGTCTGAGAACATCCACGTGCGCTCGATCGTGGGACGGTTCCTCGAACACTCGCGCGTTTACTACTTCCTCAACGGCGGCGACGAGGAATTCTACTGCTCGAGCGCCGACTGGATGGAGCGCAACATGTTCCGCCGCAACGAGTCCTGCTTCGAAATTCGGCAGAAGGCTATGAAGGACAAGCTGCGGCGGCACCTCGAGCTGTTCCTCGCCGACAACTGCCAGGCCTGGGTGCTCGACGGCGACGGCCGCTATAAACGCGTTACGCCCGACGGCGAAGAGCGGATTTGCGCCCAGGAGACGTTTCTGAGCAAGCTGACGACGCCGCTGTAGGCGCGCGTAAGCACCTGCAGGGTCCGGGCAATCCGCTACTGGAAGTCGAGCAAGTACCCGACTTCGGCGTGGAATTCGCGCTCGCGCTCGAGGTCCGCAATGGTCAGCGGGTTCTCGGCCAGCCAGTTGGCGTCGATACTGACGACGAGCCCCCGGCCGTCGGCACGCAGGCGCACGGGCGTGCGCAATGCGGCCTTGCGACTGCGATTGAGCAGCACGGCAAGGCGCAGGATCAGCAACAGCCGCAGCCCGGTGTCGCGCCAGCTCGCGGGTAGGCCGTCGAATTCGTTCTGCTCAATGCTGTGACGATGGCCACCGATGAGTACCGCAAGGAAGCGCTGTTCGGCACGCGGGAACCCGGGCATGTCGGCATGCTCGGCGATGTAGGCGCCGTGCCGCTGGTAACCGTCATGGGAGATATCGAGGCCTATCTCGTGCAGGCGCGCCGCCCAATCCAGCACCTTACCCGCGATGCTGCTCGAGAAACCCCACTCGTCCTTGACCTGTGCATACAGTTCGGCCGCCGTGCGCGCCACGCGTTTTGCCTGCCTCATGTCGACCTGGTAGCGCGACATCATGGCGCGCACCGTACGTTCGCGCGCGTCTTCGTGCTGCAGGCGGCCGAGCAGATCGTAGAGCAGGCCTTCGCGCAGCGCACCTTCGGAAACCTGCAGTGCATCGATCTTCAGGACGTGAAGGAGCTCAGCGACGATCGACAGGCCGCCGGGCCACACCTGCGCGCGGCGCTCCGACAGTCCCTCCAGCGACAGCTCCTCGACAGTGTCTGCCTCGAGGACCCGCTCGATGAGCTGGTCGACGATGCCGAGCGTTAAGCCGCCATCGGTCAGGCCGAGGGCGCGCGCGACCGATTCAGTGGAACGGATCGTTCCCGAGGTGCCAATCGCCTGCGCCCCGTCGGTCTCGCGGAAGAACGCCTTTACGGGGCGCAGTTCGAGCTGCGCCGCCGTGCGTGCCCGCATGAACCCGTCCCTGGTAATCCGACCGCCCGGAAAAAACCGCTCGGTCATCGACACGCAGCCCATGTGCAGGCTCTCGAGGGCATGCGGCTCGGGGCCCTCGCCCAGGATCAGCTCGGTGCTGCCGCCGCCGACGTCCATGACGAGACGCGGTCCATCGGCCGGCGGCATGCTGTGAGTCACGCCATTGTAGATCAGGCGCGCTTCCTCCAGACCTGAGATGATCTCGATCGGGTGGCCGAGCGCCGCCTCGGCCTCGGCCATGAACGTCGTATCTTCCCGCGCCCGGCGAATCGTGCTCGTGCCGGCGGCGCGCACGTTACCCGCCTGCACGTCGCGCAGACGCTCGCCGAAGCGCGACAGGCAGTCGAGCGCCCGGGCGCGGGCGTCGGGCGAGATATCGCCACCGGCCGAGAGACCCTCGGCCAGGCGCACCGTTTCGCGAATACGATCGAGAATGGCAAGCTGCCCGTGCCGCAGCTCGCCGACGATCATGTGAAAACTGTTGGAGCCGAGATCGACGGCCGCGATGATCTCGGGCGGGGCGCCCTCAGACTGTGAAGGACTGTCCGCAACCACAGGTAGTCTGTGCGTTCGGGTTGCGGATGATGAACTGCGCTCCCTGCAGGTCTTCCTTGTAGTCGATTTCAGCGCCCATCAGGTACTGCACGCTCATCGGGTCGATGAGCAGCGTTACGCCGTGGTTTTCGACCTGGCTGTCACCGTCCTCGATGTCCTCGTCGAACGTGAAGCCATACTGGAAACCCGAGCACCCGCCGCCCGAAATGAAAACCCGCAGCTTGAGATTGGAGTTGTCCTCTTCGGCGATGAGTTCGCTCACCTTGTCGGCCGCCGCATCGGTAAACACGATACCGGTCGGAGCCTGCATTGCATTGTCTGTCGCTGTTGCCATGTCGTTCCGTCCTGGGGCCGGCGCTAGTCGTTTGCAGCGGCGGCCTCGTCTATCCGATTTGATTGCTCGAGCAATGGTACCTGCCCTTCGGGCTGATGCACGAGATTGCCGTTGATTTCCGCGCCGATCGCCATCTCGATCAGATTGTAATACACATTGCCAGTGACACGCGCGGTCGGCCCAAGTTCAACTCGCCTGCTCGCGAATACGTCGCCTTTGACGATCCCGTTCAGCACCACGTACGGGACGGTGACGCCGCCATCGACGGTGCCGATGTCGCTGATCGACAGGGCTGATTCCGTATCCGGATCCGCCGTGACGTTGCCGTTGACCGCCCCGTCGATATGGCAGCCGCCCTGGAAATGCAGGTCACCGTGGACTTTGCTGTTGGGACCGACGAGGGAATCCACCACGGTGTGCCTGTGTCGCTTCTTCGTTCCAAACATCTGGTTCTCCGATCACCCCTGGCTGGTCGCCCAGGCGAAACTCTCTTCAATGCTCTTTATCGAGCGGGTCCGCGAACGCACTTCGACGCGCACGCGTTCCGGTGTGAACCCGTCCGGCAGGACGATCTGCCGGTCGAAATCCTGAAAATATCGGAACGAGAAGGGCCATGCCTTATCGGCGCTGGCCGGCAGCAGCGCGGCCAGCGGATAGGACTTCGCCTGCCCTTCCTCGCTACCTTCCACGGTCAGTGCCACGTCACCCGATACCTTGCGATCGTGCTTCATGGCCTGTACGAGGACGAGACGCAGCTTGAACTCGCGTTCCACGGCGCCGCGCGTCAGGCGGAAGTCCTGCACGCGCAGGCCGGGCCTGCCGTCTGCCGGCGACACGATGCCGCGGTAGAACGCGATTGCATCCTGCTGCTCCTGGATCTTGGCCTGCAGGCTCAGCAGGCTGCCCTCGATTCGCCGGTAGGCTTCGCGATCGATTTCGCGATCCGTTTCGAGCTGGGCCACTTCCTGTTTGAGCTCGGCGATGTGCACGTCGAGCGAATCGATATGATCTTCCAGCTCCGCCCGCTGCGCCGCAGCGTCCAGGACATCATAGCCGGCGCTGATGCGCCCGTACTCGAAAACGAGATACCCGGCGACCAGGGCGAGCAGCGCCAGCAGGGCGCCAAATACCAGGTTTCGGCCCGTCCCGTGCGACTGCAGGTGAGATCTTGCCACTCGTTTCGCTCGCGATTAAGTAAAAAAGGCCATACTACGTGGCGCACGGGCTACACAGAAGTGCGCCACATCACGATTTTTCACTTTCGGCCGCCACCGCCTCGAGTTTACTGATGTCCTTGTCGAACACGACCCGCCAACGCCTTGGCCACCATCGCGGCCGGCCCGGCAGTCCCTCGGGGTGCACGAGCGGGCCGAGTTCGTAGAGCGCGCGCGCATAAACGCGTCGCTTGAAGTAAATGACATCGTTGACGGGCCGCCAGAACTGTACCCAGCGCACCCGGTCGAACTCGGGCTTGTCGCCCCGATCGAAGCGCAGTCTGTCGTCCGCGCAAAGCATGCGGAGGAGGAACCAGCGCTGTTTCTGCCCGATGCACAGCGGCTTCGAGCGCTTGCGGACGAACTTGTCGGGAAGGCGGTAGCGCAGCCAATCGCTCGTGGCCCCGAGAAGCTCCACGTCGTGCGGTTCGAGGCCAACCTCCTCGCGCAGCTCGCGGTACATTGCCTGCTCGGGTTCCTCGCCTGCGAACATGCCGCCTTGCGGAAACTGCCAGCCTTTCGCACCCACGCGCCCACCGAGAAGTAGCTTGTTCTCGGCGTTCACGAGGATGATGCCGACATTCGCCCGAAAGCCCTCGGCGTCGATCCAATCGTTGCTCATTGCAACCGTACAGAAACTCTTACTGCCGATTACTTTACACTATCCGCCGCCGCATGCCCGAGGAGAATGTCCTTGCCTTCACTCGCAGGTCGCAACGCCGTCCTGTTCATCGTTCTGGTGGCGATCGTCGCGGCCGCGTTCGCCATGGCGCTCGCCATGGGCAGTGCCGACATCGGCTTCGCCGATGCGATGCGCGCACTGTGGGGCGCGGCGCCTGATCGTGTGCAATCGCTGGTCAACGAACTGCGCCTGCCGCGTGCCCTGACGGCATTTGCAGTCGGGGGCCTGCTCGCCATCGCGGGCGTGCTCATGCAGGTCCTGTTGCGCAACCCGCTGGCCGAGCCCTATATCCTCGGCAGCTCCGGGGGCGCCGCCGTGGCCGCCCTCATCACGATGAGCATCGGCCTCGGCCGCATCCTCGTCGACATCGCCGCGTTCGGCGGCGCCCTGACGGCGACGCTCCTCGTGTTCGCCATAGCGCGAGGCACGGGCAGCTGGACCCCGACGCGGCTACTGCTGACCGGCGTCGTACTGGCTGCCGGCTTCAGTGCGGCCACCACGCTGATACTCGCGTTGAGCCCTGATCAGAATCTGCGCGGCATGCTCTTCTGGCTGATGGGGGACCTCAGTTTCGCCTTCGAGCCGACGCGGCCGCTGGTTCTTCTCGCCTTGCTCGTCGCCGCAGGCATGCTGGTCGCGCGGCACCTCAACGTGCTTGCGCACGGCGAATTGCAGGCGGCGATCGTCGGGCTGCCCGTGCGCGAGTTTCGCTATCTCGTATTCGCCGCGGCCTCGCTCGCAACCGCGGTGTCGGTGACCGCCGTAGGCGTCATCGGTTTCGTCGGGCTCGTGGTGCCGCACCTGGTGCGCCTCGTGGCAGGGTCCGATCACCGCGTCGTCGTGCCCGCGTCGGCACTGGCGGGCGGCGCGCTGCTCGTCGTCGCCGACACGCTGGCGCGTACCGTTATGGCACCGCGCCAGCTTCCGGTCGGCGCTCTCACGGCCGCGATCGGGGTGCCGCTGTTCCTCGTCCTTATGAACCGCGTCCGGGCCGAGCGCTACCGGTAGCCGGCTCGCTCGGCCAACAGCCGAGCCTCCGCGTCGCGGTAGCCGGCGACGCCGACGTGCATCGTAAAATAACGGCCCGACAGTCCGAGTGACTGTTTGGCGACGATCCATTCGACGAAGCGATGCGCGCCCTCGGGATTGCCGGCGTGGCGCGCCACGCCGACGCCGTCGATGCCGATGTACGGCCCCGGCAGGCTTGCCTGCAGCAGGTTACCGATGCCGGCACCCGAGGCGACCAGTCCGATCTCGCAATCGCCCTCGTACACGGCGGCGAGCAGGTCGCTGTCGCCGGCATAGGGCGGACGGGCGAGATTGCGAACCCAGCCGCGGACGATTCTCTCCGCGGGCCTCGCGCGTTCCGACTCGATCAGCATGGCAATCAGCGCACGATTCGCTGGCAGCTGCGATGACGCGATACAGAGCCGGCCCGCCATCGCCGGTGCTGCAAGGTCAGCGTAGGACGCGACGCCGTCGAGCGCGACGCCCTCGGCCGCGATGAGCGTCGGCGTGCGCACGATTGTCGCCACCCAGGCCCCGTCCGGATCGCGCAGCACCTCGGGAACGCCGCGCAAGACCGCCTCGGGCAGCGGCCGCAACGCGCCCTCGTAGCCGGCGCGCCAGATGTCCGCCGCATTCGATGTCAGCAGCACATCCGCCCGCGGGCTGTCCGTCTTGCCGATCACGGCGTCCGTCAGTTCGCGACTGCTGCCGTACCGAGGCGTGACGGCAATGCCCGACTCGGCCGTGAACTCCGCAAGCATCTCCGCGAAACGCAACTGCTGCGCATGCTCGTGCACATAGACAACGATCGTGGACGGCGCTTCCTGACTCGCCCGCTCGCCGCAGGCTGCAAGCGTCAACGCCGCAAGCACCGCGGCGAGCGCGTGCCTCACGCCGCCTCGACGATGACGCGATCCCGGCCGGCCGATTTCGCCGCGTACAGCGCGACGTCCGCTCGCGCGACGAGCGAGTCGCCGAGCGTCTTGAGATCGTTGTCTTCGGCGCGGGGACTGACCTTCGCGATCCCGATCGACGTCGTGATGGCGACCAGATCGCCATTGGGCAACCGAATCGGCGACGCCGCCACTTCGTCCCGAATTCGTTCGGCGAGCTTCTCCGCGGCCGCGACGTTGGTGGCCGGCAGCAAAACGACGAACTCCTCGCCGCCGTAGCGTGCGGCAATGTCGCTGGCGCGCACCTGCGACTCGATGCGCTGCGCCAGCTCCTTGAGCACGGCGTCGCCGGCCGCGTGGCCCCAGGTATCGTTGATGCGTTTGAAGTGGTCGATGTCGAGCATGAGACAGACGAGCGACGTCTGGTCACGCCGCGCTCTCGCCAGTTCCTCGACCAGCCTGACGGACAGGTAGCGGCGGTTGTTCCAGCCGGTCAGCACGTCGGTAAATCCACTGCGCAACAGGCGCGCCCTGTTGATCGTATTCTCGATGCAATACGACGCAATGACGCCGAGGTGCTGCAGGAAATCGGTGGCATGCCCGCGCGTGAAGCGCGACGGGTCGGAGCTGCAAATGTTGATGCTGCCGAGCAGCTTGCCACGATGCATCAGCGGGATCATCGCGATGCTGCGGGCGTCCTGCGCGCCCGGACAGATAAGCTGGTGATCGCAGGCCGCGTAAGGACCAAGCCATGGTGAGCGCAGCGCGATGTACTGCGGAGCCAGTCCCGACATCGACTCGACCATGACGAGCGCCGGGAAACCCTCGGCGGGCGTGCCGTTGGCGAGCAGCAGGTGGCGCACGTCGTGGTCCGCGTCAGACAGCACGACGCTCACGTATTCGACGCCGTAGCTGACGCGCAAGCCGTCGGTCAGCGCGGTGATCAGCACGTCGAGAGTTTCGGCCTGCAGTAGCCGGAGTTCGCGCCGCTGGCTGCGTCGCATCTTTTCGTCGTTGCGCGCGACCTCGCTGGTCAGCGCCTTGAGCTCCCTGTGCGTCGCCTCGAGCTCGTCTTCGAGCATTTCAGGTGAGGTCATGACATCAGCCCCTCGTTGCCAGGTAGTCGCGCCCTTTTTCCATCAGCGCGACGAATGCCTCTTCGTCGCCGGCCACGACCGTGTCGCGGATGCGTTGCGCCGCATCGCAGAGCGCGTCGAGCGGTCCGCGTCCGAAGCGGTTGAGATTTTGGATTTCGAAGTACAGGTGCGGATTGTCCCCGGCCACGGCATTGGATACGAGCAGCTGTGAGTCGAAGGTCGTCGACGACATGCGCGCGAGTCTCGGTGCCGCCTCGCCGCTCTCGGCAAGCGCCGTGAAGAAAGCGATATTCAGCGCATGCGAGAGGCCGAGAACATAGGCGATCAGGCGGTCGTGATCCTCGAGGCCCATGTCGAGCTGTTCGACCATCGTCGGTGCGAACAACTCTCTCGCGTCGGCCGTCGCCGCCGCATCGCCGACGTCGCAGAAGATCAGGTGGCGACCCGACAGCAGGCGCGTCTCGGGGCCGAACATCGGATGCAACGAGGTAACCCGGCATCCTGCCGCCCGCAACTCGTTGAGGCCGTCGAGCAACGGCGACTTGAGCGAACCGATGTCGAACACGAGGCCTCGCGGTTTCAGCACGGCCAGCTGCGCAAGGATCCGCCCCGAAACGGCCAGCGGTGCAGCGACGACGATGACGTCGAAATCGACACCCGCATCGGTCCAGCTGCGGTATCGCTGCGGACCATCCTCTATCGCCGTGTCCGCAATCGTCGTCACGAAGCCCTGCGACATGAAGAAATCCGCGAACCAGCGGCCCATTTTGCCGGCACCGCCGATGACGAGCGCCTTGCGGCCGTCGCCTTTGCCCTCGGCCACGACGCGCTCGCGCTCCTGGCTCTGCAGCGACGTACGGATCAGAAGTTGCAGCAGGTTCTCTACGAGATCCGCGTCGACGCCGAGTTCCTCGGCCTGCGCCCTGCCAAGATCGAGGACCTGCTTCTCGCGCTTGTAGTCTCGCGTCCCGGCACCGCTGGCGCGTTTGTTCCTGCCGATCTCGCCGACGACTTTCTGCCGCTCTGCAATGAGCTCGACGAGGCGGCGATCGATGGCGGACAGTTCCTTGCGGAGATGCTCGAGGTCCATGAGTAGTTTTTACAGCAGTCGCGGTCGCAAAAAAAGCGATGCCGTCATATCTTGGAGAAGTCGTGCCTGCCCCGGTGCGCGCATGATCCGCGCGCGAATTCGTGAGACCATGACGCGCACACTGCAAATTGGGACCAGGTAATGAAGACACGCGCCGCCGTCGCCTTCGAGGCAGGAACACCGCTCGAGATCGAGATGCTCGACATCGAGGGCCCAAAATCCGGCGAAGTCCTGCTGCGCAACGTTGCCACCGGCGTCTGCCATACCGACGCATTCACGCTGTCGGGCGAGGACCCCGAGGGCATCTTTCCGGCCGTTCTCGGGCACGAGGGCGGTGCCGTCGTCGAGGAAGTCGGCACGGGCGTCACGTCCGTCGCCGTGGGCGATCACGTCATCCCCCTGTACACGCCGGAATGCGGCGAGTGCAGTTTCTGCACGTCGGGTAAGACCAACCTTTGCCAGGCAATTCGCGCTACCCAGGGCCAGGGCCTGATGCCCGACGGTACCTCGCGTTTTTCGCTCAACGGCAAGACCATCTATCACTACATGGGCACCTCGACGTTCAGCGAGTACACCGTGCTGCCCGAGATCGCCGTGGCCAAAGTCAGCAAGGCCGCGCCGCTCGAGAAGGTCTGCCTGCTGGGCTGCGGGATCACGACCGGAATCGGCGCCGTGCTCAATACTGCCAAAGTCGAGCCGGGCGCTTCGGTCGCCGTCTTCGGCCTGGGCGGCGTCGGCCTGAGCGCCATCCAGGGGGCAGTCATGGCGCAGGCTGGCCGCATCGTGGCCATCGACGTCAACCCCGACAAGTTCGCACTCGCGGAACAGCTCGGCGCCACCGACACGATCAACCCGCGTGACTATGACGCGCCGATCCAGGACGTCATCGTCGACCTGACGGACGGCGGCGTCGACTATTCCTTCGAGTGCGTCGGCAACGTCGACCTAATGCGCTCGGCGCTGGAATGCTGTCACAAAGGCTGGGGTGAATCGGTCATCGTCGGTGTCGCCGGGGCCGGCCAGGAAATTTCGACACGACCCTTCCAGCTCGTGACCGGGCGTGTCTGGCGCGGCACCGCGTTCGGCGGCTGCAGGGGCCGTTCGCAATTGCCCGGCATGGTGGAGCAGTACATGGACGGTGAGATCAGGATTGACGAGTTCATCACGTACACGATGCCGCTCGACGACATCAACCGGGCGTTTGACCTCATGCACGAGGGCAAGAGCATTCGCTCAGTCATACACTACTGAGTCGTGTCCAGGATAGCCGTAGCAACTACGTCGCAGCTGGCCGCTGACGCAGCCGCGGAAGTCGCCGAACAGGGTGGAAATGCCGTGGACTGCGCCCTCGCGGCCGCCCTCGTGGCGATCAATGCCGAACCCGGTGTGTGCGCACTCGGCGGCAGCGCATTCATTACGCTCTGGAGTACCGGCGAAGATCCGATAACGGTCGATGGCAACGTCGCGGTTCCGGGCAAGGGCCTTGCCGAGGAGCAGCGCAAGGGTGGCGCGGTCGAAGTGACGATGGACTACGGCGGGGGCATCACGACGCTGGTCGGGCCGGGTTCTGTCGCCGTACCCGGTACCCTGGCCGCCATGGAAGATGCCTGGCGCCATTATGGCAGCGTCCCGTGGCGCACCGTCTTCGAACCTGCTGTCCGCGCGTGCCGCGAGGGCTTTCCCTTGTCCGCGGCCTGCCGCTACTACCTCGGTTACTCGGGCGACATCGTGTTCGATCGCAGCGCAGACGGTCGCCGCGCGCTGCGACGCGACGACGGCTCGCTCATCGAAGCCGGCGACACGGTTATCGTGCCCCACCTCGCCGATTCCCTGGACGCGATCGCCACCGATGGCGCGCGCGTGTTCTACGAGGGCGAAATCGCGCAAGCCATCAGCGATCACTGCGTGGGCGGCGGCGGCATGCTGACGCGCGACGACCTCGCGACCTACCGCGCGATCGAGCGCGCGCCGCTCCTGACGGGCATCGGGGAATGGCAGCTCGCGACCAACCCGCCGCCCGCGGTCGGGGGCGCGATGCTGACGGCCATGCTGCTCGCGTGTGCGGACCTCGACATCGAACACTGGGATGCGGATTCGCTCGACTGCCTCATCCGCTCGCAGCGTGTTTGTCTCGACTACCGGCAGCGCCATCTCGATTTCGCCGGGGACCTCGGCGATGCGGCGGCGAGCCTGGTTGCGGGC
>JABDQH010000080.1 GCA_013042375.1 Woeseiaceae bacterium
GTATCGCCACGCTCGTGATACTGCCGCGCCAGTTCGAGGCCGATGCCGCGGTTACAGCCGGTAATGAGTACAGTGGGCATGGGGAGGATCTCCGCCGCAAACGTGCGGCTATTCGCTCACATGCAGCACGAGAGATCAAGTGCGTGCGGCAGCCGGCCGCGAACTCGTTCGCGGCAAGATCCGCCAAGAATCAGGGAGCTAAGAATAAATGAAAGCATTGTCGATCTATTCCCTCGAAAATCTCGAGGATCGGACCCCTGCGCACGCGCTGGTTGCGGGCGTCGACCTGGTCGTCGTTCGCTACGATGACGACGTCAGCGTCCTGTACGGGCGTTGTGCGCATCGCGGGGCGCTGATGTCCGACGGGTTCGTCGACGGCGACAACATCATCTGCGGGCTGCACGGCTGGGACTACCGGATAGATACCGGTATTAGTGAGTACAACAATGCGGAGGTGCTGCCGAGATTCGAGGCGTGGGTCGAGGACGGCCGCGTATTCGTCGACGAAGACGAGATCGCAGCGTGGGCCAAAGCGCATCCTCAGCCCTACAATCGCGACGCCTACCAGGGCGCGTACCAGGATCCCGTCGGCACGCCTCACGAGCCGCACGTCAAGCTGACCCGCAAGCTCGCTGACGAGGGCCTGAGCAAGGTCGGCCATCACGGCCCCTCGGCCGCAATGGGTGTGCCGCGCGACAGCCTGCCGACATGGGACGACCTGCAGTTCGTGGTCGGCCAGCTGCATAAACTGCCGTTGCTCGATGACGAACCCGTCGGTACCGAACTCGTCATCGGCCCGAATGCCGAACGCCCGCTGACACTCGACATCCCGTTGTTCGTGTCGGACATGAGCTTCGGGGCGCTGTCCGCGGAAGCCAAGGTGGCTCTTTCGAAAGGTGCCGAACTCGCCGGCACCGGCATTTGCTCGGGTGAGGGCGGCATGCTGCCCGAGGAACAGGCGGCCAATTCGCGATACTTCTATGAGCTGGCCTCGGCCCGCTTCGGCTTCTCGTGGGACAAGGTACGACGAGTCCAGGCCTTCCATTTCAAGGGCGGGCAGGGCGCCAAGACCGGCACGGGCGGGCACCTGCCGGGCGCAAAGGTCAAAGGCAAGATCGCCGAGGTGCGCGAACTGCCCGAGGGCCAGGCGGCCATCTCCCCGGCGCGTTTTCCCGACTGGGAGGAACTCAGCCAGTATCGTGACTTCGCGTCCGAAGTGCGCGAAAAGACGGGCGGCATCCCGGTCGGCTTCAAGCTCTCGGCGCAGCACATCGAGAAAGACATCGATGCGGCGCTCGAGGTCGGCGTCGACTACATCATCCTGGACGGTCGCGGCGGCGGCACCGGCGCTGCGCCACTGATCTTCCGCGACAACATCTCGGTGCCGACGATTCCGGCGCTGGCCCGTGCTCGCAAGCACCTGGACGCCTCGGGGGCGGACGGCGTCACGCTGATTATCACTGGCGGGCTGCGTGTCCCGGCGGATTTCGCGAAGGCCATGGCCCTGGGCGCCGACGGTGTGGCCGTGTCGAACGCGGCGCTGCAGGCGATCGGGTGCCTCGGGATGCGAGCCTGCCAGACGAACAATTGCCCGGTCGGCATTGCCACACAGAAAGAGCACCTGCGGGCAAGGCTGCCCGTCGACGTCGCCGCGGAGCGGCTGGAGCGTTACTTCGAGGCAGCCGTCGACTTGATGAAGGTGGTTGCGCGGGCAGCGGGGCATCGTCACCTGTCCGAATTCAATGCCGCCGACCTGACGACGTTCAAGACGGACATGTGCGAGCTGACGGGGGTCGCCTACGGCGGCGTCGGCGGCTGAAAAGCTCCGCACAGCCACCGGTCGCCTTGCCTGCGCTACAATTTCGGGTGGTGATCCAGGGCGGACACCGCCCGTTCTACGGCGGATGCGGATTGATTATTCTTTTTTTTGGCGACGTCAGGATTGGCCCATGAAATTGGTGTCAGAACTCAAGCGTCGTAACGTGTTCCAGACCGCGGGGCTTTATGCCGTGGCTGCCTGGCTAATCATGCAGGTGGGCGAGGTGATCTTCGAGCCGCTGCATTTTCCCGACTGGGCCATGACGCTGCTGGTCATATTGGTCATCCTGGGCTTCCCTGTAGTCGTGGTGCTGGCCTGGTTTTTCGATCTCACGCGCCACGGAATCAAGAAAGATACGAGCGCCCTGCCGCAAATCGCCGAGGGTATTGCTGCCGATCAGGCGAGGTCTTTACGCGGCGGGCCGTCCATTGCGGTGCTGTCATTTGACGACATGAGCCCTGACAAAGACCAGGAGTATCTATGCGACGGTATCGCGGAGGAAATTCTCAACAGGCTGGCGCAAATTCAGAATCTGCGCGTCGCCTCCCGTACTTCATCGTTTCGATTCAAAGGGCAACCGGCCGATGTCGGTAACATTGGTCGACAGCTCAATGTCGCCACGGTGCTCGAAGGCAGTGTGCGCAAGTCAGATGACCAACTCCGCATCGCCACGCAATTGGTCAATGCAGCAGATGGTTACCACCTCTGGTCACATAGCTATGACCGCAAGCTCGAACACATATTCGAGATTCAGGGCGACATCGCGACGCGCGTAGCCGAAGCCCTGCAGGTGACACTTCAGGTTGCCCCTGCCGACGAGTGCTGCACAACCGGCGATGTGCGGGCATACGACTATTACTTGCAGGGCATGCATTACTTTCGGCGCTGGGGATTAAGAAACGTTCGCTTCTCTATCGATATGTTTAGCAAGGCCGTGGAAATCGACCCGGATTATGCGCGCGCCTGGGCGGCGCTCGCGGACAGCTACGCGATGATCTGCATGTACTGGAATGCGACTGAGGGGAATCTTGCGGGCGCGGATTCTGCGAGCATGAGGGCACTCGAGTTACTGCCTGGCCTGGCAGAATCGCACGTCTCTCGCGGCCTGTATCACTTTGCCAACCGCGACAATCGTGAGGCCATCGCTGAGTTTGAGACGGCACTGCGCCTGGATCCGGATTTATTCGAGGCCTGCTACTTCTACGCGCGAGTGCGCTTCCAGCGGAGCGAGCTGGACCAGGCAGCGGAATTGTTCGCAAGGGCAGAACGCATCCGGCCGGATGATTTTCAAGCACCGACCTTTCTGCGGCAGATCTATAGGGCTATGGGCCGGGAAGAAGAGGCAAAGGCCGCCGCGCGACGTGCGCTCGAACGCGCTGAGGCGCACCTGGAGCTCTATCCGGACGACACTCGCGCGCTCAATCTTGGTTGCGCCGCGCTGATCGAGCGCGGCGACAGGGAGCGAGCCATGCAGTGGGCTGAGCGATCGCTTGCCATTGACGGTGACAATCCCGACACCTTGTACAACATAGCCTGCAGCTACGCTCTCCTAGGCGAGTCCGAACACGCGCTGGATTGCCTGCAGCGCGCGAACCTGCGCGGCATGTCTATTGCGGAGTGGGCGCAGAATGACTCGGATCTTGCTTCGCTCCACGACGATCCCCGTTTTCAAGAGCTGATGGAGAGTCTTAAAGATCAAGAGTCGCCGGAACACTGAAGCTGTCTCTGGTCAGCTGGGTACTTATCCCTGACCCTCGGCTGGAAAGCAAAAACAGGGCCACGAGGGCCCCATTTTCAATTTCTGGCGGAGAGGGTGGGATTCGAACCCACGAAGGGCGACTAACCCTTGCTGGTTTTCAAGACCAGTGCATTCAACCGCTCTGCCACCTCTCCGGGAACAAGGATGCAACTGCTCGGGTACGCGGTGCATCATACTGTCAGGTGCCGGGCTTGCGACGGCGCATTGTGCTGGCAGCGGCGCCCCAGTTCAACCTCGAGCGTCGAGGAGGGGCGGAACAGGCGAACCCGGCGCGCTGCCAGAGGTCATAAACGGAGACACCAGGGCTATGCGGATAAAGAGAGTGATTCGAGAAATACACTATAAATGGTTGATATTGCTTTTTTTATTCTTAACTTTTTCGGTCGTTGCGGCGGCGCCTCCCGACGGCGCCGAGTGGTTTGGCCGCGCCCAGGCAGCGCGCCAGGACGAAAACTACGGTGCCGCGCTCAAGGCCCTGGAGAATGCCGAGCAAGAGGCCTTCTCGCCGGTCCGCATTGCGTTCGAGCGGGCGCGCATCGAGACGCTGAGCGACGATCGCGATGCGGCGGTCGCGGAACTGCAGGCGCTGGCAGACAACGGTTTCAGCGGACTTGGGTTCATCACGGGCGACCCCATACTTAGTACGCTTGAGGGGCATCCGGCATTCGATGTGCTGGTCGCACAGATGGCGGCCCGGGCCTATCCCTGTGAACACGACGAGGCATTTCGCGCCTTCGATTTCTGGGTCGGCGACTGGGACGTGCACGTCGCGGGCGGTGGTTTCGCCGGCACGAATACCATCGAGCGGGCCCAGCGCGGCTGCGTCCTGATCGAGAACTGGTCCAGTGCCGGCGGCGGCGCCGGCATGAGCGTCAACTACCTCGACAAAGCCACGGGCGAGTGGGTACAGGTCTGGAACGCCGAAGGTGGCAGCCAGATTCACATTCGCGGTGGAATGACGGAAGAGGGTATGCTGCTCGTCGGCACGCTCCACGATGTCGCCAGTGGCACGACAACCCCGTTCCGCGGCCTGTGGACGCAGCTCGAGGACGGTCGGGTACGGCAGTTCTTCGAGCAATCCACGGACGGCGGCACAACGTGGGCGACCTGGTTTGAAGGGTTCTACAGCAGGAAACAATGAGATATTCGTCTGTCAATCGCGGTATTCCGGGTGGTAACCCGATCGCCAACGCGCTCGTCGTCATCGTCGGTGCGCTGGCCATCGCCGCCTCGCTCGTGCTCGGGTTCTTCGCTTTCGTGGTGCTGGGCAGCATCGTACTCGTGCTCGGCGCGATCATCGGCCTGCGCGTGTGGTGGTTCAATCGCAAGCTCGGCAAGCAGCTCAAGAATGCGCAGGAGGCGCCACAGGGCGGCGTGATCGAAGGCGAATACCACGTAGTCAAGCGCGACGAAAAGCCTTAAAGTCGCAGTCCATGCGCAAACCAGAGTCCGAAACCGCGCGTCGCCGTCGCCGGCGACGCCGTCGTATCCAGGTTATCCTGATCTACACGGCGATCGCCGTCTGCCTTGCGTGGTTCTTCGAATCGCAGGCCACGACGACCGTCATCTTCGTCCGCCACGCGGAAAAGGCAGCAACGCCCGCGGACGACCCGGGGCTGAGTCCCGCAGGCCAGCGGCGCGTGGCGGAACTCACGCGGCAGCTGTTGGATGCCGACGTCGTGGCCGGAGTCGATGCCGTGTACTCGACGGCCTACCGCCGCACCGTGGAAACCGCGCAGCCGGTCGCCGATGCGCTGGGTCTTGCCGTCAACACGTATGATGCGGCGGACACCGAGGCGATCATGGAATCCATCGTCAGGGAGCACAAAGGCAAGATCATCCTCGTCGTCGGGCACAGCAACACGCTGCCGGCACTCATCGGCAATATGGGTGCGAGCAAGAAAGTGCCCGAGATCGCCGATGCCGAGTACGACAACATCTACATCGTGTCGATACCCTGGTTCGGCAAGACGAAGACGATTCGATTGCGCTACGGTGAACCGTACACAGCGTGATCGCCCAGGCGGAAATTTGCATCGATACGACGGGGCGCGGTACCTACGACATCAGTCGCGACGTGCAGGCCGCGGTGCGCGAATCGGGTATCGGCGTCGGGATCTGCCACGTCTTCGTGCGGCATACGAGTGCCTCGCTGATGCTGTGCGAGAACGCGGATCCGAGCGTGCGGCGTGACCTCGAGACGTTCATGCAGCGCCAGGTGCCGGACGGCGACCCGATGTTCACGCACACGGCCGAAGGCCCGGATGACATGCCCGCGCACGTGCGCAGCGTGCTGACGCAATCCGACCTCAACATCCCGATTCGTGACGGCCGCTGCGCGCTCGGGACCTGGCAAGGGGTCTACCTCTGGGAGCACCGCACGGCGCCGCATGCGCGGCGCGTTCTGGTCACCGTCCAGGGCGAACCCTAGTCCGCGTCTTCGGCCTCGTACAGGGCGATCGCGTTTTCGATAAACGCCTTGTGCCGATCGATGCGCAGGTCGGCGATGACGGCATCCTCGATCGTGCGGTCGCTGCCGATCAGGAACGTGGCGCGCCGCACGCCGATGCCGAACATGCCGTCCACGTCATACGCGTTGACGGCGACCTTGTCCGGGTCGCTCAGGAGAATGAAAGGCAGCCCGTACTCGTCGCGGAATTTCTGGTGACTCTCGACGCTCTGCGGGCTGATGCCGGCGACCCGCAGGCCAACCGACTGGATGTCGTTGTGAATGTCGCGAATCGAACAGGCTTCCTTCGTGCAACCTGGCGTAAAGTCGGCCGGGTAGAAGTACAGTATGAGCGGCCCGTCTTCGAGCAGGCCGGCAAGTGATTGTTCATTGCCCTCATCGTCCGTGAGGACGAAGTCGGGTGCCTCGGTGCCTGGTTGCAGCAATTCAGTTCTCCCTGTCGATGCCCGGGGTTGCGGTTATGGACTCCATCACGACGTACCCGGGGGTGACCATGCCCAGCGCCTGATAGGTTTGCTGGGCGCGTGTGTTGTGTTTCTCGACGTAAAGTCGCAGTCCGACAACCGCAGGGTCGGCGGACGCATTGGACTCGACGTGCCGGTACAGCTCGCTGAAAATTCCACGACGGCGCCAGTCGGGATGCACGTAGACACTCTGTATCCACCAGATGGTGCCGTTGCGCCAGTCGCTCCACTCGTAGGTCACCATGAGCTGGCCGACGACCTCGCCGGCGCTCTCGGCGACCCAGTAACGGCCCTTGGCGGTATCCTCGAGCAGTGCGATGACGCCGGGTTGGACCACGCCGGGATCGAGCGTCTTGTTTTCGGTCTCTGTCGCGATCGCCGCGTTGAAAGCCGCAATGATCGGCGCGTCCGCCGGAGCGGCTTCGCGGACGGAAATAGCAGGTGCTTTTTCTGCGGTATCCTCGTATGACATTTCGGGGTCGATTCCGTATAAACAGGCCTGTGCACAGGGCTCCCATCATACTTGCGATTGCTCTGCTGGTCGCGTCGGTCAGCGGCGTGGCGGCGGAGCGCAAGCCGCTGTTTCGCGACCATGCGGTCCTCAAAGCCGTATTGACTGCGCCGATCTCCCAGGCCTACGCGCAGCGCAATTCCGATTCGCGGCTGTACTTTCCCGGGCAGTGGTCTTATCTCGATGACAGCGGGGAGAGCCGGCGTCTGGATGTCTCCATTCGCCTGCGGGGCAACTTCCGCCGGCAGTACTGTGAGCTGCCGCCCCTGCGGCTCAATTTCAAGAAGTCGCAGCTGGACGGGACGCTGTTCGACGGCCAGGACAAGCTGAAGCTCGTCGCCCCCTGTCAGCACGGACTGGAGTCGCAGCAAAAGCTGCTCCTCGAGTACATGGCGTACCGGACATTCGAGATATTGACCGACTACAGTTTCGGCTCACGTCTCATTCGTCTCAGTTATGTCGACACCGACGACAAGTTGAAGTCCTGGACGGATCTCGCTTTCGTTATTGAGACCGAAGGCGATATCGGCAAGCGGCTCGGGCTCGACAAGGCCAACGTTGCGCAAAATCGGTTCGATGAGCTCGACCAGCCGGCGACGGCCCTCGCCGAGTTATTCCAGCTGATGATCTCCAATCATGACTACTCGGTGCTGCAGGGGCCGGACGGCGAGTATTGCTGCCATAACTCGGTGATGTATGCGCGCGAGGAGGTGGCCGATAAACGTATCCCGATCCCTTACGATTTCGACATGTCGGGGCTCGTCAACGCACCCTACGCGGCGCCGCCCTCGCACCTGCCGATTCGGCTCGTGCGCACGCGCTTCTACCGCGGACTCTGCCAGCCGCCCGAGGTCCTCGACGCTGCCGTCGCACGCATGCTCGAGAAGAAGGCCGAGATTCTTGCGCTTTACCAGAAGCAACCCGAGCTGAGCCGCCAGTCACGCAATCGCAACCTGACTTACATCAAGCAGTTCTATGCCATGCTCGAGGACGAGCAACTCTTTCAGGAGTTGATCCTCGATCGCTGCCGCGGCAAGAACCTGCTCGAGGAAATGATGGCCGAAGAGGCCGAGAAGGCCGAACTCGTCAGGGACCCGACGTAGGGCCGCCCGGTTCGGAGCGTGCCTCCTGTGCGCGTGCCTTGGCCGCTTTCCTGGCTTTGCGTTCGCGCTTTCGTCGCACGGCGTGCTGTGACTCGAGACCGTCGCCGAAAGCGCACACGCCGATGGAGGCGTAATTGAAGAACACGGTCAACACGACAGCGATCTCCAGTGACTTGACGCCCGCCGCGATGCCGACACCGATCGATGCCAGGATGAACAGCGTGTCGAAGGTGTCGCTGAGCGCCCGCCGAAAGCGCACTCCGGCAACGATGCCGGCGAGGCTGAAGGCGAGGGCGAGGCTGTGCTGCACGACCGTGACGATGCCGGCGACGACGGCCGGCAGGACGAGCGTCGTCGTATCGATCGAATGGTCGTAGATGCTGTCCGTGTGTATGGCCTTGTAGACCCAGGATACGGGCAACATCAGCAACAATGTCGCGGACATCGCGTAGATCAGCGACATGGCTTCGAGCATCCACGCCGGGCCGCGTGCCAGCCGTGCCCGCGTGTTTTCGGTAACGATGTCCTCGATGTCCTCGTCGTCGGCGCTCAGGAGCGCCTCTTCGAGATCGTAGACGCTCGACGAGCCGAAGTCCGCGATTTCGCCCACGCCCCCAAGAGGGAGCTGTTCGGCGAATCCCGGAATCGTTGCGACTGCGATCGCCACGGCGCCAGCAATAACGGCGTAGTAGGCCGTCACCTTGAACAGCATCTTCACGAGGATCCTGCGGTGGCGGGCCAGGGTCTCGGCGTCTCGTCGTTCTGCGTCCATAATCGTCTCGCGTGTCAGCGTGCCCGAAGTCTAAATAATCGACTTGAGGCTGAGAAGCTCGAGTTCATCCGACGCGTTTTCGACCTGGTCCGAGATATTGCCGATACGGGTCAGCATTTCCGCTATGTGCAGCTTTTCGGCCAGCTCGAGTTCGGATGCAAATATCGCCGCCGTCAGGGCGCGCTCCCGTTCGTCGATCGCGGATTCTATTTCGCACACGCGCTTTGCGCTCGTTCGAAGGTCGTCGATCTCTCCTTTGGGCTTGAAAAATGCCGCCAGCGCAACCTGTAATTGACTGTAACAGTCAGCGGTCATTTGCAGTATCGGCTCAAATTGCTCCCGGAACTGTGACACTCTGGCAGGACGCCGATAGCTGACGAATCTCATACCACTCTCGACCCGGTTGGCGATATCGTCGATCTCCGACAACAGCCGATACAGGTCGCCGCGAATCGTAGGCAGATACGCACCCGAGTACAGCAAGCCTCTTATCTCCCTGAGCAGATCATCGGCTGCGGTTTCCTTTTCGCATACCGTCTGCGCCGCCTCGTCAAGGCCCGCATCCTCACCGGCTGCATAAGCGCTAATCGCGCTTACCATGAGGGTCACGCTTTCCGCCGTGATGGCGGCGTGCTCGAGCGCGAGCTGCACGACCTTTTTTTCCTTTTTGAATATCTGCATCGTTACCTGCCCCGGTGTTTCATCCACCTTTGAAAATCAGTACTTCAAGAACTCTGTAGACGCCGGCCGCAAATATTGCCGCGCACAATGGAGTGACGACCCAGCCTGTGACGATTGTAGCTACTTTGCGCCCGCTGACGGCGCGCGCGCCTTTCGTGAGTCCTACGCCGATGACGGCACCGACCACCGCCTGAGAGGTCGAGACGGGAATCCCGAGCATCGAGAAAATATGTACACCGAACGCAGCCGATGACTGGGCGGCGAGGGCGCCCGTATAGTCGAGCGGCGTGATGCTGTGTCCGACGGTCTCCGTTACCCGGCGACCGAATGTCAATGCGCCCGTTGCCATCGCGACGCCGCCGAGAATCGCAAGCGGTATCGCGTGGGTCGGGTACTTGTTGAGCAAGGGTCCGATGGCGTTACCGACGTCGTTGGCGCCCAGCGAGTACGAGACGTAGGCCGATGAAGCAATGACCCCGATACGCAGGAACTTCGACCAGAACAGGGCGCGGGCGCGACGAAAAATGAGTCCCAGCAGCGTATAGACGAGGAAGGCGAGCAGCAACGCGAGGACAGGACTGATGATCCAGGCCCCGAAGATCTTCATCAGGACAGCCGTCTTGAAATAGCTCGCCTGGATGCCGACGATGCCGAGTCCGGTTCCGGCGACCCCGCCGACGATGGCCTGCGAGGTCGAGACCGGGACGCTGGAAAACGTGGCCACGGTTACGAATAGTCCGGCCGACAGCAGCGCAACGAAGATCGCCCGGTCGGGGAGCCGGTTGTCCGGAAAGTACGCCGTGTGTTCCTCGGGCGCCGGCTCGCCGTTATGTGTCTCGTAGACAGCGGCATCGGTGATGACGATGCCTTTGCCGACGGTCTTCATGACGTGATGGCCCTGCAGGGTACCGCCGAGGATGACGAACACTGCCATGATCAGAGCTGCGGTGCGGAACGGCAGCACCCGAGCGCCCACCGTCGTGCCGATGCAATTGGCAGCATCGTTGGCGCCGATGTTCCATCCAACGTAGAACGCGGCGCCCAGGAGCGTCAGGGCGATTAGAATCTCCATGGCCGCGGTCGAGCATGGCAGGTCTGCGTGGTTGTGCCAATAGGCAGTTGCCTGCGGCGGAGTTGGCCTCGGATCGAACTTGGCGTCCCCGAGAGGATTCGAACCTCTGACCCTCAGATTAGGAATCTGATGCTCTATCCGACTGAGCTACGGGGACGTCGCGCGGATTCTAGCAGAGTCCGCGTATGACTATATAATGCGCGCAGCTTGAGGAGACATCTATGAGTTTGCAACATCGCCTTGTGGAATATAGTGATGGCGACACGGTTCTCGAGGGCCGTCTCGCCTGGGATGACAGCGTAGCGGGTCCGCGCCCCGGCGTTCTGGTAGCGCACGCCTGGGGAGGCCGGAGCGAGTTCGAGGATGGCAAAGCCGATGCGCTCGCCGGCCTGGGTTACGCCGCATTGGCGCTCGACCTGTATGGCAAGGGTGTCCGTGGTAGCGGCCCGGACGAGAACGCCGCTTTGATGCAGCCGTTTCTCGACGATCGCGGCATGCTGCAGCGACGCATGCTCGTGTCGCTGGCGACGTTGCGCGAGCAGCCTGAGATCGATGCGGCACGCGTCGCCGCCATCGGTTTCTGTTTTGGCGGGCTGTGCGTACTCGATATAGCCCGAACCGGCGAGGATGTGGCCGGCGTGGTCAGCTTCCATGGCCTGTTTGCGGCGCCCGGCAATACCGACGGTAATACGATCCGGGCACGCGTGTTGGCACTGCATGGCTGGGACGATCCGATGGGGCCGCCCGAGAGTGTGCAAGGGCTCGCAGCCGAGTTGTCGTCGATGGGCGCGGACTGGCAGCTGCACGCCTACGGCAACACCATGCACGCGTTCACAAATCCGGCCGCGAACGATAAGAACATGGGAACGGTCTACAATGCGTCAGCAGACCGTCGCTCGTGGCGGGCGATGCAGATTTTTCTCGGCGAGCTTTTCGGTTAAGGAATCACAGGGAGTTTTTTTGTGAAGAGAGTGTTTTCGATTGCGTTATTGTTGGGCCTGGCCGCCTGCACGGCGGACGAGGAAGCGCAGGAAACGGCGGCCGAAGAGCTTGCGGCGAGTGCATCGCCAGCGGCTGTCTCTGTTGCCGGCGGCAATCCCGCCGCGGAGACAGCGTCGGGACAAATTACTGACGCGTACATGCGCGAAATTGTCGTCGAGATCAGCGACGATCGCTACGAAGGGCGCGGACCGGGCACGCCCGGCGACGAGATGGCCCGCGCGTGGCTCATCGAGCGCATGGCGGAGCTCGAACTGGAACCGGGCGGCGCGAACGGCAGCTGGGAACAGGCTTTCGACCTCGTCGGCGTGAACGCCTCACAGCCCACGTCGTGGACCTTCGAGGGCCACGGGCAGTCGAAAACCCTGCGGCAGTGGGATGAGTTCATCGTCAGCAGCGGCGTGCAGGAACCGCGCGCGGTGATCGACACTGCGGAGCTCGTGTTCGTCGGTTACGGCATGCAGGCACCCGAATACGACTGGGACGACTTCAAGGGGGCCGATCTGACGGGCAAAGTATTGCTCATCATGAACAACGATCCCGACTGGGATCCTGAGCTGTTCGCCGGCGAAACACGCCTGTGGTACGGCCGCTGGGATTACAAGTACCTGAGCGCGGCGCGCCAGGGTGCGGCGGGCGCGATCATCATCCACACGTCACCGTCGGCCGGGTATCCGTTCCAGGTCGTGCAGACGTCGTGGACCGGTGTCCAGTTCGAGCTGCCGGCCGGCGATGAGCCGCGTACGCAAATGAACGGCTGGGTGACCGAAGACACGGCGCGCGAACTCGTGGCGATGGCCGGTCACGATCTCGACGAGCTCCGCGAACGAGCGTACAACCGCGATTTCGAGCCGGTTCCGCTTGGCATCACGACCTCGCTCGAGATGGATGTCGAGATTACCCGTGTGCAGTCGGCCAACGTGCTTGGTCTTATTCCCGGCAGCGATCCCGAACTGCGAGACGAAGTCGTCGTCTATACGGCGCATCACGACCACCTCGGCACCGGCACGCCGAACGAGGATGGCGATGCGATCTACAACGGCGCCATGGATAACGCCACCGGTGTTGCGCAGGTCATGGCGATCGCGAGGGCCATAAAGGCGCTGCCCGAGGCACCGCGGCGCTCGGTGCTGGTGAATCTCGTCGGTGCGGAAGAGCAGGGTCTCTTGGGTTCCGAGTATTACGCGGCCAACCCGACCTTCGCGCCGGGGAAGATCGCGGCCAACCTGAACTACGATGGCGGCAACATCTGGGGGCACACGCACGACGTCACGTTCATCGGCCTCGGCAAATCGACCATCGACGAGATCGCGACGCTCATCGCCGAGGAGCAGGGACGCGTCGTCAAACCCGACCAGTTTGCAGACAAGGGCTACTTCTACCGCTCGGACCAGTTCAGTTTCGCCAAGATCGGCGTTCCGGCCATGTATCTCGATACCGGCACCGATTTTGTCGATCGGCCGCCCGAGTGGGGACGCGAGCAGCAGAATCACTACACCGAGGTGAACTACCATCAGCCGACCGACGAGTATGACCCTGCCTGGAACTTTGACGGCATGGTCGACGATGCGTTGCTCGGCTATTGGACGGGTCTTGCCATCGCCAACGCCGACGAGATGCCGACATGGGTGCCCGGCGATGAGTTCGAGGCGGCTCGCATCGAGGCGCTGAGGCTGCAGGAGTAATAGCCGGGCGTTCAGGCCGCCAGGCTGATCGCGTTGCAGCCCATTTCCTTGGCGCGATGCATGGCTTGGTCGGCCCGCCGTAGCCACTCCTCGGCAGTCTCACGGTCGCGCAGTTCGGCAACGCCGAGCGAGATCGTGACGCCGGGGTCGCGGACCAGCTCGTTGGCGTCGACGAGTGTGCGCAGTTGCTCGGCAAGATGCGCTGCGTGGTTCAGGTCCGCGCCTTCGAGCAATACGACGAACTCCTCGCCATCGATACGGTAGAGACTGTCGGTGACCCGGATGCGGAGGTTTACGATTTCGGTAATCGCCCTGAGGAGCTGGTCGCCGACGGCATGCCCGTGAACGTCATTGATCTTCTTGAGGTGATCAATGTCGAGGAGCACGATCGAGGACGGCGCATACGTGCGGTCGAAGTGGTTCACGACGTCTTCGAGCTTGTCCTCGAGGCCGCGGCGATTGCCCGCTCCGGTCAACGGGTCCCGGATCGCGAGGTTCACGAGACGCTGGTGCTGACGGTACGTGACGACCGAGAAACCGTATGCGAAAGCGCAGGCGATGAGTACGGTGATGGCGAGTGTCGCGAGTTCGCTCGCACTGTGCGTCGAGGTCAGCTCGGGTAGCAGCGCGAGTATCGTGACAATGACGCACACAATCGCTTCGCGCGGTCGCAACAGGTAGAAGAGGGCGACCATCGCGGGAAAGGTCCAGTACACCTGCTGTGGCCCGATCAGGTAGACGGTTGACAGCACGCCGACAATGCACAGGAGCGCAACGGCGATACCGGCGCCGCGAGCGTTGTGGGTACGATAGACATACGTTCCCAACGACAGGAAACCGGCAATGATGACGGTATCGATGGCGGCGGCCGTCCAGGCCTCCTGCAAGAAGCGCAGCACCGCGAACGGGAGGATGCCGAGCGCGCCGGCAGCGCTCAGGATGATCGGTATATAGGAATCAAAAGAAGCGCGGCTGCTGTCATTGCGGACAATGTATCGCCAGGCGTCCATGCCGGATTGGAACTTCCTCATGGCGCCTCACGTAGTCAGGATCGCTGCAAACGGCCGAGCGAATCAGCGCCCTTCTCGTCGCCATCATCGTCGTCCGTATTCCCGTCGCGCTCGGAGGCCGGTTTCGCGTCACCGTCGCGTCGGCTTGCCGCCGCGCGCTGGTTGGCGTTGAGGGCGCGCACGGTCTTGAGTCGCTCGTACGCGGCCGTATCCAGACCCGAGGGCTTGGATTGGGGCGCTTCGGGGACACCCGTGGCCGTATCGGTGGCGAAGCTCTGAACCGGCGCCTCATCTTCCGGCCGCGCGGTGGCATCTTCGATCGTTTGAAGCTCTGCTTCGTCCTCGTCGTGGCCTGCTTCTTCTGCGGCGAACTGCTCAGCGAACACATTGACATTATCGCCGAAAAGGCGTTCTGCGAGCGTGTCGCCGATATCGGTGATTGTGTCGGCTGCGGCGATTTGGGCCGAGATGCGTTCGAGTTGCTCCTCGACGGTTTCTGATCTTCGCGGCCGACGGCCCGGTTCGGTTGCGTCGGCGTCAGGGGCTACTGTGGCTGTTTCCTTCGCGGGCGCAGCCTCGACAGGATCGGGTTTGTCGCTCGACTCGTGGGGCGCTTCCTGTTCGATCGCATGGTCGAGAGTGATGTCAGGCATCTCTTCGACGCCGCTCGCATCGGATTTATCGCGGGCAACCGCTGCGGGCATGTTGACGGTCGGGGATTCCGTCACGTCTCTGTGTGCGAGCGCCATGGCTTTTTCCAGCGCTTCGAGGTCGGGTCTCATCTCTGCCAGCGTCGGCTCCCGCTCCCATTCAGGAACTTCCTCGGGCGTGAATTCGGCGACGGCGACATCTTCGGACCTGGCTTCGGCGACGGGGACCGATTCTGGACCGGGCTCCGGTTCGGACTCCGGTTCGGGCTCCGGTTCGGGCTCCGGTTCGGGCTCCGGCTCGGGAACCGGTTCGGGCGCGGGTACGTCCTGCGCAGCGGTTTCATTGGCAGCGCCTTGTGCACGATTGCCCGCAATGTCCTGAGCAATTTCGATGATCGTCTCGGGACTGGCATCGAAGCTCGATACGGGAACGGGTTCCGCCGCTTCGGGCTCCGGCACCTGCGGTTTCTCGAGCTCGGTTCGGGTGTTCTCTTGCGGCTTCGCGGGACCGTCAACCGGTGCAGGCGCAGCTGGCTCGGCCCTGGCAGGCAGACGTGCCTCGAGCCCGAATTCAGCCTTGGCCACGGCGGCTACGGCTGTCGCCGACACGGGATTTTCCCCTGCGGCGGCGGCGGTGGTCATGACGGCTTCGAGAATGCTGTTGGCAACTCGCGGGATGCCGCCGCTCAAGGCATGAACAAGGAGTGCCGCCCGCTTGTCGAAACTCGCATCGAAGTCGCCGCCGGCCTGCCGGAACCGGTGCAGGAGGTAGCCGCGCATTTCAGCTTCGCTCAGCGGCTTGATCTCGCGCCGATCGCGCACGCGCTGCGTGAGGCGAGCGAGCTGTGCGTCGGCGAGAAATTCGCCGAGCCGCTCGTCGCCCATGAGTACAATGGCTGCGCCACCTGATTCACCGGCGTCGGACGCAGTCAACGCTTCGAGTTCGGCTATCGTCTCGGCACCGCAATGCGACGCATCCTCGATGACGACGACGAGTTGCACATTGTCGGCCTCGAGCTGGGCAAGCGCGGCACGCAGAACGGAAAACTGGCGTATGGTTCCGCTCGGTACGTCCTCGACACCGAGTTGTTCGAGCAGGAACTCGAGCACGTCGGCTCCCTTGAGGCGAATCCGTCCGATTCGTACCACGCGGAAGGAGTCGCCGAGGGCATCAAGTGCCTTCGACACGAGCGTGGACTTGCCCGATCCGGTCGGTCCGGACATCGCTACGACGGCGTCGCGCGATCGAAGCGCCTTCTTGATTCCGGCCATCGTCTCGACCGTTTGTGGCCCGACGAAGACGTCGCTGCCAGCGGAATCAGCCGGAAACAGGCGCTTGCTCAGTCCGAAATGTCGTTCGTACATAACCGTCCGATGGGCAGCTGGCGGCCGCAGCCCGTGACCGCGGCCCTTGCAGATACCCAGTTTGGCGGTCCTCCCTTGTGATTTCATGGAGTTATGTCACAGAATACGGACTTCGTTGGGTGCGACACGCGAACCGCGAGGAACACGGCGAAGGGATGCATAAGTTACTAATAATACTAATAATTGTCGGAATCCTGGCGGTCCCTTTCGTCGTTATTTCGTCGCTGTCGATGATGCGCCAGGCGCCGGAGCGCAAGGAACGCATCGTATGACGCCAGTTGCGGCACGTGACGACGCCGCTCAACGGGGCGGTGTCCTGTTCGGCCTGCTGGCCTTTTCCCTGTGGGGCGTCTTCCCCGTTTATTTCAAATGGATCGAATCGGTCGCGCCGCTCGAGGTACTGGGTCATCGTGTGCTCTGGGCCGTGCCGTTTGGCGCCATGATCCTCACGCTGCGCGGTCAGTGGCGCGAGGTGGCCGCAGCACTCGTCGATCGCAGGATGCTGGCGTGGCTGGCACTGGCTGCGCTCTCGATCTCCCTGAACTGGCTCGTATATATCTGGGCCGTACAGAACGAACGCATTCTCGAGACGAGCCTCGGCTACTACATTAATCCGCTCATGTTCGTCGCGATCGGTACGTTCGTATTCGGCGAGCGACTGCGGCGCTTCCAGGCCGTCGCGGTTACCCTGGCGGCGGCCGGCGTGTTGTTTCTCACGATCAGTGGCGGCGCGTTTCCATGGGTCGCCCTGTCGCTGGCCGCACTGTTTGCTGCCTACGGCATTATTCGGCGGCAAATCGCGATCGGCGCGATGCCCGGCCTGTTCATCGAAACGTCGCTGCTGCTGCCGATCGCGGCAATCTGGATCGCCTGGCTCATGTCGCAGGGAGAGGCATCGATAACGTCCGGCGATGCAGGTCTCGCGGGCTTGCTCGTGCTGGGTGGGCCAATCACGGTGTTGCCGCTGTTGTTCTTCGCGATAGCCGCAAAGCGCGTGTCGCTCACAGCAATCGGCTTCATGCAATTCCTGGCGCCAAGCATGCAGTTTGCGATCGGCTTGTACTACGGGGAACCGCTGACGCTCGCGCACAAGATCTGCTTCGCCTGCATCTGGCTTGCTGCGGCGTTCTTCATCTACGATGCCGTGAGCGGAAAAAAAGAGGCCGAATGAAAAAAGGGGTCAGACCTTTTTAACAAAGCAATTGTTAAAAAGGTCTGACCCCTTTTTGTAGCGTGTTCTCGTGCGAGCTTACGAAGCGGCCTTGCGCTCCTGGGCTTCCTTGATGACCTCTTCGGCGACGTTGTTGGGGCAGGCCGCGTAATGGCTGAATTCCATCGAGAACTGCCCTCGGCCCGACGTGATCGTGCGCAAGTGCCCGATATAGCCGAACATCTCGGCGAGCGGCGCATCTGCTTTGACCCGCACGCCGGTCGCGCCCGCTTCCTGCGCCTTGATCATGCCGCGACGGCGGTTAAGGTCGCCGATCACGTCACCGACATTGTCGTCGGGTGAGAATACGTCGACCTTCATGATTGGTTCGAGCAGCTGCACGCCGGCTTTTGGCACCGACTGGCGATACGCTGCCTTGGTCGCAATCTCGAACGCGAGCGCCGAGGAGTCAACGGCGTGGAAGCCGCCGTCGAGTAGCGTAAACCTGACGTCCAGCAGCGGGTAGCCGGCCAGCGTGCCTTCGCCCATGCAACTCCGGAACGCCTTCTCGATAGCGCCCCAGTACTCACGCGGCACGTTGCCGCCTGTGACCTGCGACTCGAACTCGTAGCCGGCGTTCTTTTCGGCCGGCTCGATACGGTAGTCGATCTTGCCGTACTGGCCCGAACCACCCGACTGTTTCTTGTGGGTGTAAGAGTCGTCGATCATCCGCGTGATCGTCTCACGGTAAGCGACCTGCGGCTTGCCCATCGTGACTTCGACGCCATGCGTACGGTTGAGGATGTCCACCTTGATATCCAGGTGCAGCTCGCCCATGCCCTTGATCAGGGTCTCGCCCGAATCTTCGTCGGTCGCGACCTGGAAGGACGGGTCCTCCTGGACCATCTTGTTCAGCGCGACGCCCATCTTCTCCGTGCCGGCTTTGTCCTTGGGCGCGATGGCGATCGAGATCACGGGATCCGGGAAAACCATCGGCTCGAGCGTCGCCGGGTTCTTCGGATCCGCGAGCGTGTGGCCCGTGCGCGTGTTCTTCATGCCGAGCAGGGCGACGATGTCGCCGGCCTGCGCATACTCGAGCTCTTCGCGCGAGTCGGCGTGCATCTCGACGATACGACCGATCCGCTCGGTCTTGCCCGTGAACGTGTTGAGCACGCTGTCGCCCTTCCTGATCGTACCCGAGTAGATGCGCGTGAAGGTCAGGGCGCCGTAGCGGTCGTCCATGATCTTGAATGCGAGCGCGCGCAGCGGCTTGTTCGGGTCGACCTCGGCAACGTCGCCGGTCTCTTGGCCTTCGAGGTCCATTTCCGGCTGCGGCTTGACCTCCGTCGGGTTGGGCAGGAAGTCAACTACTGCATTAAGAACATTCTGTACACCTTTGTTTTTAAACGCGGATCCACAAAAGGTCGGGAAGAAATCCAGATTGATCGTGCCCTTGCGGACGCAGCGCTTGATGTCGTCGATCCCGGGCTCGTTGCCCTCGAGATAAGCCTCGAGCAGGTCGTCGTCCTGCTCGACCGCCGCCTCGATGAGCTTCTCTCGCCATTCCTCGACCTGCTCCGCCATGTCCGCCGGCACGTCGGTGATCTCGTAGGACATCGGGTCGGTCGAATCCGACCAGACCCAGGCCTTGCGCGTCAACAGGTCGACGACGCCCGTGAAGTTGTCCTCGACGCCGATCGGCAAAACCATGACGAGCGGGTTCGCGGCGAGGACATCCTTGATCTGCTTGACGACCCGGTAGAAGTCGGCGCCGATACGATCGAGCTTGTTGACGAAGATGATGCGTGCGACTTCCGACTCGTTGGCGTAACGCCAGTTGGTCTCCGACTGGGGCTCGACGCCGCCGGAACCGCAGAAGACACCCACGCCGCCATCGAGTACCTTGAGTGAACGGTACACCTCGATCGTGAAGTCGACGTGCCCCGGGGTGTCGATGATGTTCAGCGTGTGGTCGGCCCACTGGCAGCTGGTCGCGGCCGACTGGATCGTGATGCCGCGTTCCTGTTCCTGCTCCATGAAGTCGGTCGTGGCTTCGCCATCGTGGACTTCACCGGTCTTGTGAATCTTGCCGGTGAGCTTGAGGATGCGCTCCGTCGTCGTGGTCTTGCCCGCGTCGACGTGCGCGAAAATTCCGATGTTCCTGTAAACGCTAAGGTCTTTCATGTCACTGCTCTTCAGTTTCAGCTAGTACCCCACAACGCAAACGGGCTCTCCAAGCCTGTCCCAGCGAGAACCCGTCATAATTATTCGAGGTGGGTGCACGTTTCCGAAGCCCGTCCCGGTGCCGTTCTCCCGGCAGGTGAGTGCAGCGCTGCGTGGGTGGCGACGGGCTTTCGCGCGCGGATGATAGCAGCGCCAACGCCCCTAAACCAGCCCCTTTGGGCCGGTCTTAGCGGGTGCCCGCGACCGATCTACATTTTCTTGTTAAAACAGTAACTTGACCTATCGGCGAAGGATCGCCAGCCAGCGCGCGATATTGAGCAGGCTCATGAGGGACGCCGAAACGTAGGTCAGGGCGGCTGCCGTCAGCAGCTTGCGCGCGTGCGGCTTGTCGACGGCCTTGAGAATGTCTTGCTCGTCCAGCATCGGCAGGGCTCTGGCAAAGCTAGCGTTGAACTCGGTCGGCAGCGTGATGAAATGCACGAGCGCCGAGGTGCCGAGGGTCAGCAGGCCGGCGCCGAAGGTGATCAGCCCGATGGCCGGAACGCGCGTGGCCAGCGCGAGAAACGGGGCCACCATGAGCACGCCTGCGCCCACCTTTTCGATGCCGCGGGTCGCCTTGACCAGGCGCGTGCGCATGCGCAGCGGCCCGTATCCCTCGTGGTCCTGTAGCGCATGCCCGACCTCGTGCGCGGCCACCGTGACCGCGGTCAGGGATTTGCCCCCGAACTTGTCCTCAGACAGGCGCACGGCCTTGGCCTCGGGGTCGTAATGGTCGCCCTGGTCCGTGGCTTCGACGACGACCGCCTGCAGGCCGTGCCGGTCGAGCAGCTGGCGCGCCAGCTCGCCCCCGGTGCCCGGGTAGCGGTTTGCAGGCACGCTGTATCGATCGATAACACGGTTCACCCAGATTGCAGGACCGAAGACGATTGCGACGATGACAAGGATGAAGAAGATGATGGCCACTCTGTTAATCTACCAGCGTTTTCGGTCGATCAGGAGTCACGATGACAAACGACCAGGTCCTGGTATTCAGTCTCTGCACGTTCGTATTCGTTTTCCTGATCTGGGGCCGCTGGCGCTACGACCTCGTTGCCTTCATCGCGCTGCTCATTGCGCTGCTGACGGGCGTCGTTCCCGCGGAGAAAGCGTTCTCGGGCTTCGGCCACCCGGCCACCGTCATCATCGCCCTCGTGCTCATCGTCAGTCGCGGACTGACGAACTCGGGTGCCATCGAACTCGTCGCGCGATACATCGTCGATGCGTCGCGCAAGCTCGCGACGCACATATCGATCATGTCCGGCCTGGCTGCGGGGCTGTCGGCGCTGATGAACAACGTCGCGGCGCTCGCGCTGCTGATGCCGGTCGACATGCAGGCGGCGAAAAAGGCCGGTCGCAGTCCGTCGCTTTCGCTGATGCCGCTGTCGTTTGCCTCTATCCTCGGCGGCATGATCACGCTGATCGGGACACCGCCCAACATTGTCATCGCGGAGTACCGCGGCGATGCGCTCGGCGAGTCGTACCGCATGTTCGATTTTGCGCCCGTGGGCCTCGCGTGTGCAATCGTCGGCGTGGCCTATGTCGCGCTGATCGGGTGGCGCCTGTTGCCCAAAGAGCGCCAGTCGGCCGATGCGGGCAAGGACCTGTTCGATCTCGAGGACTACATCGCGGAGGTGCGCGTGCGCGAAGGCTCTCCGGTCATCGGCAAGCGCGTCCGTGAACTCGACGGAGAAACGGCCAAGGTCGACGTAGAGATCACCGGCCTGATTCGCCGGGGCCGTCGTATGCCGGGGCGGGCGCGCATCGTCGAGGTCCAGGCTGGCGATATTCTCATCCTCGAGGCGAGCCCCGACAGCATCGAAGAAGCGCTCGGGGCCTTGCAGCTCGAGTACGTCGGCAAGGGCGAGGGCAAGCTCGGCAGCAAGGACCTCGTGCTGCAGGAAGTTCTGGTGTCAGAGTCGTCGCGACTCGCCGGACGCTCCGCGATGTCGGTTCGTTTGCTGTACCGATATCGCGTGAGCCTGATTGGCGTATCCCGTCAGGGCCGGCGCTTTCGCGACAAGGTCAGGGAGCTCAAGCTCGCGCCGGGCGATGTCCTGCTGCTGCTCGGATCCGAAGATCGCCTGGCCGACGTCACGCGGCGGCTGGGCCTGCTGCCACTCGTCGATCGCGGGCATAGCGTATTGCAGCGCGACAAGGTCTGGTTTGCCGTCGGCATCTTCGCCGCGGCGATCCTCGCCGCGAGCTTCGGGCTTGTATACCTGCCCGTCGCGCTGGGCTGTGTCGTTGCCCTCTATATCCTGCTCAACATCGTGCCGATTCGGGATGTCTACACGTCGGTCGAATGGCCCGTCATTGTCCTGCTCGGATCGATGATCCCGATCGGCGGCGCCCTCGAATCGACAGGCGGCACTGCGCTGATAGCAGGTAGCATCGTCGACATCGCAGGCGGGTTTTCGCCCATCTTCGTTCTAACGCTGCTGATCATCGTCACGATGACGCTGTCCGACGTCATGAACAACACGGCGACCGCGGTCATCGCCGCACCGATCGCCGTCGAAATCGCCGCGCGTCTCGGCGTGAACCCGGACCCGTTCCTCATGGGTGTCGCCGTCGCGGCGTCCTGTGCGTTCCTGACGCCGATCGGCCACAAGAACAACACGCTGATAATGGGGCCCGGCGGGTACCGCTTCGGCGACTACTGGCGCATGGGCTTGCCCCTCGAGATCCTCATTGTCGTCGTGTCCGTGCCGGCGCTAGTGACATTCTGGCCGCTCCACTAGGGCAGGGATGGTCGAACAAGGCATGCCATGATCGAGTTAAGGAACGTGACTTACTGCCTCGGTGGGGTCGCCGATGCGGCAGAGCTTGCAGAATTCGCAGCCCGGACTTTTGCAGACGCTTTTGCCGCCGATAACAACCCGGAAGACCTCGAGGCGCACCTCAGCGCCAACTACGGTCCGGGGCAACAGGCCGCTGAACTCGCCGATCCGTCAGTCAGGACGATTCTCGCCCGCTCGAACGGTGAGCTTGTTGCCTACGCGCAGGTCCGGCGAAATGCCCCGCCACCCTGTGTAACGCACGCTGCACCAGTGGAGTTACACCGCTTCTACGTGGACAGTCGGGCACACGGGTCTGGCTTGGCGTCCGAACTCATGCAGGCGGTCGACAAAGCCGCGCGCGAGTTTGAGGGGCGTCACATTTGGCTGGGCGTCTGGGAGCGAAATCCTCGAGCCATTGCGTTCTACAAGAAAGCAGGATTTATCGATGTCGGGAACACCATCTACATGGTCGGCCCGGACAGGCAGGTAGACAGGGTGCTGGTCGCGAGCGTGCGCCCGCCAGGCTCCGATACAGCCTCATGCAGATAGCCAGGTGTTGATTAGACTTCTCAAGTCGACCGGTCTGGTACTGGTGCCGATGGCGGCGCTTATGGTGTTCGGCTTACCGGCTTTTGGCCTTATATGGATCGTTGTAATCGGCCTGTTTGTCTACTCCAGGTTTTCCAGGAAATCTGTGTTCTTCACGAGCTGGTCGTGGCCCCACTTCCTGCTGACGGTCGGACTCGGTGTGGGGATACCGTATGCCCTGTTGCTTCTGAGTGCGGGTTTTTAGTTGTTCCTGCGATTGTCTGAGCTGCGGTAATATCCCGACCTGTAAACCGACTTGGTCGTTCGCAGGGATGAATGAGTATCGAAATCTGATACGGGCCAGTTATTGGGTGGCAGCCATCGCCGATTTCGTCATCGCCATTCTGGTCTTGATTCCGGAAAGGATGGGAGTCACCGCATTCGTGTATCCGATGGGATTGATGTCAGCGGTTGCGTTTTCATGGGGCGTTTTGTTGATAATTGCTGACCGCAAGCCGGTAGAGAGAAGGTGGGTGCTCCTTCCTACCATGCTGGTCGTGTTCTTGCTTGGTGTGGCAGGCGTCTACGCAATGATTGCCGGGATAATACCGACTGCTCGGATAATTGGGTCTTCTATAGCTGTAATTGCAGTGCTCAGTCTCCTTGCGTACACCTGGCTCAGAACACGCAGGCTCTAAGTATTACCCGCTGTTGACCCAAATCCGCCATCGAGAATCGTTGTGACTCGTTTTGAGGCAGGAACAGGACAGGAGACAGAGAGTGGCGCAGGGATTGGAATTTGTTGAGTACGTCACCGACCAGGTCGACGACAGCTGCAAGCTGAGGCACCGGATGATGTTCGGTGGCTGCACTCTTTACCTGGATGGCAAGGTCGTGGCACTTATCTGCGACGATCAGTTATTCGTCAAGCCCACGAGAGCGGGTAGGGAGTTCATTGGCAATGTCATCGAAGCGCCAGCCTATCCCGGGGCAAAGAACTCATTCCTGATAGAAGATCAGATTGAGGACGGCGATTGGTTGACGAAGTTGCTGACGGTGACCGCGGCGGAACTGCCGGCACCGAAGCTCAGGAAGAAAGCAAAGAACTGAAGATTGTGAACGACCGCTTGTGGCCGTTGGCGGAAGGTCGTCGCTTCCGCCGACAAGACATCCGCATGGCTACTGCCGGGAGATGGCGGTCGCTCGGCGCAGGCAGGGAAAGCAGGTTTATGTCAAGGGCTTGTCGCAAATCGCCTGACGCGGTGGTCAGAAACTGACAATACCTGCCCGCCGGCGCGGTCGTCGCGGCGCACGGCGTCGCCTAACTCGTTGATTAGCCGTTGCGCATGCCGGCATGTGCCCGGCCCCGCGGGCTGGCATGGGCCTTGCAATCACATCTGCAGGACCCCGATCGCACACAGGCAATCGCAACGCGGAGACAAGCATGGACCGGGCGATAATCCAGGACTGGACCGACAGCACGGTAGCGCTCAAGTCCGGTGAAAACCGCGACGTCCGCTACAGCGTGTATCGCGTGGGACGCACGTATTTTCTCGAGATGCGCGATCGCGGCGACGACGCGCACATCCATACACTCGAGCTGCCCGATGGCATGAAGCTCGATCGCCCGAGCTACGAGGTTTTGCTGCGTTACGTATTGCTCGACGTCATCGCGGCATGATCCTCGACTTCCTGCCAGACGCGCAGCAGGTTCTCGCCGAGTATCTTGCGGATGTCGGCTTCCGAATACCCGCGTCGTAGCAGCCCGGCAACCAGGTTCGGGTAGGACGAGACGTCCTTGAGTCCGGTCGGCAGCGAGTCGCCGACGCCGTCGTAGTCGGAACCGATGCCGACATGATCGATGCTCGTCAGTTTGACGATATGGTCGATGTGGTCGATCACGTCATCGATGGTGGCAAAGGGCAGGGGACCGTGCTCGGCCGCATAAATCTTGGGATATTCCCGCCAGATATACGACTGCGTCAGGTCGGGATGCTCCTCGAGGTAGGCCTCGCCGGCCTCGGAACGGGCCGTCGAGTAGTCGAACGCTTCCTGCGTGACGAACATCGAACCGAAATTGATCTGCACGACGCCGCCGGATTCCCCGATCGCGACAATCATCTCGTCACCGATGTTGCGTTCCCATCCCGGTGTGAAATGACGTGCCGACGAGTGCGAGGCGATCAACGGCGTCTCGCTGACTTCGACGATCTCCCAGAAGGCGTCGTCCGACACGTGGCTGACGTCCACCATGATGCCGAGGCGGTTCATTTCGCGGATGACCTCGACGCCGAAGTCGCTGATGCCGTCCCAGCGCCGGTTCTCGTCATAGGAGGAGTCGCTGAGGTGATTGGACACGCCGTGCGACAGTGAAACGTAGCGAATGCCACGCTCGAAAAAGTGCCGGAGGTTGGCGAGGTCGCCGTCGATCGGCGACCCGTTTTCCATGCCCAGCGGCAGCGATACGATCCCGGCTTCGAAGTGCTCCCGCACGTCGGCAACCGAGGTCGCGATCGCAAACTTGTCGGGCGAATCCGCAACGATGGCTTGCATGGAATCGATGAGGCTCTCGGCCGTGTCGTAGGCCGTGCCATCCGCTTCGGAGTCGCCCGGCGTGTAGATCGACATGAACGGTGCATTGAGGCCGCCGGCAACGGCACGCGGGTAATCGAAATCGCCCCCGTCCGTCGCCTTCGACACATCGGCGGGTCGGGACTTCAGTCGATAGGGCACGTCGACGTGGGTATCGACGATAATGCTGGTTTGCGCGATGCGTCGTGCTTCGGCGTCGTAATCGACGGCGGCGCTCTGCGAGCTGTCGTTGCCGCAGGCGGCGAGCAGGCAGGCTGATGCCGCCCAGAAGATAATGTTTTTCATCATGGGATATTTGACTGGCCGGAACGGTCCAAGATTGTAACAATAGGCATGACGCCTTGTTAACGCTTAAGGGTGACTCAACCCGAGGAGCAGCGAAATGAGCGACACCAATCCTCCGGCAGATGATGCGTTTGTCGAAGAAGAGAGTACCGCCAAACCGATCGAGAAAAACCTGAAGTCACGCGCAACGTGGACCCGTTTCCTCTTCATCGCGATCTGCTTCATTCAGATCTGGCTGGCCAGCATGGTCGGGACCGTCGTTATCGTACTCGGTTTCCTCATGGTCCTGTTCACGGGTGAGGTCAATCGCGACTTGCGTGGTATCGGCCAGAGCATTGCGTCCTACGTCTACGAAAACGTCCGCTACATGAGCTTTAACTCGGACGACAAGCCGTTCCCGTTCGGTAGTCCGTGGCCGTCTGCCGAGACCGACGACTAGGCAGCCGCTAGATTGACAGCTCGCGCTGGCCGGGCTGCCAGTGCGTCAGGTTGATGTGCGCACCGCCGACGCCGAGGCCGCGCACCCAGCGTGCTGCAGCGTCGAGCGTCGCCCAGGTACGTACCTTGCCCTTGCGCGTCTCCGCCGTGATCGGCCCGTTGGGGGTCCTGGCCTCGACGTGAAAGCGTGCCCCGTTGGCGATGATGCTGATGGTCTTGACGGCACCGGCTGCGACCATCGCTCTCAACAGGCGTTCATCCATTTGTCTTCCCCGGGGACACGGCGTCCCGATCTTCGATGGCAATGCCGGACTCGGTGCAGTGCCGGCGAATCAGCATTTCAACCATGTTCGCCACACTGCGGTGCTCCCGCGCCGCCGCCAGGCGAACGGCTTCCTTCACTGCGGGCTCGATGCGCAGGTTGAGCGTGGAGATCTTGGTTCGTGCCATGCGTTACATTATACATACAAAATAACGTAGATGTAACGCACCTTGCATCGTCTGTGCGACACCGGTGCGGGGCCGCCGGGCAGCGGTATACTGAAGCGTCAACGGTACCCGCGGATACGAAATGCAGATCGAGAGCATCAACGCCGGTCTGGTCGAGACGATCTCGCACCGGCGCAAGTCGATGACGACAGGCATCTGCAAGCGGCCGCTCGACGGATCCGTGCAGATCACGCGCGAAGGGATTCCTGGCGATGCGATCGTCGCGACGCAGCATCATGGCGGGCCGGACCAGGCGATCTATGCTTACAGCGCGGACGATTATGGCTGGTGGGCGGCCAACAGCTCGCACGAGTTCTTTCCCGGGCTGTTCGGCGAGAACCTGACGATCCACGACATGCCGTCGGACATGCGGGTAGGGGATCGACTGCTTATCGGCGAGGTCGTTCTCGAGGCGACCGCACCGCGTATTCCCTGCGACACCTTTTCGACACGCATGCAGGACCAGGGCTTCGGCCTCGCGTTTCGCAATGCCGAGAGACCGGGGATCTACTTTCGGGTCCTCAACGAAGGGCAGGTAGAAGTCGGCGATACGGTCACGTATGTCGAGAGTGCCGAGACGGATGTCGGCATCGTCGAACTGTTTCGCGTCTACTACGAGCTCAGCCCGGATCCTGCGAAACTGAGACGTGTCCTGGAGGCGCCCATCGCCGAGCGCCTGCGGGAGCGGTTCGAGAAAAAGCTCGTCAAGACCTCCGCCTGAACCGCCCCCTATTTAACATAAGACAACGCTTCCTTGACCTTTCGATCCAATGGTATCAAAATGATATCAAAATGTACGATAGGAGAAGAACAGGATGATCCGTGAAATCAAACGAACCGTTACGTCCGGGTATCTCGCGCTCGTCGTCCTGACGGTGGCGCAACTGGGATTCGCTTACATGATCTATGTCGCCGTCAAACAGTTCTCGGTTGGCGGGATCGTCGGCTACGTGCTGGCTTCGATCGTCGTACTCGTGTGCTGGGCGGGGCTGTTCATGGTGCATCCAAACGAAGCCAAGGTGTTGCAGCTCTTCGGCAAGTACGTGGGCACCTGCCACGACCCGGGCCTGCGCTGGGCGAACCCGTTCTACACCAAGACCTCGGTTTCGGTGCGCGTGCGCAATTTCGAGAGTGGCCAGTTGAAAGTCAATGACTCGAACGGCAGCCCGATAGAGATTGCCGCCGTCGTCGTCTGGAAAGTATTCGACACGGCCGAGGCGCTCTTCGAAGTCGACGACTACGTCAATTTCGTGCAGATCCAGAGCGAGGCGGCGTTGCGCAATCTCGGAACGTCGTATCCCTATGAGCCGCACGACGAGGAGGGCGGCCTGGCGCTGCGCAGCAATCCCGTGGAGATCGCGCATGCGCTGCGCGAGGAGATCCAGGAACGCCTCGCCACGGCCGGCGTGACCGTCGTCGAGGCACGAATCTCGCATCTCGCCTATGCCCCGGAGATCGCCAACGCGATGCTCAGGCGTCAGCAGGCCTCTGCGATCATCGCCGCGCGCAAACAGATCGTGCACGGCGCCGTCGGCATGGTGGATCTGGCGCTGCAGGAACTCGATGAGAACGATGTCGTCGAGCTTGATGAAGAGCGCAAGGCGGCCATGGTCAGCAATCTTCTGGTCGTCCTCTGCAGCGACGAGGCTGCGCAGCCCGTGCTCAACACGAGCAGTCTTTACACCTGATCGAAGGGTCGGGCAACGGCTATGGCGGCACGCAAGTCATTTGCGCTGCGCATCGAGGCGAAAACCTACGAGGCGATGCAGCGCTGGGCGAAGGACGATCTGCGCAGTCTCAATGCGCAGATCGAATTCGTCTTGCGAGAGGCACTGCGCAAGGAAGGGCGGTTGAAACGAAAAAATGCTGGCGATAAAGACGGCACCGGTTAAGTACGCCGGTGCCTTCTTTTCATCACAGGCAGCCTGACTCCTAACGATCCGAACGTCTCGTCCGCTCGCGTGAATCGCGTTGCTTCTGTCGCGGCTGCGAGCGCTGCGGTTCGGCACGCTTTGCCTGCGAACGGGACGGCGCCCGCACCTGTCGTTGGGCCTGCGGCTGGCGTACGGCCGGCTCGCTGCGGGCCTGTCGTTGCGGCTGCACCTGGCGAACCGTCGGTTCGCGTTTTACCTGGCGCTCCGTCCGGGACTGGCGAACAACCGGTTCAGTCCGTGCCTGTCTCTGTGGCTGAACCTGGCGCACCGCCTGCTCCCGTTTGATCACATCGCGCTGCGGCTCGCGGCGAGCGGTCACGCCGCGTCGCGTCTCCGACCTGTGCCTGGCGTCCGCGTCATCGCGGGCACGCAGCTGCCGGAGGATGGACTCGCGGCGCTCGGCCGCGTTTCTTGCGCCCGGTTCAGTGCGGGCTTCGGCGCGTGGCTCGGCCTGGCGACGTAGCTGCGGCTGCTGGCGACGAGTCTCGGAGCTGCGCCGCGCCTCGGCGAGCTGCTCGCGAATCGTATTCTCGCGGCGCGCCTGGGTCGGCTGGCGGCGCACGAGGTCGTTCCTGATCTCGGCGTTGCGACGATCGACCTCATTGCGGGCATTCGTGCGCCGGCCCTCGAGCTGACTACGGTCTTCGGTCCGCTGGCGTGTTTCTACCGAGCGTCCGGACGGGTAATGGCGACTGGTCGCGATGCGCGGCGCATCCTGGGGCACGTAGTCGCGCCGGTTCGGCCGTGGACGCCAGATGTCACCGTGGTAATAGCGGTTGATCGTAACGTTACGGTTCCGGACATACGACGTGTTGTACACGTTGATGTTGGGGCGACGGTACCACCAGCGATCCGACCAGTAGGAGCGGCCGAAGTACGGGTGGCCGTAGTAGCTGTGGTGATACACGTGCAGGCTGTCGCTTACCCAGCCGATCGTGAAGGCGGTCGTGACACCCCAGAAATAGCCGCGATCGAATGCGTACGACGACGGATACGGGTAGTAGTAAACCGGGTAGCGGCGCGGGTAGTAGTAGTACACCGGTCGCGGCTGGTACACGACGACGCGCTCGGGTTCATAGTAGGGCACGTAAATAACGTCGTCCGAGACCGGCGTGATTTCGATCACGCCCTCGTCCTGACTGACGCTCTGGTAGTCGTCGCTCTTGAGATTGCCGGCCGCATAGGCACGATCACGAAAGGACTGGATCGCGCCGACGACGTCCTGCTGTTGCGCGATGACGGCCTCGCCAAGGCGCCAGGTCCAGTCGATGTCGTCATTGAGCAATTTGACGACCTCGGGGTAGTTGAGCAGCGCAACCACGGAATCGTCCCAGTCGGGATCCGGCTTGAGCGAGGCATCGTCCTCGAGCTCCTCGAGGAAACGCGCGGCTTCCATGATCTGCAACGGGTAGGCCGCCGCAGGCAGTACGACGGCGAGCAGGTCGTCCGGATACAGCGCGATAGGGCCGACCAGTTCTTCGAGTTCGGCCTGCGACATCAGCGGGATCTCTTCGTTGCCGAGGGGCCGCTCGGGGGCAACTTCGTCGGCAGGCTGGTAGTCGCCGACGACCTCGCCGTGTTCGTCCACGGGTACCTGCGCGCAGGCTGCGAGCGGCACCATGGAAAACGCCAGCACCAGGCTGGCCAGTCCACGTCGGGCAAAGAGTCGGTTGTTCATGTCCTGCCTCCTTGGGGCCCGAGTCTTCGCGGACCCTCTGAATCTGCAACCGATACTACGCGCGTCTAGCTGAACCCATACTTAACCGACGCGCAAGGCGAATGCGGCAGCCCGCTCACCAGTCCGAAATATAAAGGTATAAAAAACAAAGAGATCGATAATTAACTTCAACCAGATTATCTGGTCAGGGATCAGTCGTCGACAGGCCGCGATGCCCGCGAAGGCCCCGGGCGCGGCACTAGCGCGCCGCGTGCGTGCTGAACAACAGGTCGGCCATGCGCCCGATGTCGGCGGCCGGCAAGGTCCCTTCGTCGTCGTCGACGTACAGCGTCCGCAGGTCCGTAAGGTCGAGGTAGTCGGGGTGATGGATTTCGATGATGGTCGCGTAGGGCAGCGTATTGTCGGCCTGGGCCAGTATCAGCCGATAGACATGAACGGCAAGGAGCTCACCGCCACGCAGCCGCATCAGGCGCCTCACTTCCGTCGGGCGTTCGGGGAGCCGCAGCTGGCCGATATAGGCGGTATGCTTGTGGACTTCCCAGCCACGCTCGCGCGCCGTGGCGCCAATCGATCCGCCGGCGAGCACGGTCGCGTGGGTATCGGCGTACCGCTCATCGAGCTGTTCCGTGAACTCGACGAGCGCGTACGTCCGGCAGGTGGCCAGGTTTCCTTCGCGACTGTAGAGGTTCGACCGGCGCAGGCCGTCTTCGCTCTCAAGCAATTCGATCCCGTAGTTGCCGAAGCGCTGCTCGATGCGTTCGCTGTTGAGCAGTACCGCCTCACTCGCGCAGGCCGTGAGGAAAGCGGTCAGGGTTCCGGACAGGACTCGAGTCTGGTGCATGGGGTGGGCAATTATCGAAAACTAGCGCACCATATACGCGCGATCAGCACACGTAAAGGAGTGCAACGATGCGTGCGATGGTACTGCGTGCCGTCGTCGGGCTGGATGACAATCCCGCGCCCCTCGAGTTGACGGAGGTTGCCAGGCCCGTTCCAGGTCCGCGCGAGATCGTCGTCGCCGTGTCGGTATGTGGCGTCTGCCACACCGAACTGGATGAGATCGAGGGCCGCACGCCACCGCCTGCGCTGCCGGTTATTCCGGGTCATGAGATTGTCGGCCATGTCGCGACGCAGGGAAGCGGCAGCACCCGGTTCCAGACTGGCGACCGTGTCGGCATCGGCTGGATCCACTCGTCGACGGGCGCAGCCGACGAAAACCTGAGTAAAGAGTTCCGTGCCACCGGACGCGACGTTGACGGCGGCTATGCGGAATTCGTTCTGGTGCACGAGGACTACGCGTACCCGATTCCCGATGTTTTCAGCGACGCCGAGGCCGCGCCGCTACTGTGCGCCGGCGGCGTCGGCTTTCGCTCATTGAGGCTTGCCGGGCTCGCCGACGGTGAAGTCCTCGGCCTGACGGGTTTCGGCGGCTCCGGTCATCTCGTGCTGCAATTGGCGCGGCATATTTACCCGACCTGCCGCATCTTCGTCTTCGCGCGGAGCGAGGAGGAGCGGCGCTTTGCGCTCGAACTCGGCGCCGACTGGGCCGGCGACACGACGGCGCCGCCCCCGCAGGCACCGCACGCGATTATCGATACGACGCCGGCCTGGAAGCCCGTGCTCGCGGCACTCGAATGCCTGCGTCCCGGCGGCCGCCTCGTGATCAACGCGATCCGCAAGGAAGCCGGTGACAGGCACCTCATGGCGTCCATTCGCTACGAGGATCACCTGTGGATGGAAAAGGAAATCAAGTCCGTTGCCAACGTGACGCGCCGTGATCTCGAGGAGTTCCTGCCCATCGCGGCACGGGTGCCGCTGCACGTCGAGCTGACCGAGTACCCGCTCGAGGATGCAAACCAGGCACTCGTGGACCTGCGCAGGAACCACGTGCGCGGTGCGAAAGTCCTCAGAATCGCCCGCGAGCACTGAATCCATGCAGATGATCAGCCTGCAATACCGACTGATGCGCGCGGCGCGAATGTTCCTCGACCCGATGCTGAATCTCGGCCTGATTAAGCCGGCGGAGGCCAAAGCATTGATCATGGACGACGTTGCCGTTGGTGAGGCCTGGGCCCAGAACGAGGTGGAACGCTATACCTACCGGATTCCCGGGCAGGCAACGGCGTACTACTACGGCTACAACAAGATGCAGGCGTTGCGGGCGCAGACCGAGCTCAAGCTGCGCGACGACTTCGATCGACGGGCGCTTCACGACTTCGTACTGGCCCAGGGCCTGCTGCCGCCCGACATTCTCATAGACGCCGTCATGCAGGAGTTCGTGCCGAGCCAGGCGGACTGACGGGCTATACTGCGGGCTCCGTCAACCAGGAGCCCGCATGTCCCACAACCTGGCCTGTTATCGCTGCGGTGCATCGCTGGCGGAACTGTCGTTGCCGCTATCACGGCACGACCAGTGCCCCGGCTGCACTGCCGACCTGCACGTATGCAAGATGTGCGTGTTCTTCGACGCGCAAGTGCCGCGGCAGTGCCGCGAAGACGGTGCGGAGGACGTAAGCGAAAAAGAGCGCCCGAATTTCTGCGACTGGTTCAAGCCGTCGGAAGCGGCATTTGACCCGCAGCGCAAGTCTGCGGCGGACGCGGCTGCCGACGCGCTCGATGCGTTGTTCGGCGATGATTGACCGGCGTCGCTTCCTGCAGGCGGCCGGAGCCGGCCTTGCACTTCCGACGTTGTCCGCGTGCAGCGACGTAGAGCGTATTCGCGTTGCCGGCGTTCCCGCCAGCGGCTTCGATGACGAGGCGACCGCCGAGCAGGTCACTGAGGGTATCGACCTCGCGGGCAAGACCGCCCTCGTTACCGGTTGCACGACCGGCATCGGCTTCGAGACCATGCGCGTACTGGCGAAGCGCGGAGCCCTCGTCGTCGGTACCAGCCGGTCCCTGGACCGGGCGCGGGAAGCCTGCCGCAACGTGAACGGCACGACCATGCCGGTGCAGCTCGATCTCGGCGATTTCGACTCGGTGGCGCGCTGCGCCGACCTGGTCAAGACCTTGCAGGTGCCGGTCGACATGCTGATTCTGAATGCGGGTTACCGTGGCGGCGGCAATGATCGCGAGCTGATCAACGGCATCGAGAAGCACTTCGTCATCAACCACCTCGGGCACTTCATCCTCACGAACCGGCTGATGTCGCGACTCTATACTGCGTGGCAGGGGCGCGTCGTCGTTGTAGCCAGCCGCAGCGCGTACCGGGACGCGCCCGCATCGGGCATCCAGTTCGACGATCTCGCGATGGAACGTGACTACAGCGACTCGCTCGCCTATGGTCAATCGAAGCTCGCCAACGTCCTTTTCTCACTCAAACTCGCCGACCTGTTGCGCGGCACCCGCATCACGAGCAACGCGCTGCACCCGGGCGTCATCAATACGGACATTGACCGCAACCTCAGCGCGGTGACGCGTTTCCTGTTCGGCATCTACACCGGTATTGCGGGGAAAACCCTCGAGCAAGGGGCGGCGACGAGCTGCTACGTGGCGACGAGCAGCCAGCTCGGCAACGTCAGCGGCAGGTACTTCGAAGATTGCGAGGCGATCGCCGTCGAGGGGCAGGGTCACATGCAGGACACTTTGATGGCCGAGCGACTGCTGGAAAAATCGATCGAGCTGACGGCCGACTGGCTCGTGCCCTTCGAGGAACCGAGGAGGACGGGCGGTGCGGGCTGATCCTGACAAGGCACTGGTCGTCTTGTCGGGTGGCCAGGATTCGACGACCTGCCTCTACTGGGCCATTGACAGATTCGGCCAGGCCAACGTCGATACCGTCACGTTCGACTACGGTCAGCGCCATCGTATCGAGCTCGAGTGTGCCGCGCGCGTGGCCGAATTCGCCGGCGTACACAACCGTGTCCTGCCCATCGACACATTCACAGCCCTCGGCGGCGACGCCCTGACCGACGATGCCATCGAAGTGGCGCAGGAAATCGATGCCGGCTCGGGACTGCCGAATACATTCGTGCCCGGGCGAAATCTCGTGTTCCTGACTTTTGCCGCCGCCTATGCCTGGCGCAGGGCCATCGCCAACCTCGTCACCGGCGTTGCCCAGACCGACTACAGCGGCTACCCGGACTGCCGCGAAAACACCATGGCAGCATTGCAGGACGCGCTCAGTCTCGGCATGGAGTTCGACGTCACGATTCATACGCCGCTGATGCACCTGTCGAAGAGGGAGACGGTCGAACTGGCGCGCGACCTCGGTGGCCTGCCCGCGATGGCGCTGACACACACGTGCTACAACGGTGAGCGGCCGCCCTGCGGCAAGTGCCCGGCCTGCGTGCTGCGTGCCAGAGGCTTCGCCGAGGCCGGTATCGAGGACCCGTTGCCGGCGTCGTCATGACCTACACCGTTAATGAGATCTACTACACGCTGCAGGGCGAGGGTGCCCAGGCGGGGCGTCCGGCCGTGTTCCTGCGTTTCGCCGGCTGCAACCTGTGGTCGGGACGCGAACAACACCGGGCCGCGGCCGTGTGCCGATTCTGCGATACCGAATTCGTCGGTACCGGCGGCGCCGGCGGCGGCAAGTACGAATCGGCTGCGGACCTCGTCGATGCCGTGGCCGCGCGGTGGCCGCGGGACGCTGCCGCAGAACGGCCTTACGTCGTCTGCACGGGCGGTGAGCCGCTGCTGCAGCTCGATGAAATGCTGCTGCTAGGGCTGCATGATGCCGGCTTCGAGGTCGGCGTCGAGACCAACGGGACGATCGCGGCGCCGGCAAATATCGACTGGCTGTGCGTGAGCCCGAAGGCCGACGCGCCGCTCGTGCAGCGCTCGGGTGACGAACTGAAGCTCGTGTACCCGCAGGCCGAGGCTGAGGCGCAGCCGGAGAATTTTGTCCAACTCGATTTCGAGCACTTCTTCCTGCAGCCGCTCGACGACGCGCAGCGCGATGCGAACACGCGTCGCACCATGCACTACTGTCTCGAGCATCCGCGCTGGAAACTCAGTTTGCAGACGCACAAGATCCTCGGCATCGACTAGGTGCGAATCGACCTGATCTACGTATCCTGGTCGCGGATGTCCCGCTCAGCGGCGACCGATCTTACGGCGTGCTCCTCGGCGCGCCACTCGAACACGTTGAGTTCGATGAACACGAAGGCGACGAGCCACAGGAATGCGTCCCAGAAATCGACGAAGTCGCCCTTGATGCCCCAGTAGATCGCCGCCAGCAGCAGCAGGAAGTACAGGACGGACTTGGCCGCAGTGCTCGCGTGCAGGGCGATGCCTTCGTAGCGGTTACGCTCCTGTAATCGCACGTCGATCTCGAGAACCAGCACGACGAGCAGCCACACAGCCGAGTTGATGACATCGACCCACGCGAGCCGCACGATGTCGGTCAGCCCCGGCGCGTCGACGACGGCCTGCATGCCACTGAAGCGGACGAAGTCGACGGCGGTCGACCAGTCGCCGCAGTTGGCCGCAGTGATCGTCGCATACTCGTCGAGTGTCGTAGTCCAGGACCAGTCGCCCGATACCAGCGAACACAGGTCGCGGACTCCGGCCAGCGGTTCGGTGCCAGAGACGAAGAGCAGGTTCTGCACGTAGCCGTACAACGCATACGCGATAAATGCGTAGCAGATGATGCGCAGGCCGTGCAGTGCACGGGTGACGAGCGGCGTGAAATGTCGATCCTCGAGCACGTGGGTCTCGAGTTCGAACATCAGCAGCAGGACAACCCAGGCCGCCGTGTCGATCGTTGCGGAGTAGGCTTCGATGACGTCGGCCAGCGCCAGGCCGTCGGCAAACTGCAAGGCCGCCGCCGCGTGTTCCTCGCGAAAAAACCAGTAGATGTTCATCGCCAGCAGCGCGTAGACCGCGTACTTGAATACCTGGAACAACCGGTTACTGCTGATGATCAAAGCGACGCTCTCCCTCGGGGAACGCCGATTCTATGCACGTCCGCAGCGCCCGGGCAATGTGCAGGGAGTGCCCGCGCCGGCGTGGGCATCGGCAAATCGGCCGGCAGTCTTGGTAAGCTGTCGGTATGACGCAGCGCGAGGCCTCGATTATGGTAAGAATTCGACGAACGACAGTCTGCATGGCGGCAGTGGTGACG
>JABDQH010000084.1 GCA_013042375.1 Woeseiaceae bacterium
GACGACGACCGCGGCATCGGGCCGGCGGGCTGCGTCGGCGTCGAGCAGGCACGCCACGAGTTCGCCGACGGCCCCGGGAATCGGCTCGCCGCTGAGCGCGGTCAGCGGGCCTGCGCCCGGCGGCTTGCCCGCGATCAGTTCGTGCACAAGTACGCCGAGCGCGTAGATATCGTCGGACGGCGCCGCGGGCTGGCCGCGGGCGGCTTGCGGGCTCGTCGCGACGGGAGATCCGCCGCGCGCCGGTGCACCTATCGGTGAGGCAACGCCGAAGTCGCCGAGGTACGGGACACCGTTGTGATCGAGCAGCACGTTGGATGCCTTGAGGTCGCGGTGCACCACGCCCTTGCCGTGGGCGTAGCGCAGGGCCTCGGCCAGCAGGCCGATCGGCGGCAGCATGTCGACCAGCGGCTTGCCGGCCAGCACGCCGATGTCGGGACCGTCGATGAACTGCTGCGAATAGAACGCACTGTCGCCGTCTTCATGAAACTCGAACGCGCGCACGATGTGCGCGTGCATGAGCCTGAGGTTAGCCTGCCACTCCTCGCGCAGGCGCAAGGCGGCATCGGCCGGAACGATCTTGAGCGCGACGCGGGTCTTGGTCAGGCGGTCGGTAGCCAGCCACGTCGACGCCTCGCCGCCCCGACCCAGCGGCCGTTCCAGCGTATACCGCTCGGCAAGGCGTATGCCTTTATTGAGGTCCGGCATTCGTGCGCGCCGGGACGCCGACATCGACGTTTTGCGTGAAACCGGTTTCGGCCTGGTAGATATCGCGGAGCAGGCGCCGCCAGCTGTCGTACTGTGCATGCGCGGTACCGGTCAGGCGCCGTTCCTGGCCCTCCACGCTGACGACCATCGGCGCGGCCTGCGCGCCGAAGGACTCGGACAACTCGGCGATCGCCGCAACGTGCGATTCGGCGTCGTTGCCGCGCTGTATGCCCCCGATGATACGGTTCAGGCCCTCATTGATGGCGAGGTTCTGCAAGGCGCGGTTGGTGTTGTACTGTCGCCTGCTGCTCGTATTGTCGGTCTCCGCCGCCAGCGCACCCGCCAGCACGACGACACCCACGAGCGTCTGCAGGCGCGCCGATCGCTTGACCTCGCGAAAGGCGACGGCCTCCTGGCGCGACACCTTGCGCCAGTTGCGATACGGGATCGCGATGCCGTAATAGAAATTCGCGTAGTGCTCATTAAGCGTATCGATGACGAGCCGATCGCGTTCGCGGATCTGCCGCAGCCGCGCGACCGTCGGATCGTTCTCGGCGGGCAGCCTTAGGATCGTTGCGATGCCGTCATCGCCTGTCGCGAGGTGCTGGCCGTAGGCCAGCGGCGACATGTCGGCAAAGAAGCGCAATTCGGACACGTGTCGCGTTTGCTCGAGCTGCTTGGGCGGCAACGCCGCCGTGAAAGCGTGCAGATCATTGGCGATGTCGTTGAAGACTTTCTGGTAGGGATCGAGCCGCCGGTCACGGCGATCGGAGAACGAGGTCACGCCGGTCTGGGTCTTGTAGACGCGGTCGTACCAGTGCCGGCCGGCCGCGTCCTCGACCGTTATGTCCAGCGTTACGTATTCGCCATCGGACTGCCGAATGCCGCCGCTGACGACGACATCGGTGAAGGCTTCGCGCGTCGGGATGACCCGCACGGCGCCCCAGTGGCCGGTTCCCTGCAGGGTATTCTTCAGGTGGTAGGCGAGGTACTTGGTTTCGGCGAGTCGAATTTCTTCCCAGACGCCCGTCTTCCTCGGATCGTTGTCCTCGTCGAGACCGGGCGCAAACTCGATGATGCCGACATCCAGCAGGCGGGATTCCTCGACCGGCGTATCCGATACGACGAGCGTCGTCTCCTCCGCGACGATGACTTCGTTGACGGCGCAACCTGCGCCGGCCAGGCACAGGGCGGTGATGAGCAATCCGACTCTCAGCATGCCTGGCGATCAGTCTCCGGTCAGTCCCTTGTACTTGCGATATTCCTCCCACATGCGCTCGCGTTTCTCAGGATCGTCCTGCGACAACGCGGCTTCGCGGAGCTGTTTGGCAATGATATCGTCATCGATGATGGCTTCGATGTCGTCTGGGGTGCGTTTCTCGACTTCCTGCGCGCTCATGCCTTCGAGCGGACCGCCACCCACCTCGCCCGGTGCATCGGAACCCGCGCTCCCGCCGCCGGTGCTGCTGCCGGCGCTGCCCATTGCGCCCGCCGCCTGCTCGCCCAGGCTGATCGAGCCGCCACGATTACCACCGGACCCCGTGTCGAAGCCCTCGGTGTTGCGCGTGGTAGATGCGATCTCGCGCTGTTCCTCGCCGAGTGATTCGTCGAATTCACCCATCGACTTGTCGAGTTCCTTGCCGAGTTCCTCGGCGCGATCGGAATCGGGCGCACAACCCATGCCGCCGCCGAAGCCGCCGCCTGTCATGCCGCCGTCGTTACATTCGTCGCCGGTCTGGACGCCTTCCATGCCGCCCGCGGAGCCGCCCGTCGCGCCTCCGCCGGATGCGCCGCCCGACGAACCGCCTTCGGAGCCGCCCGTCGATCCACCTTCTGAGCCGCCTTGAGAGCCACCTTGGGAGCCACCTTGGGAACCGCTCTCGGAACCGCCTTGCGAGCCGCCTTGCGAGCCGCCCGGCATGCTCGGGGGCATACCCCCCGGTGATCCGCCTGGCATCCCGCCTGCGGAACCGCCGGGCATGCCGCCGGGCATACCGCCGCCCGAGCTACCGCCCGAACCCATGCTCGAGCTCGTCGCGCACGCGGTAAGCACCAGCGAGGCGCAACCGATCGCGAGCAGCGCGCGGAGCGCAGACGCACGTTTGAGATTTGTAGGGACTCGCGGTGTCATGACTTCCCTCCGGGATCCGGTACCGGCCTGCATACTTGGAACATTATCACAGCGTCGAGTTCCCGCTGCCGGGCGCTAATCATCGATAATACGCGCGCGATCCGGTTTGCGGAACAGAATCAGGGACAAATCGTCGGGTTTGCTGGGCTGGTTCGTGTCGCCCCGCTGCATGCGGTGTTGCGCCAGGCCGGCCACATCGCGCGCGCAGTCCGGCAGCGGTCCCTTGCGCACGTGCTCGATGATCTCGTCGAGATGAACGTTGTCGGTCAGGCCGTCGCTCGCGACGAGGACGGTATCGCGCGGCCGCAGCTCGACGCCGGGCCCCATATCGATACGCATGTCGCTCGTGCCCATGAAGTTCGATACGAGGTGGCGCTCTTCGTGGTGCAGCGCATCGCGCTGGTCGAGAAAACCGGCCTCGACGGCGAAGCCGGTCGGCGAGTGTGCAGTCGTCTGCAGGCGAATGCGGCTGCGCTGCCCAACGACAAGCGCCTCCGAGTCGCCGATCTGGTAAGAGCGCGCCACGAGCCCTTCGATCGTGATCACGGTCATCGTCGTCGCGCAGCCGTTGCCGATCGCGATGACGGCCTCGTTGGCCGCCTCGATGCCATTGAGGATCGCGGTCCTGAGGAGTGTCGCGTGTTCCCGCGACGACTGCAGCGATGCGGCCAGCGTCGTCACGGCCGTCAGCGACGCGGTCTTGCCCGCCGGCAGCCCCCCCGCGCCGTCCGCGACCACGAGCACGGCGGCGTCGGCACCATAGGCCACGATCGCGACCGTGTCCTCGTTCTCGGTTTCCTTGTCCGGGTCTCGCTGGGTCAGGGCGAAGGCGGTTCCGCCCGCGACCTCGAGCTCGACCGCGTCCGGCGCCAGCGCGCCGTCGAGGACCAGGAGGTCGTGCTGCGGCGTCGCCCCGGATTCGTTCATGCGCGCCTCACGGGTTCGCGGCACCACGCGCAGTAATTCCAGAAATCGCGCGCGATACCCCAGTTGCAGGCCTTGCAGCTATGTCGGCTGCCCTTGATCTTCCACGGACGCTTCACCTTCTTGCGGCAATGCGGGCAGTAACGCATGAACGGCATGAGCGGCCCGCGGCAACGCGTGTTCGCGCACTTCGCCGCGTAGCGCTTGTCGGGATAGTGGCGCGTCGTCTCCTCGACGAAGCCCGGACCATAGCACCACGGACAGTAGTCCCAATCGTTCTTGACGCCGCGTTCGCAGCGCGGGCAATGCGCGGCCATGCGCGTATCCGAACCGCGCGACGGGTTGTCGAAGCCGCACCACGGACAGGCCTGCATGCTCTCGGCGACGGGACCTTCGCAACGCCGGCAGTGGTGCCGCGTGTCGAGCTGTGCACGGAAGTGCCGCTGGAACTCGCTCCAGCGCCGCTGCTGCCACGAGATGCCCCGTTTCGCGCCCCGTTTCGAGCGCGTCGCTTTCTGCATGCGCGCGCCGCTTTGCAGGCTCTCGAAATTCACGCTCATCGCGACGGCATCGGCATAGCGTTTCGCCGGGTCGAGCTGGATCGCTTTTTTGAGCAGGTCGATGAGCTCGGGCCGGACCCGAGCCTCGAGCTTGTCGTACCCGGCCAGCGGCCATTCGAACGGCCACTCGGGCAACGTGCCCGAGAACATGCGGTAGAGCACGAGCCCGATCGAGAACACGTCCGACTGGAACTTCGGCCGCCCCATCGCCTGCTCCGGCGCAATGTAGTCGATCGTCCCGGAGCCGGAGGCCTTGAGCGTGCGCACGCAGCGCTTGGCGAAGCCGAAGTCGGCCAGCTTGAGGCGATGGCCCGGGAACAGGATGAAGTTCTCGGGCTTGATGTCGCAGTGGATGATGCGGTGCTCGTGCGCGTGTGCGAGGCCCGCGAGCGCCTGCCCGGCGAGATCGAGCTTGATCGCCATTGAGGTACGGCGCTCGATGCGATCCGCGAGCGATTCGTTGCCGAGCTCCATGGCGATGACGAAATGGTCGTCGATGTAACCAGCGTTCATGACGGACAGGATGTTGGGGTGCTGCAGCTTCGTCGCGACCCGCACCTCGTGCAGGATCTCGTCCTGCCCGACGTGGTCGTCCTGCTTCGGAATCTTGAGGGCAACCCGGATATTCTGGATCGTGTCGTGAGCGGCGTAGACCTCGGCGAGCGGGCCGCGCGAAATCCGACCGACGATGCGGTACTTGCCGAGTTTCTGGCGCTTGCGCAACACGCTCAGCGAACCGCGCGCACGCGGCCCACCGCGTCGTTCCATCCCTCGAGCAGGCGCGTGCGCTGCTCCGCCTGCATGGCCGGTTCGAACAGCGCGTCGCGTTGCCACAGCTTCGCAATGTCCGCCGGCGAGGCAACGACGCCCGCCTGGTATCCGGCCAGGAAGGCCGCACCGAGCACGGTCGACTCGACGTTCTCGGGACGCTCGACCGGCACGCCGAGCACGTCGGCAAGAAATTGCAGGAACCAGTCATTAGCGACCATGCCGCCGTCGACGCGTATGACGCTCGGTCGGATGCCGTCGTCGGCCATCGCGTCGATCAGATCGCAGGTCTGGAACGCCACCGACTGCAGCGTCGCGGTGACGATTTCGTCGCTGCCACTGCCGCGCGTCAGGCCGAGAATGGCGCCGCGCGCATTGGGGTCCCAATACGGCGCGCCCAGGCCCGCGAAAGCCGGGACAACATAGACGTCCTCGACGACGCCGGTGCGCTTGGCGATCGCCTCGGATTCGGGGGCCGCGTCGATGACGTGCAGTTCGTCGCGCAGCCACTGCATGGCCGAACCGGCGACGAACACGCTGCCCTCGAGCGCGTACGTGACTTCGCCGCCAATGCGCATGCCGACCGTCGTCAACAGGTGATTCTCCGAATGCAGGGCCTCGGTGCCCGTGTTCGCGACGACGAAACAACCGGTGCCGTACGTGCTCTTGGTCATACCCGAATCGAAACCGGCCTGCCCGATCAATGCGGCCTGCTGGTCCCCGGCGATGCCGCACACGGGCACCTCGCCGCCGAGGCAGTCGGCGACCGCGATGCCATAGTCCGCCGCGCAATCACGCACGTCGGGCAACAGCGCGCGCGGCACGCCGAACATGGCCAGCTGCTGGTCGTCCCAATCCTGCGTGTGGATGTTGAACAGCAGGGTGCGCGACGCATTGGTCGCATCGGTCGCATGCACCCGTCCAGCGGTCAGGCGCCACAGCAGGAAGCTGTCGATCGTGCCGAAGGCGAGCTTGCCCGCCTCGGCCCGCTCGCGCACGCCGTCGACATTGTCGAGTAGCCACGCGATCTTGGTGCCCGAAAAATACGGGTCGAGGCGCAGGCCCGTCCTGGCGGTCACGCCGGCCTCGAGCCCGTCGTCCTTCTTTGCCTGGCAGTAGTCCGCGGTGCGGCGGTCCTGCCACACGATCGCGTTGTAGACGGGCTCGCCGGTCTCGCGGTCCCAGATGACGGTCGTCTCGCGCTGGTTGGTGATGCCGATTGACGCGATGTCAGCAGCCGTCGCGCCGGCCTTGTCGAGGGCGCCGCGCGTTACCGCGGTCACCGATGCCCATATCGCCTCGGGATCGTGTTCGACCCACCCGGCCCGCGGATAGATCTGCGGGAACTCCTGCTGGGCGCTCGCGACGACCCGGGCATTGTGATCGTAAATGACGGTGCGGCTGCTGCTCGTGCCCTGGTCGATGGCAAGCAGGAGTTTCTTTTTCATTGTCTTTCGTTTCGACTCGCGCTGTAGATCGGTTGCTGGACGCGCATCCGGCTGCCCGCCTCGGACGGCCAGCGATGCGACCCCTGATTGTCCGCGAACTCGGCGATGCGTGCACGGATTTCTTCGGGCCACGGCGCCACACGCCGGATGCGCGGGTCGAAGTGCAGGTTCATCCACTCGCAGGTCGCGGCGAGAAAACCCTCGTCGGCATGGTAAAGGCGCTGGAACTGGTGAATACGCTTGTCGTCATACGCGAGCAGCTGGGCCGTGACGAGGTACGGGTCACCCTCGAATACCTCGCGTTGCCACGTGACGTGCGACTCGACGGCGATCGTCGAGCTGTCGTGCGTCCTGACGTAGTCCTCGGTCAGCCCGAAGCGTGCCCACAGGGCGTCGACGGCGCGGTCGAACGCCAGCAGGTAATAAGCGACGTTCATGTGATCGTTGACGTCGATCCACTCGGGCAGCACCCGCCCGCGCGTGACTTCGACTCCGTCCATGTGCATGCCCGTCCTCAGTCCGTCTGCAGTTCGGCGATGCCCGCAAAGTGTGCCAAGGCCTCCGCGTTGGCCAGGGCCTCGGTATTCCTGACGGCCTCGCCGTGCACGACCGAGCGTACGGCCAGCTCGACGATCTTGCCGCTCTTGGTGCGCGGGATGTCGGGCACGGCGACAATTTTCGCCGGCACGTGCCGCGGGGTCGTGTTGTCCCGAATCACGCTGCGGATGCGCTGCCGCATTTCATCGTCGAGCGCCACGCCGTCTCGCAGAACGACGAACAGCACGACGCGCACGTCGTCCTTCCAGTCCTGGCCGATCGCAATGCTCTCGATGACTTCGTCCAGTTTCTCGACCTGGCGGTAGATCTCCGCCGTGCCGATGCGCACGCCGCCCGGGTTCAGAACGGCATCCGAGCGTCCATAGATGATGATGCCGCCCTCTTCGGTCAGCTCGGCAAAGTCCCCGTGTGCCCAGATGCCTGCAAAGCGCTCGAAGTAGGCGGAGCGGTAACGCGCGCCGCCGGGATCGTTCCAGAAACCGACCGGCGCCGATGGGAACGGCCGCGTGCACACGAGTTCCCCACGCTCGCCGATTACAGGTTCGCCGGCATCGTTCCAGATCTCGACGGCCATGCCGAGTCCGCGGCACTGGACCTCGCCACGCCGTACCGGCAGCACCGGGTTCCCCAGCACGAAACAGCTGATGATGTCGGTACCCCCCGAGATCGACGACAACTGCAGGTCGTCGCCTATCGCCTCGTACACGTAGTCGAAACTCTCGGGCGCGAGCACCGACCCGGTCGACAGTACGGCGCGCAGCGCGGGCAGGTCGAACTCGTCCTTCGGCCTCACGCCCGCTTTCTCGAGCGCCGACAAGTATTTCGCGCTGGCGCCGAATACCGTGACGTTCTCCGCCCTGGCCATCTGCCACAGGATACGTCCGTCGTGAAAAAACGGCGCACCGTCGAACAGCACGAGCGTCGCGCCGCTCGCGAGCCCGCTGACGAGCCAGTTCCACATCATCCAGCCGCAGGTGGTGAAGTAGAACAGCCGGTCCGGCTCGCCGATATCCGTGTGCAGGACGTGCTCTTTGAGGTGCTGCAGCAGCGTCCCGCCGTGCCCGTGCACGATGCACTTCGGCGCGCCCGTCGTCCCCGACGAGTACATGATGAAGAGCGGGTGATCGAAGGCGACGGCCTCGAAAGACAGCGCACCGGGCGCAGCCGCAAACCTGTCCCATGCAACGGCGTTCTCAATCGAGGTGTCGAGCGCAAGGTCGGGCACGAACGGAATCATGACGACGGTGTCGATCGCCTCGACGGCAGCGACGACGCCTTCGATGGTCGGCCGCGTATCGCAGGTCTTGCCGCCGTAGTAGTAGCCGTTTACTGCAAACAGCACTTTTGGCCCGATCTGGCCGAACCGATCGACGACGCCGTTGATACCGAAATCGGGCGAACACGACGACCAGATGGCCCCGATGCTGGCCGTCGCCAGCATCGCAACGACGGCCTCGGGGCAATTGGGCAGGAATCCACCGACGCGGTCGCCCTTGACGACGCCCGCCCCACGCAGGGCCGCGGCCACGCCGGCGACGCACTCGCGCAGCTCGTCGCGGCTGATCTCGCGCCGCGTGCCGTCCTCACCGCAGAACACGATCGCGGCCCGGTCGCCGCCATGGCGCAGCAAATGCGCCGCATAGTTGAGCTCGGCCCCGTCGAACCAGCCCGCGTCCATGATGTTGTCCGGTCGGGCCAGCGTCGCCCCGGGTGTGGTCGTGAACTCGACCTCGCAGAACGCGCACAGGCTTTCCCAGAATGCGCGTGAATCGTCGATCGACCAGCGATACAGCGACCCGTAGTTACCGTGGCCGGTCGCCTCCATGAACCGATGCATCGCGCTCGACCGCACGCGCTCCGGCGAGGGCTGCCAGATAATCGGGTTCGAGTGCATGGCGCCAGTATCCATAAAACGCGCCTTGTGTCCACGGCGGTCGCCGCGCAATACTTGTCCCATGTCGACCGCGCTCATCGCCACGCTGATCGTCCTCGCAGTCGCCGTCGCAATTGCCTGGTTCAAGGCCTATCCGCGGCGGATGCGCGCGACGCCGCCACAACTTCGCAAGGGTTCTCCCCTGCCTGACTTCGGCGCCGTCGACGAACAGGGCGAGCCGCTGCGTTCGACCGACCTGCAGGGTGCACCCGCCGTTATCCTGTTTGTCCGCGGCAACTGGTGCCCGTTTTGCACGCGCCAGGTCGACGACATGACGCGCCGCTACCGCGACATCGTTGACCTCGGAGCCCGGCTCGTGTTCGTCACGCCGAAACCGCTCGAAACGACGCGCCGTGTCGCGGAGTTCTTCCGCGTCGACTTCGACTTCTGGCTTGACGAAGGGCACGCCGCGGCGCGCAAGCTGGGCCTGTTTCTTGACGAAGGCGTGCCGTCGAGTTACGGCCGTGAATACGGTCCCCATACGCTGTGGCCTGCGGCAATCGTGACGGACGCAGGCGGCGTCATTCGCTACGTCGAGCTGTCGCGCCAGATATCGGACCGGCCCGATCCGCGCAAACTGCTGCGGGAGATTCGCAAAGCGCTCAGAAGCTGACGCCGACCGACCGGCAAAGGAAACGCATCAGCGGCTCGCCCGAGCGAAACGAGGTCTCGACCATGCGCTGGAACTGCGGCCTGAGGCAATCGCCCGGCTCGAAGTCGCGCACGGCAATGAAACTCTTGCGCTTGATGTCATCGATGCACTCGTGATCCGCATCGAAACCGCGCGGCGGCCGCGTCAGGGATTCGCCGGCCAGCGTGAAGTGGCGCCTGAACGACGCATCGCTGACCGCACGGTTCCACTCCGCCGGCTTCGCGACGATGCGCTCTCGTATGCGGCGCAGGGAATCGGCATCCGGGCGCCACATCCCGACTCCGACGAATGCCTGCTCCGGCTCGATGTGCAGGTAGTAACCCGGCGCGTGCACGTCTTTCGCCCTCTCGTGGCGAAACTGGATGCCGATGTTGGTCTTGTAGGGGAGCTTGATCTTCGAGAAACGCGTGTCGCGGTACACGCGCATCAGCGATCCGCCGACGCGCGTGGGAACCGCCGTGAAGTGCGGCGCAATATCGCGCAGCGGATCCTGCATCGAGATAATGAAGCGCAGGGCCACGTCGAGCACGTCGCTTTCGTAGCGGTGCTTGTTCACCCCGAACCACTCGCGGTCATTGTTGGCCGCGAGCTCCTCGAGGAACGTCAGCGTGGCTTTCTCGAACGTCGCGTAGCGCGCCACGCTCAGCAGCTGACCTTGCCGGCCTCCGGATGCGGAAACATTTCGGACTCGTCCTCGTCGTCACGCCCGGTCAGGCATACGAAGTCTTTCTCGACCAGCACTTTCAGCAGGTCGCCGTCATCGAGTACCTGCTCGCCCGCAATCGAAACCTGCTCGGTCGTCGCCCAGGCGAGCACGGTCGCCTCGGGCAGGCGCACGATGATTTCGTTGCCGGAGAAAAATGCCGTCGGTGTGACGATCGCCGGACTGCTCTCCGCGCGATAGACGAACGAGCGCCCGCCAGGGAATCCCGTCGACGCCTCCACGACACCCGTATCGCGCAACGCGTCGACCTCGCCGCGCATGAGTCGCAGCCGGATCGAGTTGTCTCGAATCCTCAATTTCACAACTGAAAACCGCTATTCCCGCGAGTCGCGGGCAGCTTATTCGGCCAGCAGGACGTTGTCCGCCTGTGGGCCTTTCTGCCCCTGCGTCACTTCCATCGTGACCTTCTGGCCTTCCTTCAGCGTCCGAAATCCTTCCATCTGGACCGCCGAATGGTGCACGAATACGTCCGGGCCGCCTTCGCGCTCGATAAAACCGAAACCTTTATCATCGTTGAACCACTTCACGGTTCCGTCAACTCTTTCGCCTGACATAACTACCTTCTTACGCTTGCACTAACACGCCGCCCTCAGGCGGTCCATCCACCATCCCCCCCTCAGGCGACGGCTGCGCCAAATGTTACTCGCAAAATTGTTAAAAGTTTCTAACCAGATACGGTAAAAAGTTCTCCCGAATCGCGCTAACCGACTGATTAGTCTATGAATCAAGGGATTTAACGATAATCGGTCATTGCGGCGAAAAAGCGGAAAATCGCGCGTCGGGCGCGCGAATCGCTCGCATTTGCGCAACAAATCGAGCTCAGGCCCGATGCCGGACGTAGCCGGCCGACAGCCCGGCGACGGAATCGCAGCCGAGGAGCGCGAGGGTACGCTGCAGCTCGTCGCGCAGCAGGCCGAGCGCGCGCTCGACACCTGCCTGGCCACCCGCAGCCAGCGGGTAAAGGTAGGCGCGGCCGATCGCGCAGGCGTTGGCGCCCAGCGCCAGCGCCTTGACCACGTGCGAACCGCGTCGAATGCCACCGTCACAGATGATCTCGAGCCGGTCCCGCAGCGCATCGGCAACTGCCGCGACACAGTCGACGGGAGCCGGCGCCCCTTCGAGCTGCCGCCCGCCGTGATTCGACAGCATGACGGCCGTGGCGCCCGCGTCCGCCGCCTTGCGGCAGTCCGCGACCGTCTGCACGCCCTTGATCACGAGCGGCCCGCCCCACAGGTCCGCGAGCCATTCGACGTCTTTCCACGTCAGCGAACGATCGAACTGGCTGTCGATGAAGTCCTTGACGCTCATGTCCGTGAACTTCATCGACGAGAGCGCCTTGGTCACATTCACGAGTTCCATGTCCTTGCGAATGACGGCGCGATACAGCCAGCCCGGATGCCTCAGCATGCTCGGGACGCTGCGCAAGGCGGGTTTCGCCGTGGCCATCATGCCGTAATAGCTGTCGCGCTCGCGGTTGCCGGCGACCGGGGTATCGACGGTCAGGCAGAGCGCGGTGTATTTGGCATCCTTGCAACGCTGCACGAGATCACGCGTCAGGGTCCGATCCCGGAACACGTAGATCTGGAACATCTTGGGGTGATCGCCGATGGCGCCTATATCCTCGATCGAGGTCGTGCCGACCGTCGACAGGCTGTAGGGCATGTTGAACTTGCCGGCCGCGAGCGCAACCGCGGGTTCGCCTGCCGCGTGGAATAACTTCGACGCGCCGGTCGGGGCGATCATGACGGGCCAGTCTATCGGCTTGCCGAAGAGCGTCGACGCGGTGTCGATGGCACTGACGTCGGACAGGTGCGTCGGCAGCAGTTCGTAGTCGTCGTAGGCGTCCGTGTTGCGTCGCAAGGTCCACTCGTCGTCCGCGCCCCCGTCGATGTAGTGGAATACGGGCGCAGGCAGGCGCCGCTTCGCGACGCGCCGGAAGTCCATGATGTTAAGGCAGTGACCGATCCCCATTGCGGGAATTATGCCGTATGATGCGGCCCGATGTTCGACACGATAGACAATAACAACAAGGCCGTCGCGAAGTGGCTCCTCATCTGTTGCGGGCTCGTCTTCGCCATGGTCGTCCTCGGCGGCTTCACGCGCCTGACAGGTTCGGGCCTGTCGATGGTCGACTGGCGTCCGCTCATGGGCGTGCTGCCGCCACTCGGCGAGGCCGAGTGGCAGCGCGTCTTCGAGATGTACCAGCAATCGCCCGAGTTCCGACAGGTGAATGCCGCTTTCGGTGTCGACGAATTCAAAGGGATTTTCTGGCTCGAGTACCTGCATCGCCTGCTCGGCCGCCTGATCGGGATCGTGTTCCTGTTGCCCTTCGTCTACTTCCTTGCCAGGGGCTACATCCCGCTGCGCCATTGGCCGAAGTACGCGCTCATGTTCGTGCTCGGAGGCCTGCAGGGTCTGCTCGGCTGGTACATGGTCAGGAGCGGCCTCGTCGACGTGCCGCACGTGAGCCAGTACCGACTCACCGCCCATCTGGTCCTCGCGTTTACTATTTATGCGTACATGTTGTGGGTGGCGATGTCGCTGCTTTTCCCCGCAGACGGCAAAGCGGCCCGCCATGCCTGGTTTGGCAGGGCGGCCGCGCTGCTGGCCCTGGTCTCGGTCACGATCGTCTCGGGCGGCTTCGTAGCGGGCCTCAAGGCCGGCAAAATCTACAACACGTTTCCGATGATGGGCGACGACTGGATACCCCCTAACCTCATGGTACTCGAGCCTGCGTGGCGCAATCTTTTCTCCAACCCGGTCACGGCCCAGTTCGATCACCGCCTGCTCGCGATCACGACCTTCGTCCTGATCGTGATCTACTGGTTCCGTTCGCGCGCGGCGCAACTCCCGCAACGCGCACGCCGCGCCGGCAATGCGCTGCTGCATACGGCGATCCTGCAGGTCGCGCTCGGCATCGCGGCACTGCTGCTCGCCGTGCCGGTCGTGCTCGGCGCCGCGCACCAGGCCGTCGGCATGCTACTGTTCACGGTCACATTGTTCCTCGTTCACGCATTGAGGCGAGCGTAATGGACGTCTGTTTCGATCAGGATCTCATTGTCCGCTACGGTGGCCGCGGCCCGCGCTACACGTCATACCCGACGGCGCTGCAGTTCACCGATACGCTGACCGCGGATGACTATCGCGAGGCGGCGAAGAAAAGCAACGACAGCGACGTGCCGCTGTCGCTGTACGTGCACATCCCGTTCTGTCATTCGCTGTGCTACTACTGCGGCTGCAACAAGATCGTCACGCGCAACGAGGAGCGCGTCGCGCGCTACATGGAGATGCTGTATCGCGAGATCGAGATGCAGTCGGCCCTGTTCGACCGCTCGCGCAAGGTGGAACAGCTGCACTTCGGCGGCGGCACGCCGACCTATCTGGACGAGCAGCAGCTGGGCGCCCTGATGGCCCATTTGCGTGCCTCGTTCAATTTCGACGAGAGCGACAACCGCGAATTCTCGATCGAGGTCGACCCGCGCACGGTCGATGAGCAGCGCATCCGGGAACTGTGGGACCTCGGCTTCAACCGCCTGAGCCTCGGCATCCAGGATTTCAACGAAGACGTACAAAAGGCGGTCAACCGCGCCCAGTCGCCGGCCGAGGTGCGAGCGCTCGTCGACGCGGCCCGTGATGCCGGTTTCGGCTCGATCTCGTTCGACCTGATCTACGGGCTGCCTCACCAGACCGTCGAGAGCTTCAACACAACGCTCGACATCGTCGTCGGCATGCAGCCCGATCGCCTGGCCGTGTACAACTACGCGCACCTGCCGCAGCGCTTCAAGGGCCAGCGCATGATCAACGCCGACGACATCCCCGCGCCCGAGACCAAGCTCGACCTGTTGCGCCATACCATCGAGAAACTGTGCGGCGTCGGCTTCGTCTACATCGGCATGGACCACTTTGCCCTGCCCGACGACGAACTCGTCATTGCGCGAGGCAATGGAACGCTGCAACGCAATTTCCAGGGTTACTCGACACACCGCCATTGCGACCTCATCGCGCTCGGCGTGAGCGGCATCGGCGGCATCGGCAACATGTTCGCGCAGAACTCGATCACGACGATGGAGTACGAGGAAATCATCGAGCGTGGCGAGTTGCCGATCAGGAAGGGCCTGATTGTCGACGACGACGACCTCGTGCGCGCTGCCGTCATCCAGGACCTGATGTGCTACGACCGCCTCGACTACGAGGACTTCGGCCAGCGCATCGGCATCGACTTTCGCGAGTACTTCGCCGACGAAGTCGCCAAGCTCGACGTACTCGAGCAAGACGGCCTCATCGAGCTGTCCGATGCCGGCATCGAGATCACGCCCAAGGGGCGGCTGCTGCTGCGCAACATCGCGATGACCTTCGATCGCTACATCGATCTCGCCGAGAACGACTCACGTTTCTCCAAGGCGATTTGATCCGTCACAGGACCGGTCGGAGCCCGATCAGCCGACCTCGGTTAGCCAGCCATGGGTGTCGGTCGCGAGTCCGTACTGGATGTCCTGCAGGGCCTTCTGCAGCTTCGCGCGGTTCGGTCCCGGCTGTCCGTCGCGGACCGGGATTTCCTTGCCCTGGTGGACGAGTGCACCGACCGGCGAGAGCGTCGCGGCCGTGCCGGACAGGCAGGCTTCATAGGTCGACACCTTGTCGATCAGTTCGTCGACCGTAATCGGCCGCTCGCTGATCGTGTAGCCGAGTTCGGCGCCCAGTTTGAGAATCGAGTCGCGCGTCATGCCGTGCAGGAACGTCGTGTCGAGCTGCTTGGTGATGATCTCGTCGTCGCTGATGAGCAGGAAATTGGCGGCGCCCGTCTCCTGCACGTCATCGTTCGGACAGAACAGTACCTGGTCGACGCCGTACTTTTCCTTGGCCGCCAGGGTCACGCCCAGAGCCGCCGCATAGTTGCCGCCGGTCTTGGTGCTGCCGAGCTGCTCGGTCGTACGTTCGCGCTCAGCGACAAGCAGCTTGAGCGTCGCCGCGCCGCCCGCGAAGTAGTCGCCGACCGGTGACGCGATGACGAAAAGCAACGCCTCGGACGACGGTGCCGCCGCCGCGCCGATATTCTGCAGCGTACCGACGAGCGTCGGACGCAGGTACAGCGATGCGGGCGGCTCGGGGATGTCGGCGAGGTTGTGGTGCACGAGGTCAACGACCATACCGGCAAGCGTGTCGGCATCGGGGACCGGCAGGCTCAGCGATACCGCGCTCCTCTGCATGCGCGCGACGTGGTCGTGCAGGCGGAATATGCGGCCCTTGCCATCGGCCCAGCGGTAGGCCTTGAACCCTTCGAAGCAGGAGCTCGCGTAATGCAGGACGTGCGCTGCGGGGTGCAGGGACAGGTTTTCCAGGGGTTTCAATACCGGCGCGCTCCACGCGCCATCGGAATACTCTGCGACCACGAAATGATCGCAGAACTCGGTGCCGAAGGGCTTCATTGCGGATACAACTCGAACAAGTCAGATGGCCGCTACTTTGCATCAACAACCCTCGATTCGCCAGCGGTAAAAGCACGTACTTGACCCGGCGCGAGGCCGGGCTCGCGTGCGCCACGTGTTGTTTAACGTCGCCGCCCGGGCGTACACTTCTTGCATCTTCTCGCCGAGGGAAAAAGACCATGCCTGCCGCGAATCCTTACTGGATGCCGTTCACGGCCAACCGCGATTTCAACCTGAAACCCCGCGTCATCTCGGGCGCTTCCGGCCACTGGTACACGAGGGAGGACGGCACGCGCATGTACGACACGTTCTCGGGCCTGTGGACCACGGGCCTCGGGCACTGCCACCCGAAGATCGTCGAGGCCGTGCAGAAGCAGGTGGCCACGCTCGACTACTGCATCACCTTCCAGGTAACCAACGACAAGGCCCTGGCCCTCGCCGAGCGCGTCACCGGCATGGCGCCGGACGGCATCTCTCATTGCTTCTTCACCAACTCGGGTTCCGAATCGGTCGACACAGCACTGAAGATCGCCCTCGGTTACCACCGCGCGCGTGGCGAAGGCAACCGCACACGCCTGATCGGCCGCGAGAAGGGTTACCACGGTGTCAACTTCGGCGGCATGTCGGTCGGCGGCATGGTGCCGAACCGCAAGGTGTTCAGCGCGGCGCTGCTGCCCGGCGTCGATCACCTGCGGCACACGCTGGACATCGAGCGCAACGCGTTCTCGCGCGGCCTCCCGGAGCACGGTGTCGAACTCGCCGAAGATCTCGAGCGCCTCTGCCAGCTCCACGACGGCAGCAACATCGCGGCCGTCATCGTCGAGCCCGTCCCCGGCTCGGCCGGCGTGATTCCACCGCCTGTCGGCTATCTCGAACGACTGCGCGAGATCTGCGATGCCCATGGCATCCTGCTGATATTCGACGAGGTCATCGCGGCATTCGGCCGCCTGGGCGAACCGTTCGGGGCCACGCGCTTCGGCGTCACGCCCGACATCATCACGACGGCGAAGGGCCTGACCAACGGCGTCATCCCGATGGGCGCCGTGTTCGTTCGCGACGAGATCTACGATGCCTTTATGAACGGGCCTGCGCATTTGATCGAGCTGTTCCACGGCTACACGTACTCGGGACACCCTGTCGCCGCCGCGGCAGGCCTCGCCACGATGGAGGTCTACGAGGAGGAAGGCACGTTCGAGCAGGCACGTGGTCTCGAGCAGCATTTCGAGGATCTCCTGCACTCGTTCGCCGACCACAAACACGTCATCGACGTGCGTAACTTCGGACTCATGGGCGTAGTAGAAATGGCGTCGCGCGAGGGAGCGCCGGGTCAGCGCGGCATGGAGATCCATAAGAAGTGTTTCTGGGACGAGAATATCGTCATACGCAACGGCATGGACCTGCTGCAGTTCTCGCCCTTCCTGAATTCCGACCCCGACGAGATGACACGGTCATTCGAGGCGGTACGCCGTGTCATGGACACGGTCGACTAAGACTGGAGCATCAATGAACGCCACACCGGCAAGCGACATCGACACTGCCAAGACTCTTGGGCACTTCATCAACGGCGCCGACGTCGCGGACGACAATCGCCCGCAGCCCGTTTACAACCCGGCGACCGGCGCGCTGACCAAACACGTCGCGATGGCCTCGCGGGCGACGGTCGAGGAAGCGATCGCCGCGGCAGAGGCCGCCTTCCCCGCCTGGCGCGACACGCCGCCCGCGAAACGTGCGCGCATCATGTTTCGTTTCAAGCAGCTGCTCGAGGAGCACGCAGACGACATTGCGGCGGCCATCACCGACGAGCACGGCAAGGTCGTCGACGATGCGATGGGCGAATTCGGACGCGGCGTCGAGGTGGTCGACTACGCCTGCGGTATTCCCGAACTCCTCAAGGGCGAATACTCGCGCAACGTCGGACCGGGCATCGACAGCTGGTCCGACTTCCAGCCCCTCGGCGTCGTGGCGGGCATCACGCCGTTCAACTTCCCGGCGATGGTGCCAATGTGGATGTACCCGATGGCGATCGCCTGCGGTAATACCTTCGTGCTCAAGCCGTCGGAGAAAGACCCGACAGCGCCCATGGTCGTAGCGCGCCTGCTCGCCGAAGCCGGCCTGCCCGACGGCGTCTTCAATCTCGTCAACGGCGACAAGGAAGCGGTCGACACGCTGCTGGGCGATGCGCGCGTGCAGGCCGTCAGCTTCGTCGGTTCGACGCCGATAGCCGAGTATATCTACTCGACGGGCACCGCCAGCGGCAAGCGCGTCCAGGCGCTCGGCGGTGCGAAGAACCACGCGGTGGTCATGCCCGACGCCGACATCGACAACGCCGTCAGTGCACTCATGGGTGCGGCGTACGGGTCCTGCGGCGAGCGCTGCATGGCGATCTCGGTGGCCGTCTGCGTCGGTGACGACACGGCCGAAGCCGTCGTTGCGAAGCTCAGGGAGCAGATCGCGGACCTCAGGGTCGGTCCCGGCAGCGACGTGTCCAACAACATGGGTCCGCTGATCACGGAGGCGCACTTCGGCAAGGTCAAAGGCTACGTTGACCTCGGCGTCGAGGAAGGCGCCGACCTGGTCTGCGACGGTCGCGGACTCGTCGTCGAAGGTCACGAGAACGGCTTCTTCCTGGGGCCGTGCCTGTTCGACCGCGTCACGGAGAACATGCGCATCTACCAGGAAGAGATCTTCGGCCCGGTATTGTGCATCGTACGCGTCGAATCCGAAGAAAAGGCCATGCAGCTCATCGACGAACACGAGTACGGCAACGGCACCTGCATCTTCACGCGTGACGGTGAGGCGGCGCGTTTCTTCGCCGATCGTATCAAGGTGGGCATGGTCGGCATCAATGTGCCGTTGCCGGTCCCGGTCGCCTACCACAGCTTCGGCGGCTGGAAGCGCTCGCTGTTCGGCGACCACCACATGCACGGCGAGGAAGGCGTGCGGTTCTTCACCCGGATGAAGACCGTCACCTCGCGCTGGCCGTCCGGCATCCGCGAAGGCGCCGTGTTCAACTTCAAGC
>JABDQH010000049.1 GCA_013042375.1 Woeseiaceae bacterium
CGCTCGATGCGCGCACTGTCGGCCGGCGTCGGACGACGCGGCGCCTGGACGGCCGGGGCCTGCTGCATCGCCGGGGGTGAGTAGGTCGGCGGGTCCAGCAGGACGGTATACTCGCGCAGCAAGCGGCCGGATGACCAGGTCGCTTCCACGAGGAAGGTCAGGAACGGTTCGGTGATCGCATTCCTCGAACGAACCTGCACCACGGCGGCGTCCGCATCGCTGACGACGTTAAATTCGATTTCCTGCAGATAGAAAGGCCGGTCCAGGCCATAGCGCGCGAACGTCTCCGCCGAGGCAAGCGTAACGCTCAGGCTGCCCAGTTCTTCGGGGGTGGCCGACAACAACTCGATTTCCGCGCGCAGCGGTTCGTTCAACGCCGAATCGAGATTGATGTCACCGAGCCCGATAGCCCAGGCCTCGCTCGACAGCAACAGGACGAGCGCAAGCGAGATACGCTTAAGACTTCGCGACATAATGTTTTTCTCCAAACCCCACGCGGCCCCGTTTCGCGACATCCAGTCCGGGGCCATTTGTGCCTGCAAACTATAGCCTATAGATGGTTTTTTGCCAATTTTTCAGCAATTTGGACGCTATTTAGAGCCGCACCCTTACGTATGTTGTCAGCAACCACCCAGAGATCGATTCCACGCGGGTGCGAGATGTCTTCGCGGATCCTGCCGACGAAAACCGGGTCCGCACCCGAACTCTCGGTCACGGCCGTCGGGTACTCGCCCAGCGCCCGCCCGTCGAGCACCTCGACACCCGCTGCTTTGGTAAGCAAAGCGGTGACCTCGTCCGCCGAAATCTTGTCCCGCGTCTCGATGTGAATCGCTTCGGAATGCCCGTAAAACGCCGGGATACGCACTGCCGTCGGGTTGACGTGGATGCTGTCGTCACCGAGGATCTTGCGCGTTTCCCACACCATCTTCATTTCCTCTTTCGTATAACCGTTTTCGAGGAAGACGTCGATGTGCGGGATCGCATTAAACGCAATTTGTTTTGCAGCGCCTTCGATTTCCAGCGGCCGGCCATTGAGCAACGACGTCGTCTGCCGCACCAGTTCCTCGATCGCACTGCGCCCCGCGCCCGAGACGGCCTGGTAGGTGCAGACGTTGATGCGCTCGATGCCGACGGCGTCGTAGATCGGTTTGAGTGCAACAATCATCTGGATCGTCGAGCAATTGGGATTGGCGATGATGCCGCGCGCCTGGTAGCCGCCGATCGCCTCCTCGTTGGCCTCGGGGACGACGAGCGGGATGTCGTCCTCGTAGCGAAAGTGCGAGGTGTTGTCGATGACGACACAGCCGGCCTCCACCGCACGCGGCGCATACTGGGCCGAAACCGACCCACCGGCCGAAAACAGGCCGATTTGCGCTCGCGAGAAATCGAAGTCGGCGAGATTCTCGACGACCAGCTGGCGAGCGCCGAATTCGACCGTCTTGCCGACCGATTGTTCGCTTGCCAGCGCGTAGACCACACCGACGGGAAACTCCCTCTCGGCGAGGATCTCGAGCATCGATTCGCCGACAACGCCGGTGGCGCCGACGACCGCAATATCAAAGGTCTTGTTCATTCTCTCGCGGGCCTGTCGGCCTCCTGATGTTCCGTCACGTGTTGAAGCGACCTGGCCGGTGGATTATCGCAGGTTCGGGGTCTCAGACGAAACGCCGGCATTCTGGGCACGATTGCGCAGGTAATGATCCATGAGCACGAGCGCAACCATCGCCTCGGCAATCGGCGTGGCGCGCAGGCCGACGCACGGATCGTGGCGCCCGCCCGTCACAATCTCGGTTTCGGCGCCCGACTTGTCGATGGTGCGACCCGGCTTGCTGATGCTCGAGGTCGGCTTGAGCGCGATACTGACGAGCAGGTCCTGCCCCGAGGAAATGCCTCCGAGCGTGCCGCCCGCGTCGTTCTTGCCGAACCCCGACGCGGACATCTCGTCGCGGTGCTCGCTGCCGCGCTGCGCCACGGCAGCAAACCCGGCGCCGACCTCGAAACCCTTGACGGCATTGATGCTCATGAGGCCGTGAGCGAGATCGGCCTCGAGCTTGTCGAATACCGGCTCGCCGAGCCCGGCCGGTAACCCGGTCGACAATACACTGACCCTCGCGCCTATCGAATCGCCTTCGTCCCGCAGCCGGGTCATGAACCCGTCGAGTTCGTCGAGCCTGTCCGGATCGGCACAGAAGAACGGGTTGTCGTCGACGATCGACAGGTCTTTCACGGCGAGTTCGAGCGACCCGAGTTGCGTGACGCAACCACGAATCGCGATGCCCACTCGCTCGGCAAGATACTTGCGTGCAATCGCACCGGCCGCTACCCGCATAGCCGTCTCGCGGGCCGACGAACGGCCGCCGCCCCGGTAGTCCCGGATGCCGTACTTCTGCTGATAGGTATAGTCGGCGTGACCCGGCCTGAACTTGTCCTTGATGGACCCGTAGTCCTTCGAGCGCTGGTCGGTGTTCTCGATGATGAGCCCGATCGGCGTCCCGGTCGTCACGCCCTCGAAAACACCCGACAGGATACGCACGCTGTCGGGCTCATTGCGCTGCGTCGTATGCACGTTGCGGCCCGGACGGCGCCGGTCCAGGTCGGCCTGGATATCGGCTTCGGTCAGTTCCATGCCCGGCGGGCAGCCGTCCACGACGCAGCCCAGCGCGGGCCCGTGACTCTCGCCGAAAGTCGTGACGACGAACGATTTTCCGAAACTGTTGCCAGACACCTATATATAGTCCGCTCTAGAGCCCGTGTGCATAGAGGTCGCTGCGTGACAGCAGGAATACGCCCGTGCCGCCCCGCTCGAACTCGAGCCAGACGAAAGGCAGATCCGGGTAGGCGGCTTGCAGCGCCGCCTGGCTGTTGCCGACCTCGCAGACGAGTATTCCATTGTCCGTCAGAAATCGCGAGGCGTCTTTGAGAATCCTGTGCACGGATTCGAGCCCGTCGGCGCCGGCGACGAGGCCGAGTTCCGGTTCGTGCCGGAATTCGTCGGGCCGCGCATCCATGTCCTCGCGGTCGACGTAGGGCGGATTGGCGAGAACCAGGTCGTACCGAAGCCCGCCGAGCTCCGCGAAGAAGTCCGAGCGCACGAGCCGGACCCGCTCCTCTACCCCGTGCCGTTTCGCGTTGATCCGCGCCACCTCGAGCGCGCCCTGCGAGATATCGACGGCATCGACGAGCGCGGTGGGAAACGCCAGTGCCGCCGCAATGGCGATGCATCCGCTGCCCGTACCCAGGTCGGCAATGCGACGCACGTCGGTTGCCGCGATCCAGGGCGCGAAGTGCGCCTCGATCAACTCGGCGAACGGAGACCTCGGCACCAACACGCGCGCATCGACGAAAAACGGCAGGCCGCAGAACCAGGCCTCGCCAAGCAGGTACGCCAGCGGCATACGCTCCTCGATACGGCGCGTCGCGAGCGCATCGATCGTCGCAACATCGGCGTCCGCGACCTCGACCGCGTACGCCGCGTACGCATCGTCGTGCGACAGGCCGAGCGTCGCGAACACGAGCCACGCGGCCTCGTCGATCGCATTGTCGGTACCGTGCCCGTAGGCCAGCTGCGCCTGTTCGAAGCGGCCTGCCACGTGGCGAATGATCTGCTCGGCGTTCATGCCGCGCGAATCTACCACCTCGGGCACGCGTATGCCTGTAGAATTCCGCCCCATGCATCCCAGGACTCTCATCGTCGCGATCGCGCTCGGCCTCGCGCTCGCGGCAGGAATCATCGTCGCGTGGCTGTCGCAGGCTCCGCGGGAACCCGAAGCCGCGCTGGTCCTGCCCGAGCCAACGGCACTGCCTGCCTTCTCGCTGCTTGACCAGCACGGCAGCGCGATCGACGCGAGCGTATTCGAGGGCCAGTGGGACCTCGTGTTTTTCGGCTTCACACACTGCCCTGACATCTGCCCCACGACTCTCCAGATCCTCGCCACGGCGCGACGCCAGCTCGAGGAACGAGGCGTGCTGCCGCTGCCGCGTATCGTGCTGGTGAGCGTCGATCCCGAGCGCGACACACCCGACATCATCGGTCGCTACGTCGACTATTTTGGCGACGGCAATCTCGGCATCACGGGGGACCTCGCCGAGATCGGCAGGCTCACGTCCGGCCTCGGCATCTATTTTCAGAAGCAAGCGGCAAACGGCGACGGCTACAACGTCGATCACTCGGCCGCCGTGCTCGTCGTCGATCCCGACGCGCGCTTCAGCGCACTCTTCACCGGGCCGCACGTTGTCGAGCAATACGTGCGCGACCTGCCCATTCTAATGGCGGGCTCGTGATGCGCATCGCCGCACTGTGCCTTGCCGTTCTCCTGTCGGCCTGTGGCGCGCCGCAGCCACCGCTGGTTGCAAGCGAGGTCGAGATCACGCGCCCAATGCCCGGGCGCCACATGAGTGCCGGCTACCTCGTGCTGACGAACAATACGGGTGAGCCCATTCGCATAACCGGCGCGACGAGCCCGCAGTTCGGCAAGGTCGAAATCCACGAGACGATAATCGCGGACGGGGTCGCTCGCATGCGCCAGCTCGACGAACTGGTCGTGCCGGCGCGCCACAGTGTCGGGCTCGAGCGCGGCGGCAAGCACCTGATGCTCATGCGTGCACGCGACCTCGATGCTGCGGTGTCGGTGCAGTTGCTCAGCGACGATGCGCCGATCCTTGCGATCCGCTATGCGTTTCCGGGCGGGACCGACTGATGCTTGACCGGCTGTTCGTCCTGCTGCAATACCTGCTGCCGCGGCACCTGTTGACGGCACTCGTCTGGCGCATTGCGCGCATTCGCACGCCGGCCGTCAAAGACGCGCTGATCAGGGGATTCATCAGGGTATTCGATGTCGACCTTGAAGAAGTCCGGGGCGAGGTGCCTGGCGGCTTCGCAACCTTCAACGACTTTTTCGTGCGTGAACTTCGCGACGGCGCGCGCGAAATCGAGGGCAATGCCGACGTTGTCGTGTCGCCCGTGGACGGCACGGTCAGTGCCGCCGGGACGATAGACGGAACGACGATTTTCCAGGCCAAGGGTGTCGGCTATTCGCTCGCCGACCTGCTCGCGACCGACCTCGATCAGGTCGAACACTATGTCGACGGCCGCTTCGCGACCATCTACCTCGCGCCCTACAATTACCATCGCGTGCACGCAGCCCTGGCCGGAGAACTCGTCGCTGCGCGCTACGTACCGGGCGACCTGTTCAGCGTCAACGCGGCTACCGTGCAGCGACTCGACGGCCTGTTCCGCCGCAACGAACGACTCGTCATGCATTTTCGGACGGCGGATGGGCCCGCGGCGCTCGTTCTTGTCGGCGCGCTCAACGTCGGCAGCATTTCGACGCCCTGGAGCGGCGAAATCCGACCGCGCAAGGCCGGGGTCGTCGACGTGCTCGACACCTCTGCGCATCCCGCACGCGTCGAGAAAGGCGACCTGCTCGGCTGGTTCAACATGGGCTCGACGGTCATCCTGCTGTTGCCGCGCGACGGCTGCGACTGGGACGACGATCTCGAGCCGGGCGAAACCTTGCGCATGGGCGAGGAAATCGGCACGCGCCCAGGCGCCCGTTCGCAGGGCTCGCAGTGACGAACTGGCGCCCCTCTGCGGGGCCCCGGGCCGCGCTGAGTCGCGCCAACCTGATGCGCCGGATTCGCGGGCATTTCGATGCCGCGGGCATGCTCGAAGTCGATACGCCCGCGCTCAGCCCATACGCGGTCAGCGACCTCCAGATCGAGAGTTTCGCGATCGCCGCGAGCGCGGTGAGCCGCAGGCCGCTGTACCTGCACACGTCCCCGGAGTACTGCATGAAGCGCCTGCTCGCCGCAGGCTTCCCCGACATCTACTCGATTTGCCGGGTTTTTCGCGACAGCGAGTCGGGACGACAGCACCAGCCCGAATTCACGATGATCGAATGGTACCGACTCGGTATGGGACTTGGCGAAATCATCGAGGACACCCTGACCCTCCTCGACGCGGCGCTTGGCGACGCGTCGCCAGTCGGCGCGCCGATCATCATTGACTACGCGGACACGATGCAGCAGATCTGCGGTATCGATGTCCACGACGCCGATACCGCCGCCCTCGCCGACGCGGCCGGGGCCGACGCAGCGTTGCGCGCGGCGATCGGTGATGCGCCGGACGACTGGCTCGATCTGCTGCTGGCGACGCGGGTCCTGACAACGTTTGCGCCGGATCGGCTGACCGTGTTGCGCCACTACCCGGCCAGCCAGGCCGCGCTCGCGCGTCTCTGCCCGTCCGACCCGCGCCTGGCCGATCGTTTCGAGGTCTTCTCCGGCCCTGTCGAACTCGCCAACGGCTATGTCGAACTGACCGATGCGCGCGAACAGGCGGAGCGGATCGGACACGACAACGACGTCCGGGAACGCCGCGGACGCGCCCGGCGACCCGTGGATCAGAACCTGCTCGATGCGCTCGCGACGGGCCTTCCGCAGTGTGCGGGAGTCGCCATGGGATTGGAGCGCTTGCAAATGGTCCATGACAACACCGACGATATACGCGACGTGATCACTTTCGCTTTCGACGCATGAACCAGACCGACTACGACCTGCTCGACGCGCAATTGCACGCCCTGCTCGCCGACGAACCGGATGCGCTGGCCGCGGCCGGTATTTTCGTTGCGCTGCTATTCAATGCGTTGCACGACGTCAACTGGCTGGGGATCTACGTCATGCGCGATGACGAGCTCGTTCTCGGTCCGTTCCAGGGAAAACCTGCCTGCGTACACATTGCGCTCGACGCGGGCGTCTGCGGAGCCGCCGCATCGACGCGGCGAACGCAGCGCGTCGCCGACGTCCATGCCTTCCCCGGACACATCGTCTGCGATCCCGACTCGCGCTCCGAGCTCGTCGTGCCGCTCGTCGTGCATGACGCGCTCATCGGAGTGCTCGACATCGACAGCCCTGTGGCCGGTCGATTCCTCGAAGCGGACCAGGCTGGCGTTGAGAAGCTGTGTGAGTCGTTCTGCGCGCTGCAGGAGAAGCGCAAGAACTTTATTTGACCCGCGATACGTATTCGCGCGAGCGTGTATCGACCTTGATGACTTCCCCCTGGTCGACAAACAGGGGCACGCGCACGACGGCACCTGTGGACAGCTTGGCCGGTTTGACGCCACCACTGGCCGTATCGCCCTTGACTCCCGGATCCGTTTCCAGGATTTCGAGCTCGACGAAGTTCGGTGCCGTGATGATCAGGGGTTCATTGTTCCAGAGCGTGATTGCGCAGACGTCGCCGTCGGTAATCCAGTCCTTCGCGTCGCCGATCGCCTTCTCATCGGCAACGAACTGCTCAAACGTATTCGGCTCCATGAAATGCCAGAACTCGCCGTCGGCGTACAGGTACTGCATTTCCGTATCCAGCACATCGGCCGCCTCGACCGACTCGCCCGATCTGAAGGTCTTGTCGACGGTCTTGCCGGTTTTCAGGTTCTTGATACGAACTCGATTGAAGGCCTGGCCCTTGCCCGGTTTGACGAACTCGTTCTCGACGATGACGCACGGGTCCTTGTCGATAATGATCCTGAGTCCGGATCGAAACTCGTTGGTGCTGTAATTTGCCATGAAGTTCGCTCTGTAAGGTCGATGCGCCGGCTGGCGGCGTCGCGCCATGATACCGGACTCGCGACCCCGTTCCAGCCGGAATTTCAATGGCTTCCGGCCCGTTTCGGGCGAGAAACTTGATGCAGGTCACGGTTTTGGGTCGCGGCTCGGGACTCCCCGGCCCACAGCGACTAGACTCTTCGCTGGCTTAACAGAATACGGATATCACGGGCGGCGCACCCGACCTCCAGGGAACAGGAATTGAACGGCAACCAGGGCATTTCAATCGCCGTACTAAGCGATAATCAGGACGACGTACAGTTGATCAACGCATCCTTGCGCGACGCGGGTCATGCTGCGCACTGTCACTGGATCCCCGACAGCCACAAGCTCGCCGACACGCTGGCATCCGAGCGTATCGAACTCATCGTACTCAACTGCGATCGCTACGACGATTCGATTCGCGAGGTCATCAAGCAGAAGGACCGCTACAACCCCGAACTGCCGGTTATCGCGATGCAGAACGAGGTGGGCGAATCCGAGATGGAAGCCGCGATGCGCGCAGGTGCCTGCGATCTCGTGTCAACGACGCGGAAATCGCGACTGCAGTCGGTCGTCTCGCGCGAGCTGCGTGCACTGCGCGTCGAACGCGCGCTCAATTCAACGCTGCAGTCGGCCACCGAGTACAAGCGCCAGCTCAAGGAACATATGGCGGCGTCGACGAGTTGTTTCGCCATTGTCCAGGAAGGGGTCGTCACCGACGTCAACGACGCCTGGATCGAGAAATTCAAGATCTCCAGCCGCGACGAACTTGTCGGCATGCCGATCATGGACAGCTTCGAAGCCGAGAGTCATGCCGCGCTCAAAGGTGCCCTGGTCGCCACCGTTGAAGGCAAGTGGCAACGTGGCGAGAAGCTCGTCGCCAAGGCCCATATCGAATCCGGAGATATCGAGGAGATTCATCTCGAGTTCCGCCGCATCGACGTGGACGATGGTCCATGCGTGCAGGTTCGTATCGCCCCGCAGCTCAAGGTTGCCGAGGAACCGACCAAGCTGGTCCACGACGCGCTAAAACGCGATCCGACGACGCTCTTCTTCCATCGCTCCCAGTTCCTGGAGCGGACTGCGAAACGCCTGCAGCGCAAACCGGCGTCGGGCACTCAGTGCCTCGTGTATATCAAGCCGGACAACTTCAAGGACATTCGCGACACGGTCGGCGTCATTCAATCCGAGGAAGTACTCGCGCAGTTTGCTGAATTCGTGCGCAAGCGCCTGCAACCGCGCGATGTCGCCGGCCGCTTCGAAGGTACCTCGATTATGGCGCTGCTCGAGCGCGGCAGTGCGCGCGATGCCCAGGTCTGGGGACAGCAGCTCATCATGCAGCTCGAGAAGGCGACGTTCGAAGTCGGCAACCACTCCACCCACATGACCTGCACCGTCGGCGCCTGCGGCATCAGCGAAATGTTCGCAAGCCTCGAAGATTTTGTCGCCGCGACCATTCGCGCTTGCGAGAAGGGTAAGGAGGAAGGCGGCGGCGTTTCCTGCCTTGACGACGACACCCACGAAGATACCAAACAACGTGAATTCGACGCGATCTGGGTCAAGCACCTCAAGGCCGCGCTCATGGACAACCGCTTCCGGCTCGCAAACCTGCCAATCGCAGGCTTGCGCAGCGATTCGATTCATATGTATGACCTGCTCGTGCGCATGATCGACGAGCAGGGCAATTCCGTTCTGCCATCGGAGTTCATACCGGCGGCGGAGCGTAACAATATGATGAAGAACATCGATCGCTGGATGCTGGCGGCAGCCATGGGCTTCTGCGGCGAGAGCAACGCAGACCGCGTCTTCGTGCGACTGTCCAGCCAGTCGATCACCGACGCGTCGACCGGCACGTGGATCCAGGAAAAAATGGACGAAACCGGATTCGACTGCACGCGACTGGTCGTACAGATTCCCGAGCGCGAGGCGGCCAGGCATATCAAGCAGACCCAGGTACTCCTGGAGAAGCTGAAGAAACTCGGAATCGGCTTTGCACTCGAGCACTACGGCATTGGCAAGGAGCGCTTCCAGATCCTCGATCTGCTCAAGCCCGACTACATCAAGATCGACGGCGAACTCATGCACACGCTGCTGACAGACGATGCCATGCAGGATGCCGTGCGCAAGGTGGTCGAGGAAGCAAGCAAACGAAATATCAAGACGATTGCGGAGCGCGTCGAAAACGCGAATGCGATGGCCGTGCTGTTCCAGCTGGGTCTGGACTTCATGCAGGGCCACTATGTTCATGAACCAGAGGTGGTATTGCAGGATACGAATACCGGCGTCAACCGTACGCTGGCCGAGGTGTCGGCCGCGCACGCGAGTTGACCTGTATGCGCCCGTGTGACGTGTGTCACAGGTGGAAGCGGAACTGCGTTCTGGCGGCTTGCCGACAGTAACGCATAGAATGTAAACAGCTGTATCTCCGGTCAGTCACGGGGCCGCGATTGACAGGTACATCGGAGTAATCGAAGTGAGTAAAGAGAAGCTGAACAATGCGAAGGACCGGGCAAAGGCACGCAGCCTGTTGCCGCTTGTTGCACTCGGCGGTGGCCTGGCGGCAACGCCGGTAGCCGCGCTGGAGCTCGGCGATATTGCGGTGCAGTCGAACCTCGGGCAACCCCTGCGCGCCAGTATTGCGTACGCGCTTGCGCCCAACGAGATGCTCAGCAATACCTGCCTGTCGATCAGCGCCGGGCCGACGACGAGCGGCCTGCCTGGCATAGGAGCCAGCTCGATTCGGATTACCGAACGCGCGATCATGATCTCGGGCCTGTCGCCGATCCGCGAGCCTATGCTCGCTGCCCGCGTGACCATTGACTGCCCCTATACGCCGAATCTGAGCCGCGAGTACATGCTGCTCGTTGACCCGGCGGATATGGCCGTATCCCGCACGGCGGCGCCCGTAGCGAATGTACCCGCTGCTCGCCCCGAAGCCGCGCCCGTTAGCCGACCCGTGGCGGAGACGCCGATTGAGCGCGCACCGGTCAGCAATGCGCCCGCTCAGCGCGCAGCTGTCAGCAATACCCCCGCTCAGCGCGCAGCTGCCAGCAGTACGCCCGCTCGGCGCGCACCGGTCAGCAGCGCACCCATCGGCCAATCGACGCGCTACCAGGTCCAGCCTGGCGATTCGCTCAGTGAGATCGTGGCGCGCATCGAGAATCGCTCGGTGAGGCTGTGGCCCGCCGTCAACATGGTGTTCGCGGCCAACCCCGACGCCTTTATCGACAACGACCCGAACAAGCTCAAGGCTGGAAGCTGGCTCACGATTCCGAGCCTCGACGGCACGGCCCCGGTAGTCAATGCTGCAGCACCTGAACCCGTCTCATCGCCGGCCGAGGTTTCGGCCCCGGCTGCTGATACGTCGGCATCTGCCGAAGAAGTGGTAACGGCTTACGAGTCTGCGGCGTTCGACGAAGCGGGGCGTGCCGCCGAGGAACCAGTCGTAACCGACAGTACGGCCGACCTGATGCCCGGCGACACGGTCGCCGAGCTCCCGGTCGCACAGGAACCGGTTACACAGGCACCGGTTACGCCGGCAGCCGAGACAATCGTTATTCCGGATACTGAACTCGAAGGGCCGCAAACGACGTCTGCATCCCCGAACGTACCGACCGCCATCGTCAGCACGGGCTCGCGCAACGAATCGACGTCGCTGCTCATGTGGCTGATCGGCGGCGGTCTGGCCCTGATCCTGGCGCTGCTGCTCTTCGGTCGCCGCGCCCGCGAGCGCTTCAGCACCGAGCCTGCGGCAGACGCAATGGCGGATGTCGACGCACGCTATGACGACGAGACGGTCGTTGGATCCGGCGATATCACGTCTGAAGAGGCGATGCTGGTCGAGTCGGCGATGCACTTCGACATCGACGACGACTCGCCGACCGATGAAAACCTCGCACTCGACGCCGATCTCGCAGTCGGCACGGGGCTCGAGGAAGGCGAGATGGCCGTCGCGCACGACTTCGGATTTGCCCAAACGACCGAACTCGACATCGAACTCCCCTTCGAGCCCGATTCTGCCGAAGACGGCCGTGTCAGCATAGTCGAGCCGATCAGCGGCGACATGGAAGTCGAATCCATCCTCGAGAACGAAGTGCTGCCCGAACTCGACGACGAGGGCGAGATGTCCATCATCTCCGAGACGCTCGAGACGGTGAAGATGCGCCTGCCCGAACAGGACGAGACAACGCCGGACCTCGAGATGATTGATCCCTTGAACCCGCCTGATTTGGGCAGCGTCACGATCGAACAAGAGCAGGGCTTGTCCATGCTCGAGCAGGATTACGAAGACGAGCTGACCGCAACCCAGGCCCTCAACCGGGAGATCGAGCGAGCCGCCGCCCAACTCAAAGGCGATCTCGATCCGGGCGCAATCGATCTAGTTGCAGGCGAAGCCACCGAGGAAACCGCAGCGTTGCCGCTGGCCACCGTGACGGAACTCGATGCGACGGCCGAACTGCGGCGCAAGGAAGCCGAAGAAACGGCTGAATACGAGGCCGCCTACGATCCCGCCGACACCAGCGCCGTGACGGTCAGCATGCCGAGTGATGAAGAGACGAGTCGCATGCCCGTCGCCAACGACGACGACACGGTCGAGATGGACATCGAGAGCGGCAAGGTCGATACGCGTAAACGCTCGCGTAAACGCTAACCTGTCGCCCGCGGGAGGCTTCTTCCCGAAAAGCGAAAAGGGGGTCAGACCTTTTTAACAATTGAATTGTTAAAAAGGTCTGACCCCTTTTTTATGCCGAGGGCGCTTCTATTCCGTGCCGGCGAGCCGCTCGACCTTGCGCCAGCCCTTGGGCAGCAGGCTGCCGCGTAGCGCGCGGTCGCCATAATAATCGTCGAGATCGTTCCACTTGATCGTCATCTTGCGCGTCGCCGTGTGAACCTCGAGATTGCCCTCCTCCGGTACGACCGTCGCGGCCACCATCTTCTCTTCGCCGCTCTTGTACTTCGGTCCCGGAATGTTAATGAGCTTGTTGCCCTTGCCTTTGGCGAGCTCCGGCAATTCTTCCATCTCGAAAAGGAGCAGGCGACCGATGCTGCTGACCGCAGCAATCAGGCATTCCGTATCTTTCGGCACCACGGGCGGCACGACGGCCGTGCCGCCGGGCGGCACGCGCAGGACTGCCTTGCCGGCCTTGTTGCGTGATACGAGGTCTTCGAGCGTCGCGATGAATCCGTAGCCGGCGTCGCTCGCGAGCAGGTACTTCTGGTCCGCCTCCCCGATCATCGCGCCGCAAAACGCCGCTCCGTCAGGCGGCTTGAAACGGCTCGACAACGGTTCGCCCTGGCCGCGCGCCGACGGCAGCGTTCCGGCGATGACGCTGTAGACGCGGCCAGTGCTGTCGATGAACATGGCCAGTTGATTGCTGCGCCCCTGCGCCGCGGCAAGGTATCCATCACCCGATCGATAGTTGAGCGTGGCCGGATCGATCTCATGCCCCTTCGCGGCACGCGCGTAGCCCGCCTGCGACAGCACGACGGTCACGGGCTCACTCGCGACGAGTTGTGTCTCGTCGAACGCCTGCGCGGCTTCGCGCTCGACGATCTCGGTACGCCGCTCGTCGCCATAACTGTCAGCGTCTTCGAGGATCTCTTTCTTGATCAGCGTCTTCATCCGCGCCGCGCTCCTGAGCGTCTTCTCCAGCAGGTCGCGCTCCTCGTTGAGTTCGTCCTGCTCGCCCCGGATCTTCATCTCTTCAAGTTTGGCGAGATTCCTGAGGCGCAGGTTGAGAATCGCTTCGGCCTGGATATCCGTCAGTTTGAAGCGTTTCATCAGGACGGGCTTGGGCTCGTCCTCCTCGCGGATAATCCTGATGACTTCGTCGATATCGAGATACGCGACCAGTAAGCCATCGAGGATGTGCAGGCGGTCTTGAACGATTTGCAGGCGATGGCTGAGACGCCTGGTGACCGTCTCCTTGCGGAACTTGAGCCACTCCTTCAAGACGTCGACGAGTGTGAACATGCGCGGCCGGCCGTCGAGACCGATGACGTTCATGTTGACGCGCAGCGTGCGTTCCAGCGAAGTGGTCGAAAACAGGTGTGACATGAGTCGATCGACGTCGACGCCGCGCTTCTTGCTGATCACGATGCGGGTCGGCTCTTCATGATCCGACTCGTCACGCAGGTCGTCGACCTGCGGCAGTTTCTTGTTGCGCATCTGCGTCGCGATCTGCTCCTGCACCTTCGCGCCCGAGATCTGGTAGGGCAGCGACGTTATGACGATGTCCGAGCCTTCCATCTTGTAGGCGGCTCGCAGGCGCAGCGTACCGCTGCCCGTCTCGTAGATTTCCCTGATGTCGGATGGCGGGGAGACCAGTTCGCCGCCCGTGGGGAAGTCCGGCCCCTGGATGTGCTTCATGAGCTGGGCCGTGGTCGCTTTCGGGTTGGCGATCAGGTGCACGAGCGCGCTGGCGACCTCGTTGAGATTATGCGGTGGCACGTCGGTCGACATGCCGACCGCGATGCCCGTCGTGCCGTTGAGCAGCAGATTCGGCAGGCGCGCCGGCAGCACGACCGGCTCTTTCAGCGTACCGTCGAAATTTGGCACCCAGTCGACCGTGCCCTGCCCGAGCTCCTGCAGCAGGCTCTTCGTATATGGCGCCAGGCGTGACTCGGTGTAACGCATCGCCGCAAACGACTTGGGATCGTCGGTCGAACCCCAGTTGCCCTGGCCGATGACGAGCGGGTAACGATAGGAGAATTCCTGGGCCATGAGGACCATCGCCTCGTAGCAGGCCGCATCGCCGTGCGGGTGAAACTTGCCGATCACGTCGCCCACCGTGCGCGCCGACTTTTTGGGCTTGGAGCTCGCGGACAGCCCGAGTTCGCTCATCGCGTAGATGATGCGCCGCTGCACGGGCTTGAGTCCGTCGCCGATCTGCGGCAGCGCGCGATCCAGGATGACGTACATCGAGTAGTCGAGGTAGGCCCGCTCGGTGTATTCCTTGAGCGGCTGTTGTTCGACGCCTTCGAGGTTGAGGGAGTTTTGCATGTTCGGTCCTGTTGGCGGGGGGCCTACACTTCGGCCAGGTTGCCCTTGGTCTCGAGCCAGGTTCTGCGGTCTTTCGCGCGTTTCTTCGCGAGCAGCATGTCCATGAGCTGGTCGGTCTGGTCGCGGCCGGCGACCGTGAGCTGTACGAGGCGTCGCGTGTCGCGATTCATCGTCGTCTCACGCAGCTGTGCCGGGTCCATTTCGCCGAGTCCCTTGAAGCGGGTGACCGTGACCTTGCCTTTCTTCTTCTCGGCCTCGATGCGATCGAGGAGGCCCTTGCGCTCGCCTTCGTCGAGCGCGTAATAGACCTCCTTGCCGACGTCGATGCGATACAGCGGCGGCATCGCGACATACACGTGGCCGGCAAGAATCAGTTCCCGGAAATGTCGCAGGAACAGCGCACACAGGAGCGTCGCGATGTGCAGACCGTCCGAATCGGCATCGGCGAGAATGCAGATCTTGTGATAACGCAGGCCGCTGATGTCGTCGTTGCCCGGATCGACGCCGAGTGCTACCGAGATATCGTGCACTTCCTGCGACGCGAGAATCTCGTTGGTGTCGACCTCCCAGGTGTTCAGTATCTTGCCCCTGAGCGGCATGATCGCCTGCGTCGTGCGATCGCGCGCCTGCTTGGCGGAACCGCCGGCCGAATCGCCCTCGACGAGAAACAGCTCACAAAGTTCGGGTTCCTGCGAGGTGCAGTCGGCGAGCTTGCCCGGCAGCGCCGGACCCGACACGACCTTCTTGCGCACGACTTTCTTCGCCGACTTCAGCCGCTTTTGCGCCTTGCCGATGGCGAGCTGCGCAATCTGGTCGCCGGTTTCGGGATGCTGGTTCAGCCACAGTGAGAAATTGTCCTTGATGACACCGGCGACAAACGCCGCCGATTCGCGCGATGACAGACGTTCCTTGGTCTGTCCTGAAAACTGCGGATCCTCGAGTTTCGTACTCAACACGAAACTGAGTCCGTCCCAGACGTCCTCGGGTGCGATACTCACGCCGCGCGGCAACAGGCTGCGGAAATCGCAGAACTCGCGCACGGCATTGGTCAGGCCCGTGCGCAATCCATTGACGTGCGTCCCGCCCTGGGGCGTTGGAATCAGGTTGACGTAGCTTTCCGTGACACTCGCGCCACCGTCAGTGGTCCAGACCAGGGCCCAGTCGACGGCTTCGTTGTTCCCCGTGAGGCTCCCCGAAAAGGGCTCGGACGGCAGGATCTCAGCGCCGTCGATCGACTCGAGCAGGTACTCCTCGAGTCCGCCCGTGTATTGCCACTCGACCTTCTCCTTCGGCTTCTCGACCTTGAGCGAGACCTTGAGGCCCGGACACAGCACAGCCTTGGCACGCAGCGCGTGCTTGAGCGCTTTGAGGCCGAATTTGGTCGTGTCGAAATACTGCGCATCGGGCCAGAAGCGAATCGTCGTGCCCGTGTTGGCCTTGCCGACGGTGCCGACGACCTCGAGCTTGCCGCGCTTCCTGCCGCCGGCAAAGCTCATGTTGTATTCCTTGCCGCCGCGGCGAATCCAGACTTCGAGGTTTTTCGACAAGGCGTTGACGACGGACACGCCGACGCCGTGCAGGCCGCCCGCGTACTGGTAGTTCTTGTTCGAGAACTTGCCGCCTGCATGCAGGCGCGTGAGGATCAGTTCGACGCCCGGGATCTTCTCCTTGGGATGCCTGTCGACCGGCATGCCGCGGCCGTCGTCGTTCACCTCGACCGAGCCATCCCTGTAGATCGTTACCTCGATCTTCTTGCAGAAGCCCGCCAGCGCTTCGTCGACAGCGTTGTCGACGACCTCGTGCGCCAGGTGGTTCGGTCGCGAGGTATCGGTGTACATGCCCGGCCGGCGCCGGACAGGCTCAAGACCGCTGAGGACCTCGATGTCCGCAGCATCGTATCGCTTAGCCATGCAATCCTTTAGCCAGAGTTCGGATTGTCGATTGGGTGCCCGGCGGCATTCTAGCAAAAATAAGGTGCCAGTCACCCTATTAAGAAATCAGGTGACTGGCACCTTACTTCTTTGCGCTAGGCGAAGTCGTTGATCAGGGACTTGCGAATGTTATCGGGCACCGGCGCGACTTCGACGCGGTAGTTGTCGTGATCGATGCCTGCGACGAGCGATGCACCGTTGACGAGGGCCGCAACCTGCTCCGGCGGGAACTCGAAGCGCAGGAAGTGCACGGCCGAGGTTTTCTCCTCGGTGTCGCGCTCGAGGTCCTCGTCGGCGACCGGGTAGACGCGGTCGAAGTCGGCGACCTGGACGTAGACGCGGTCTTCGATGCCGACGAGCTGCGCGAGCATGGCCTTGCGCTCCTCGATGTCCGGGAATTCGACCATGAACGTCGCCTTCCAGTTCGAGCCATCGGGAATCAGCGGGTTGTAGGCATCCAGTTCCTCGTTGATGCCATCGGCCTCGAAGATCTTCTCGATGCGCAGCATCTCCTGCACCTGGTACTGCATCGTCAGCCGATCCTCGAAGTACAGCGCGGCATTCGTGCCGAGATCGAGACGGCGATTCTTCTTGTGCGCCAGTACCTTGTCACGAAATGCAGGGCGCATTTCGGCGTATTTTTCGAGACTGTACAGGTCGTCGCGGGATAGTTTTTCCATCATATTCCGTATGCTTTTCTCAAAAGGCCCATGGGGTTATTGGCTTCGTGGTCGTCCACGTCCTGGACGATCTGCTCGGCCGCCATCGGGCAATCGCTCGTGAAGTGATCGGCGTCCGCCTTCTTGAGCCTGTTGACCACCGGCCGCGCGATCTTCTTCGAGATGTCGTGGAACTCCTGCTTGACCGCGTAGGTGCCGTCATGACCGGAACAGCGCTCGATCGCCTCGACCGTCGTATCCGGGACCAGCTGCAACGCATCGCGCGTCTTGAGCCCGATGTTCTGTACGCGCAGATGACACGGCACCTGGTAGGTGACCTTGCCGAGGGGCGCCTTGAAATCGGTCTTCAGGAGTCCTTCTTTGTGCCTGAGCATCAGGTACTCGAACGGATCGAACATCGCGTCGCGCACCTTGATGACGTCCGCGTCGTCGGGGAACATCAGCGGCAGCTCCTGTTTGAACATCAGCGTGCACGACGGAATCGGCGTCACGATGTCCCAACCCTCGTCGACGAGTTTGACCAGCGCCGGGATGTTGGTCTCTTTGGCTTTGCCGACGGACTCGAGGTCTCCGAGTTCGAGCTTGGGCATGCCGCAGCAGACCTCTTTCGACGCCAAGGTCACGGCGATGCCGTTGTGCTCGAAGACGGCGACAATGTCTTCATTGACGTCCGGGTGATTGCGATTGCAGTAGCAGGTCGTGAACAGAGCGACCTTGCCCTTGGTGGCCTCGGTCGCTGTGGCGGACGCGCCCGTGTTGCCGTCGAGACGCGACAGGCGCTTGCGTGCCGTGCGCGAGTGGTACTCGGGTACCGGCGCGTTCTCATGTACCCCGAGCACCGATTTGAGCAGCTTGCGCCCAGTCTTGCTGCGATTGACGGCATTGACCGCGTTGACGACGACCGGAATGCCGGCGAGCTTCCCCACCCTGTCGGTCGCGCTCAGGATCTTGTCACGCGTCGACGCGCCCTCCTTGCGAAAGCGCGCCGCCTTGGCGCGCAGCATCAGATGCGGGAAGTCGACATTCCACTCGTGCGGCGGCACGTACGGGCATTTAGTCATGTAGCACATGTCACACAGGTAACAGTGATCGACGACCTGCCAGTAGTCTTTCTTCGCGACGCCGTCCATCTCCATCGTGTCGGACTCGTCGATGAGATCGAACAGCGTCGGGAACGCGTGGCACAGATTGAAGCAGCGGCGGCAGCCATGACAGATGTCATAGACGCGTTCGAGTTCGCCGAACAGCGCGTTATCGTCGTAAAACTGCTCCGAGCGCCAGTCGAGCGGATGGCGCGTCGGCGCCTCGAGGCTACCCTCGCGTCTTGAATCGGTCATGATCGAGGAAACCGGGCCTTGCGGCCCGGCTCTCCGGAAAAACTAGTCGTCGAGTGTATCGAGCGCTTTCTGGAAGCGATTCGCATGCGAACGCTCGGCCTTGGCGAGCGTCTCGAACCAGTCGGCGATCTCGTCGAAGTCCTCGTCACGCGCCGTCTTGGCCATGCCCGGGTACATGTCGGTGTACTCGTGCGTCTCGCCGGCGATGGCGGCTGCCAGGTTCTTGGCGGTGCTGCCAATGGGCAGGCCCGTAGCCGGATCGCCCGTCTCCTCGAGGTATTCGAGGTGGCCGTGCGCGTGGCCCGTTTCACCTTCGGCGGTCGAACGGAATACCGCGGCAACGTCGTTGTAGCCCTCTACGTCGGCCTTGGCCGCAAAGTACAGGTAACGGCGGTTCGCCTGCGATTCACCGGCAAATGCTTCTTTAAGGTTGCCTTCGGTCTTGCTGCCTTTCAGTGACATTTGGTGTTCCTCTCAAGGTAGGGGATAGGGTCGGCACAATGTAGAACACTAGACCGAGTCTAGCAAGCGGTTACAGTAGGCCCGGACCTCGTGACTGTCAATTGTGGCCAGTACGGAGAAAACGCCCCGCGACGTTGATTGTTCGGCTCCGCGACGGTAGTTTAGCCCGCGCCGCAACACGGAGCCGATACGTGAGCTCGAACAAGAAGTTCAACCTGGAAAAGTCGCTGGCCGAACTCGAAGCGCTCGTCGACGAGCTCGAATCCGGTGATCTGCCGCTCGAGAAAGCAATGAAGAAATTCGAGGACGGCATCAAGCTGACGCGCGGCTGCCAGAGCGCGCTCAAGGAAGCCGAGCAAAAAGTCGAGGTCCTGTTACAGAGTGCCGGCGGCGAGGAACTCGAGGATTTCGAGCCCGACGAAGATTAGGCCGGTGAGCCAGATCGCCGGCCCTGGCGAGGGCGGCGCAGGCAATCCTCACTGCTGCGATTCGCTTTCGATCCAGGACTCCACGTGTTCCCGCAGGTAGGTTAGCGGTATCGTGCCGTGCTCGAGCACGCGATCGTGAAACGCCCTGATATCGAAGTCGTCGCCGAGCGCGGCCTCGGCTTCGCGTCGCAGCGCGACGATCTCCAGTGCACCTGAATCGTAGGCGGTCAGCTGGCCCGGAAGTATCGCGATTCGATCCACCATGGCGTCGGCCTGTTCGGCCGGGAATCGCCCCGCCTCCATCATGAACGACACGGCCTGCTCGCGCGTCCAGCCGAACAGGTGAATCCCGGGATCCACGACCATGCCGCGTGCCGGCCAGGCGCGCCGCAGGATCGGGCCGCTCCGGGTGGTATACAACCCCATTTCTTCGGCCAGCGCCTCGGCGTATCGCCCCCAGCCTTCGCCGGGCCCCGAAAACCAGAGCAGCTCGCTGACGCGGTGCATCTCGCCCTGCCCGCGGGCTGCGGCAACCTGCAGGTGGTGGCCCGGCCATACTTCGTGGAAGGCGACGGCCTCGGCATTGCCGCGTGACTGCTCTTCGGCCTTGTACAGAGGAATCCGGTACTGTCCCGGCCGCTCATCGGTGCCCGACTCGTAGCGCGCCGACCGGCCCGTGCCTTCCTCGTGCTCCGGGAACGGGACGACGGCAGCCGGCTGCGACGGCATGCGACCGACCCATTTCGGCATCTGGGCCTCGGCGCGCTCGACGGTCTTTCTCGCGAACGCCAGCAACTCCTCTGCATCGGCGAAGCGGTCCTGGGGATCCGCTTTTGCCGCCTCCAGGATCGACGCGAAATCGTCGAGGCCATAGGCCGTCTTGCCGATTTCGACGACATCGGCCTTGTTCGCGGCGACAACCTGTGTGCCGAGCTCGTACACGGCTTTGCCGGACCGGTCGAGCGTCGTGTAGCTCTGCAGCATGGCCTCGTAACAAGCCGCGCCATCCGGATTGGACGTGACTGACAACTGAGAGCGCGCGGCCGACAGGTAATCGTCCGCAAGATAGTCGCGATGACGGCGCAGCGCCGGATAGATCTCGTCATCGATCAGCGCCGCGATGCGCGCCGCAAACGCCTCATCCCCGGCCCGGCTCGCCATCGAAAAGTACGGCGAATCCCGGGTCGCAAGCGCCAGCGCGCCGTCGAGCTGCGCAACGACCCGCCTGACGACCGACTGCGGCGCCGAGTAACCATTAGCGATTCCCGCTTCGAGGTTCGCAGTCGCCTGGTCGATATACGCCGCGTAGCGGGACCAGCGAGCAAGCGCCTGCTGGCGAAGATCGGCAGTGTCGACGGGCTGCAGGCCGGCAACCTGGGAGTATGCCAGGTGCCACCCACCCATCTGGTTGACGTCCCAAAGGTCCCGCCGGCAGACACGCAGCTCGACAGCCGAGCGCAACTGCTGGTCGAGAAGAACATAGGTGACCCACTCGGGCCGGCCAGCCAGGGCCGTTACGTCGACGGCCTCGATGTCGGCCAGCAGACCATCCTCCATGTGCCACGCATCTGCCAGAGCGGCCGGCGAATTGTCGTGCAGACCGTCGTGCCGCTCGGGCTCGATACCGGCGAAGTACGCCGACTCCGGCGACGTCGAGAGCTGCCACGCGTAGTAGCGGTCAGCGACGTCGTTGACGATCTCGGCGGACGTCTTGTCTGGCTGCTCGGTCGCGTCGCAGGCGGCAAGGCCCAGCGACAATGCAGCAAGCAAGAGCTTGCGCATCATTCGGGTCTCATGAGCGCCAGCAGAGCGACCACCGTGGATTCGACACCGGCCGTGACCGAGGGCCCGGGGGCGATCTTGAACAACGGCGAGTGATGGCTAGGCACGGGTTCCCCGCCAGCCGCCTGACGATCAAAATCCGCCTGCGGCGTTCCGCCTATCTGCCAGTACACCGAGCGGATGTCGGGATCGACCGTAAAGAACGGAAAGTCCTCGGCCCCCATGCCCTTGGTCGGGTTGTATACGACACGACCCTGGCCCAGCGCCCCGTTCCAGGCGTCGCGTAACTGGCGCGCCAGCGCCGCGTCGTTGACCGTCGGCGGCACGCTCTCGTTCGAGACGATGACCTCGGGCAACTTGTCCTCGGGCAATCCGGCAACGCGTCCCATGTTCTTTGCGATGCGCTCGATGCCGTCGAGCAGCACCCTGCGCGTCTCCTCGTCGGTATTGCGCACGGTCAGCTGCAGGTGCGCCCGGTCCGAGATGATGTTGTGCTTGGTCCCGGAATGAAACGAACCGACCGTCACTACTCCGGGCGAACGCGGCGGCAACTCGCGCGCCACGAGCGTCTGCAAGGCCAGTACGATCTGGCTGCCGAGCACGATGGGATCCCGGCCGGCATGCGGCGACGCGCCGTGGGCCCCGACGCCGTGAATGACGATGTCGACGGTGTCGGCGCCGGCGAACGGGCTGCCGTCCGTAATATTGATGGTACCCGCAACGTCGAACGAGTTGACGTGGAAGGCGAGCGCGTAATCGGGTTTGCCGAAACGCCCCCAGATGTCGTCGTCGCGCATGGCACGGGCACCGAGAACGCGTTCTTCCGCGGGCTGTACGATCAGCATCAGCGTGCCCGCCCACTGGTCCCTGTTGGTCGCCATGTAACGTGCTGTGCCGACCAGGCTCGTGATGTGCACGTCGTGGCCGCAGGCGTGCATCGTAAATACTTCGTTGCCCGTGATCGGATCGATCTGTTTCGCGCGCGATGCATTCTCGAGGCCGGATTTCTCCTCCACGGGCAGGCCGTCCATATCGGCACGCATCATGACCAGCGGCCCCTCGCCGTTGTCGAGCATCGCGACGACGCCGGTCCCGCCGACGCCTTCGGTGACATCGAATCCCGCCAGGCTCAGCTCCAGCGCCATGCGCCGCGCGGTCTCGTTTTCGACGGTCGACAGTTCAGGGTTGCGATGGAAATGATCGAACAGGCCTGCGAGGTGTTGCTCGTAGTCCGCCACAACGGCTGCGCCGAGATCCTCCGTCACGGGTTCGCCGACATCGGCGAGGGCCGGAGCGGCAATGAGCAATACGCAAAAGATGAAAAGACGTTTCAACATGGGATTCCCCGGGTACCGAACTTGCCCGAGTGTACCCGGAAATGCCTTCGGGCCTGAAGGCCCGAGCCAGGATCAGGTATTCGCGGCGCCGCGCCCCTGCAGGCGCGTGATCAGGGCCCGCAGGAATACCTTGTTGAAGCGCAGCTGGCAGGCCGAAGAGACCTGCTCCATGAGCGTGGAACTTACCCGCAGGATCGTAACCTGGCCCTCGCCACAAATGGACGCCTGGCGCTTCGCACCTTGCACGTAGCTCGTTTCGCCGAAACAGTCGCCGCTGGCCAACCTGCCGATAGTATTGCCATTGGCCTGCACCTCGACTTTGCCGGACACGATGATGTAGAAGCGGTCGTCGACCTCGCCTTCGCGGACGATGTCTTCGCCGTCCTGGTACTCGTGCCAGTCGGACGCACGCAGTACCTCCCAGATCTCGGCGTGTGAGAACTCGTGGAAAAAATGCAGCGAGCGCAGCAGGTCGAAATGTTCCTGGTTGTCGAGGCTGTCGTACTTCTGCCTCAGGTCCTTGTAGACACGCGTGAGTTCCGCGGCCATCACGTTACCGGTGGACAGGCGCTTGTCCGGGTCTTTCTGCATGGTGCTCATGACGACCCGCTCGAGTTCCTCGGACAGGTCGTCGCGATAGGTGTGAATCGGCGGCGGTGTGGCGTATACGATCTGGTGCAGCAATTTCGACAGGTTGTCGGCGCGGAACGGACGGAAGCCCGTCAGCATCTCGTACATGACGGCGCCCAGTGAGTAGAGGTCGGAACGCGAGGTCAGCTCTTCCGACTGCACCTGTTCGGGCGACATGTAGCTCGGCGAGCCGGCAATGCCCTCGATGCGAGACACATCCGAGTCCCTGACGATGGCGATGCCGAAGTCGATGATGCGCACGTCGTTGTCGATCGTCAGCATGACGTTCGACGGCTTGATGTCGCGGTGGATAACGCCACGGCCGTGCGCATAGTGCAATGCCTTCGCGCACTTGTAGATGATCTCGACGACATCGTCGACGCGCAGCAGGTTGTCCGGGCGACAATACGCGGCGAGCGTGCGCGCCCCCTGGATGTGCTCGATGACGACGTAGTAGCTGCCGTCTTCCTCGCCGGCGTCGAAGATCGGCATGATGTTGGGATGCTGCAGCATCCCGACCATGTGAGCTTCGTTAAAGAACATCTTGCGCGACACATTGGCGCGCTCGGCGTCGACATCTTCTTCGAGGTTATAGACCTTGATGGCGACGTCGCGCCGGTAATAAGGATCGTGAGAAAGATAAACGGTGCCAGTGCTGCCCTTGCCGATCTTGTTGATGATGACGTACTTGCCGATCTTCTCGGGTACGTCACCCGACCGGTTGATTTCCGTAGCACTGATGGACATGTCGTCTCACTGTCAGGTCATGAGCCACCCGTATAAAGCCAGTATTAGCGCGGCATACAGGGCGGCCCCGAGGTCGTCCAGCATAATTCCGAGACCTCCGTGTATTCTGTGATCCAGGTCCCGAATCGGCCAGGGTTTGGCGATATCGGCGACCCGAAAAAGGACGAAAGCGGCGGCGAAGCCGAACGCCGTGACGGGCGCCGCAAACAAGGTAATGTACATGCCGGCAATCTCGTCCCAGACGATACCGCCGTGATCGTGCACGCCGATGCGCCGGGCACTCTCGCCGCACAACCAGATGCCGGCCCCGACGAGCCCGGCCGCGATCGCCAATTGAACATAAGGACCGAGATCCAGCGTCAGCCAGAACAGCACGAGACCCGGGATCGAGCCGAACGTACCCGGTGCCACGGGCGCCAGCCCGCTGCCGAACCCGAAGGCGAGAAAATTGACGGGATCGGTGAGTACCGCGCGCACCAGGTTGTCAGGTTCGCGACTCACCGAAAGTGCCGGTAGCCGCCTTCGTCCACGTCGACGACGGCACCGTCGCGTCGGCAAACGAGATCCGGTCCGTCCGTGACCAAACCGACGGCCGTAATGCCTGCGACACCGCTGACATCGTCCGGCTGCGCCGCAAAGCACAGCTCGTAGTCGTCGCCGCCGGTTAGCGCGAAAGCCATCGCCTCCTCGTCCGTGAAACGCGCGCACAACGCATCCGACAACGGCAGCTTGCCGACGTCGATCTCCGCGCCGACGCCGCCGGCGTCGAGCAACTTGCGCAGATCCGCGACGAAGCCATCGGAAAGATCGATGGCCGCGCGCGCACGGCCCGCAAGCAGCAATCCCTCGTGAATACGCGCGGCCGGCTTCAAAAAGCGCGTAACGAGGTACTCGTCGGGTATTCCCGCCTCGAACAGTGACAGGCCGGCCCCCGCGTCGCCGAGCGTGCCCGTGACGTAGAGCATGTCGCCCGCACGCGCGCCGCTGCGCAGCAGCACATCGTCAGCGGCGACCTCACCGCTGATATGGACGGATGCGACGACTTCGTCGCCGCGCGTCGTATCGCCGCCGATGAGCGCGACGTCGTACTCGCCCGCCGCGTCGAACAGTCCGTTCGCAAAGGCCTCGATCCAGGACTCGTCCTTGTCCCGAAGCGTGAGCGCGAGCGTCATCCAGCGCGGCCGCGCGCCCATCGACGCGATGTCGGACAGGTTGACGGCGACGGCCCGATAGCCGACATCGGCCGCCGGCATGTTCGACGGGAAGTGCACTCCCTCGACGAGCGTGTCGATGACCTGCACCTGCTGCAGCCCCGGGGTCGGCTCGACGACCGCGCCATCATCGCCGATGCCGACGACGACACCGGCGGCACCCGGCTCGCGCGTAAAGAAGCGCCGGATGATCCCGAACTCATCCACGGGTCCGGGGACCTGCGAGCACTTCGATCTCGCGCAGCAACTGCGCTGCCGCATCGAGGCACGCATTGACATATTTGTGGCTCTCGGCCGCGCCGAATCGCCGCGCGAGGTTGACGCCTTCGTTGATTACGACCTTGTAGGGAACATCGATGCGCGACTCGAGCTCGTAGACACCGATAAGCAGGATCGACAATTCGATCGGATCGAGTTGCTCGAGCGGTCGGTCGATGATGGTGTCGATTTTTTTCTCGAGCTCGTCCTGCGTATTGCTGATCGCCGGGAAAGCCTCATCGAAGAACACCTGGTCGACACGATCGTAAGCCGGATCCTCGCGGTACTGCGCCACGAGCTCGGCAGTCGAATGACCGGCAATCTGTTTCTGGTACAGGGCCTGCACCATGAGTTCACGGGCGCGTGTCCTTGCACCTGCGCCGACCTGCTTGGATCCGGGCATCGCTAGGTATCAGTCTATGCGGCGCAACAGGTTGACCATCTCGATGACGGCCAGCGCGGCTTCTTCACCCTTGTTACCGGCCTTGGTACCGGCTCGTTCGATGGCCTGCTCGATCGTATTGACGGTCAGTACGCCGTTGCCGATCGGCACGACATGGCGCTGCGATGCGGCCGTAATGGCCTTGACGCATTCGCCCGCCACGTACTCGAAGTGCGGGGTGCCACCGCGGATGACGGCGCCCAGCGCGATGATGCCGTCAAAGCGCCGGGAAGATGCGACTTTCTCGATGGCGACGGGCATCTCGTAGCCGCCCGGCACGCGCACGATCTCGATGTTCCCATCGTCAGCGCCGTGCTGGCGCAGCGCATGCAATGCGCCTTTAATCAGCGATTCGACGACGAACTCGTTGAAGCGCGACGCGATGATTGCGAAGCGGGCATCGCGCACGATCAGGTCGCCCTGTGTGGTCTTGATCCGATCCATCAGACGTACTCGGTGATCTCGAGATCGAAGCCCGAAATCGCATACATTTGTTTAGGCGCCGATAATACACGGATTTTGCTGAGCCCGAGGTCACGCAGGATCTGTGCGCCGACGCCGTAGGTCCGCAGCACCGAGTCTCCGCTGCGGCGGCTCTCGAGCTCATCGCGATGGGTGCCGAGGTTCTCCACGGCATCCATGAATTCACGCGAGGTCTCCTGGTCGCGCAACAGGACGATGACGCCCGCCTCTTCCTTCGCGATGCGCTCGATCGCACTATTCAGTGGCCAGCCCAGCGATTCGCTCTGTACACCGACGACGTCACCGAGCGTGTCCTGCAGGTGCACGCGCACCAGCGGTGCATCGGCTGACGACAGGTCGCCTTTCACGAGTGCGACGTGTACCGAGCGATTAATATGATCGTCGAAGCAGTACATCGTGAACTCACCGTACTGGGTGGCAACACGCTGTTCTGCAATGCGCTCGACGTTGCGCTCTTTCTCGAGCCGGTAACGAATCAGGTCCGCGATAGTACCCATGCGGATACCGTGACGCCGCGCGAAGCGCTCGAGGTCCGGGCGTCGCGCCATCGTGCCGTCGTCGTTGAGTATCTCGACGATGGCCGCCGACGGTTCGAAGCCCGCGAGCCGTGCAAGGTCACAGCCGGCTTCCGTGTGCCCCGCGCGCGTCAGCACGCCGCCGGGCTGGGCCATGACCGGGAAAATGTGCCCGGGCTGGCTCAGGTCCTCGGGACTGGCGTCCGGCGCAACCGCAGCCCGAATCGTCTTGGCGCGGTCGTGTGCGGAAATCCCGGTCGTGATGCCCTCGGCCGCTTCGATCGAAATCGTGAAGTTGGTTGCATGATGCTGGTCCGTCTCGCTGACCATCAACGGCAGCCGCAGTTGTTTGCAGCGCTCGGGCTCCATCGTCAGGCAGATCAGGCCGCGGCCGTGCATCGCCATGTAGTTGATGTCCTCGGGACGGACACGCTCCGCCGCCATGATGAGATCGCCTTCGTTCTCGCGGTTTTCATCGTCCACCATGATGACCATCTTGCCACCGGCAATGTCAGCGATGATCTCCCCGATGTCGCTGAACGGTTCGCCTTTGGCGTTCGGATGCGTTGTCGTGTTGTCAGGCATAGCCGTGGGCCTTCAGAAATTCCAGTGATAGTCCGTCGCCGTCCTGGTCGATCAGGCGCTCCAGGTAGCGCGCCAGCAGATCAACCTCGATATTGACGACAGTGCCTTCGACATAGTCGCCCATAATCGTAACCTCGGCCGTATGGGGAATGATATTCAATTCGAAGATGTTGCCCGACACCTCGTTGACCGTCAGGCTGACGCCGTCCACGCACACGGAGCCTTTCTTCGCCACGTAGCGTGCGTATTCCTGTGGTATCTCGATGGCGAGCCGGATGGAGCGGGCGTCCGTATCGCGCGCCAGTACCTTGCCCGTGCAGTCGACGTGGCCGCTGACGAGGTGCCCGCCGAGGCGTTCCCCGAGGCTGATCGACGGCTCCAGGTTGACCGCGGATCCGGGTTCGAGTGCGCCCAGCGCCGTGACGTCGAGGGTCTCGACGGACACGTCCGTGTCGAAGCCATCGCCGTGCAGCGCAACCGCAGTCAGGCAGACGCCATTCACGGCAATGCTCTCGCCGATGTCGTACTCGCTCCACGGCAGGCCGTCTGCGCGCACGGACAGCCGCACGTCGCCCTCGCGTTTCTCGAGCCCTTCGATCCGGCCCATTGCCTTGATGATTCCCGTAAACATCAGCTTGTCGGCCTCGCCGTTATTCTCGTATCCCCGCCCACCTTGCGCACCTCGATGATATCGAGCGCGAGTCGATCGCCCAGCACCGTCCAGGCCGGGGTCTCGAACATGCGACGCGTATTGGAGCCCATTATGTGGGGCGCCTGGTAAATCACAAGCTCATCGACGAGTTCCTTGTCGAGCAGGTAGCCCGCGAGTCGGGGCCCGGCCTCGACCAGTACATCGTTGACTTCGCGCTCTGCCAGCGCCGCCAGTACCTCGAACACATTGACGGCGCCATCGTGTGCGCCGAATTCCGCTACCTCCGCGCCCGCGTCCCGCAGACCGGCCGCATCGTGGCCCGCGGTGCAACACACGAGCGTCGCGCCGGGCAGGGTCAACATCGTGGCCGACGGCGGCATGCGCAGCCGGCTGTCCAGCACGACGCGCAGGGGCTGGAGACCGTGCGTGGCCAGCGTGTCGTCACGCACGTCGAGCGACGGATTGTCGGCGAGCACCGTGCCGATGCCCGTCATGACCGCCCCGCTCCGTGCGCGCAGCTTTTGTACATCGGTTCGCGCTTCCGGCCCGGTGATCCACCGGCTCTCGCCCGACGCCATCGCCGTGGCACCGTCGAGGCTCGACGCGATCTTGAGGCGCAGGAATGGCCGCCCGCCCGCAACGCGGCTGACGAACCCCGCGTTCAGCCGCTCGGCCTCGTCCCGCAGCAATCCGACCTCGGCGCGAATACCGGCATCGTGCAATGCCTCGAGGCCCCGGCCACCGACCGCCGGGAACGGGTCCTGCATTGCAGCGACCACGCGCGCAACGCCCGCTGCGATCAAGGCCGTCGCGCAGGGCGGCGTCTTGCCATGATGCGCGCAAGGTTCCAGCGATACGTAGGCGCAAGCGCCGCGCGCCGCGTCGCCCGCTGCGCGCAGGGCGCGAATCTCGGCGTGGTCTTCGCCGGCGACCTCGTGCCAGCCCTCGCCGACCACGGCGCCATCCCTGACGATCACGCAACCTACCCTCGGATTCGGGTGCGCCGAGAATTCACCGCGCGCGGCGAGTTCGAGTGCGCGCGACATGTGCGCGCGGTCCTCACTGGAAAATCCGCTCACTTCCGTTTCTTGCCGAGCAGCTCGGGGAGTAATGACATCTGCTCGCGGCTCGCGGCCGTTTCCGAGATTCGCTGCAGACGTTTGATCTCATCTTCGAACTCGGTGATGTCCTGGAAGCGCCGGTACACGGAGGCGAATCGCACATAGGCGACCTCATCGAGCGCCCGCAGCTCTTCCATGACAAGTTCGCCGACGAGCCGCGACGGCACCTCGCGTTCACCCATCGTGCGCAGCTTGTGGACGAGATTGCCGATGGCCTCCTCCAGCTGATCAGACGGCACCGGGCGCTTCTCGAGCGCACGCACCATGCTGCTTCGCAGCTTGTTTTCGTCGAAGGGCTGGCGGCTGTTGTCGTTCTTGACAATCCGGGGCATGACGAGCTCGGCGGTCTCGAAGGTCGTAAACCGTTCGTTACACGCGGCACACTGCCTGCGCCGGCGGATCTGCCGGCCCTCGCCCGCAAGGCGCGAGTCTATGACCTTGGTTTCATCGTGGCCGCAGAAAGGACAGTGCATGTCATGCTAGCGATCGGCAGGTCTTAGCCGTAGACGGGAAAACGCGCGCAAAGCTCGAGAACCTGCTCACGGACCCTGTCGATCATCTCCTCGTTCTCAAGATCGTCGAGTATATCCGCTATCCAGCCCGTGAGCTGGCGGGTTTCCGGTTCGCCGAAGCCGCGCGTCGTGATGGCAGGCGTGCCGAGCCGCAGCCCCGACGTGACGAACGGTGACTGGGGATCGTTCGGCACCGAATTCTTGTTGACCGTGATGTAGGCGCGTCCGAGTGCGGCATCGGCGTCCTTGCCCGTGAGGCCCTTGTCGATAAGGCTGACGAGCATCAGGTGGTTCTCGGTGCCGCCGGAGACGACCGTGTAGCCGCGCTCCATGAGCACGGCCGCCATGGTCTTGGCGTTCCTGATAACGCGCGCCTGGTAGTCCCTGAACTCCGGTTCCAGCGCCTCCTTGAAAGCGACTGCCTTGGCTGCGATGACGTGCATGAGCGGTCCGCCCTGCGTGCCCGGGAACACGAGCGAGTTGAATCGCTTGGTGAGCTCCGGGTTTTCCCTGGCGACGATCAGGCCGCCGCGCGGCCCGCGCAGGGTCTTGTGCGTGGTCGTGGTGCAGACATCGGCGTGCGGCACTGGATTCGGGTAGTGCCCGGCTACAATGAGGCCCGAGACGTGCGCCATGTCGACCAGCAAGTACGCGCCCACAGACCTGGCGATTTCGCCGAAGCGTTCCCAGTCGGCAATCTGCGAATAGGCGGAAAAACCGGCAATGATCATCTTCGGCTTGTGTTCATTCGCGAGGCGCTCGACTTCCTCGTAGTCGATGAGCCCGGTCTCGGAATCGATGCCATAGGGCACGACATTGAAAAGCTTGCCCGAAAAGTTGACCGGCGAGCCGTGCGTCAGGTGGCCGCCCTCGTTGAGGTTCATGCCCATGATCGTGTCACCGGGCTCGCACAGCGCATGGTAGACGGCGGCATTGGCCTGCGACCCGGAGTGCGGCTGCACGTTGGCGTAGTCCGCACCAAACAACTCCTTCGCCCGCTCGATTGCGATGATCTCGACGTCATCGACGAATTCGCAGCCGCCGTAATAGCGCTTGCCCGGATAGCCTTCGGCATACTTGTTCGTCAGCCGTGAACCCTGCGCCTTCATCACCCGCGGGCTCGCATAATTCTCGGAGGCGATCAGCTCAATATGCTCTTCTTGCCGCCGATGCTCGAGGTTAATGGCATCGGCTATGTCAGGATCGAAGGACTCGATCGTCGTCGAGGTGTCAAACATTCCGGGGGATCTCCGAGGGTGGGGCCACGTATATTATGGGGACAGTCACCCTAATTCCAGCCGGGCGTCTTATGTCGCACGGCTGGAATTAGGGTGACTGTCCCCAAAGGTCATGTTTCGACGAACGACCGGACCACCCGGGTCCAGGCGCGCGCCAGATTGCGGCGATTGTAACCGCCTCCGCCCGTACCGACGATGCGACCGTCACAGTGCTTGTCGGCCAGGCGGCACAGCGCGGCTGCGGCGTGCGCATGCGCTTCCTCGGTCCAGCACAGATTCGTGATCGGGTCGCCCTCGAGGCTGTCGGCGCCGCACTGCATGATGATGAATTCGGGCCGCCGCGCGTCGAGGTATGCCTCGACGCGCTCCCAGGCACGATGAAACTCGGCGTCACCGGCCCCGGGCAGAATCGGGATATTGAGCTTGGTGTCCTTCGCCCGCCCCCTGCCCGTCTCGTGAGCATGCCCGGTGCCGGGGTAGAGGTAGCGGCCATCCTCGTGAATGTCGGCGAAGATCAGGTCCGGGTCTTCCTCGAATCCGTAGAACACGCCGTCCCCGTGATGCGCGTCGATATCGACGTAGGCGATGCGCGTCAGACCGAATTCGCAGCGCAGATACTCGGCGGCGATGCCGCAGTCGTTGAAGACACAGAAACCGGCGGCACTGTCGCGCGCCGCGTGATGCAGCCCGGCAATCGGGATGAACGCACGCCGATACTCCCCGCGCATAACCTCGTCGACGGCCGACAATACGGCACCAACGACATTCGATGCCGCATCGTAGATGCCTTTCATGGCCGGCGTATCGCCGCCGTCGAGATAGCCATTGCCCTCTGCCGACATACGCGACACCTTGTCGATGTACTCGGCCGTGTGAAACAGCGCCAGCTCGTCGGCGCGCGCGGGGCGCCCGTGCCCGAATTCGAGGTACTCGCCCAGCCCTTCCCTGTCGAGCTCATCGTGAAACACGTCATGCCGATCCAGCCCGAACGGATGCGGATCGCCAAAGCCGTAGTCCGCGATCCCCTTCCCCCTGTAGACCAGCACTTTATCGCTCATCGGGCGCATCGTTGTTTTCTTGAGCGGCAGCATACCGGATAATGCGCGCTTCTCAACACGCAGCTCCGACATGGCACAATACATTTACACGATGAACCGCGTCGCGAAGGTCGTGCCGCCGAAACGGTACCTGATTCGCGATATATCCCTGTCATTCTTCCCGGGCGCCAAGATCGGCGTGCTCGGCCTCAACGGTTCGGGCAAGTCGACGCTTTTGCGCATCATGGCCGGCATCGACACGGACATCGACGGCGAAGCCCGCCCGCAGCCGGGCATCAAGATCGGCTACCTGCCCCAGGAACCCGAACTCGACCCCGACAAGGATGTGCGCGGCAACGTCGAAGAAGGCCTCGGCGAAACCATCGAATTGCTGCATCGCTTCAACGATATCAGCATGAAGTTTGCCGAGCCGATGTCGGATGACGAGATGAACGCCTTGCTCGAGGAACAGGGCAAGCTGCAGGATGCCATCGACGCGGCAGGCGGCTGGGAGGTCGACCGTAAACTCGAAGTCGCGGCCGACGCACTGCGGCTTCCTCCCTGGGATACCGACGTCACCAGGCTGTCGGGCGGCGAGCGCCGCCGCGTCGCGTTGTGCCGCCTGTTGCTGTCCCAGCCCGATATGCTCCTGCTCGACGAACCGACCAACCACCTCGATGCAGAGTCCGTCGCCTGGCTGGAGCGTTTCCTCGACGAGTACCCGAGTACCGTTATTGCCGTCACCCACGACCGCTATTTTCTCGATAACGTCGCCGGCTGGATACTCGAACTCGATCGCGGCCATGGCATTCCCTGGGAGGGCAACTACTCGTCGTGGCTCGAGCAGAAGGAGGCGCGCCTCAAGATCGAGGAAGCCAGCGAGAAAGCCCGCAAACGCGCCATGGAGCACGAGCTCGAATGGGTGCGCAGCAACCCGAAAGGCCGCCAGGCGAAATCCAAGGCGCGCCTCAAGCAGTTCGAGGAACTGTCGTCGGCCGACTACCAGAAGCGCAACGAGACCAACGAAATCTACATTCCACCCGGGCCGCGCCTCGGCGATGTGGTACTCGAGGTCGAGAACCTCAGGAAGGGCTTCGGCGACAAGCTGCTAATCGACGGACTGAGCTTCCAGCTGCCGCCGGGGGGCATCGTCGGCGTGATCGGCGCCAACGGCGCGGGCAAGACAACTTTCTTCCGCATGATCACGGGCGAGGAACAGCCCGATGCCGGTACCTTGCGCCTCGGCGACACGGTCAGCGTCGCGGCCGTCGACCAGTCCCGCGACGCGCTCGACGACAGCAAGACCGTGTGGGAAGAGATTTCCGACGGACTCGACATGATCACGGTCGGCAACTACGAGACCTCGTCCCGCGCCTACGTCGGGCGATTCAACTTCCGCGGGCAGGATCAGCAGAAGAAAATCGGCCTGCTGTCGGGCGGCGAGCGCAATCGCGTGCACCTTGCCAGGACACTCAAGGCCGGCGGCAACCTGCTGCTGCTCGACGAACCGACCAACGACCTCGACGTGGAGACGCTGCGCGCTCTCGAGGAAGCACTGCTCGAATTCCCGGGCTCCGCCATCGTGATATCGCATGATCGCTGGTTCCTCGACCGCATCGCGACCCACATCCTCGCCTTCGAAGGCAACTCCGAGGTCGTCTGGTTCGCCGGCAACTACGCAGACTACGAGCAGGACCGCAAGCGGCGGCTCGGTGCCGACGCCGCGAGCCCGCACCGAATCAAGTACAGACGGCTCAACGCCTGAAGCCTGCGGGATCGAGCGGTTGCCCCTTTCGCAGCACGTCTATCATTGTCGTATTATGTTAACGACGGATGCCGGGGACTGTATAAACGTGCATACTGAACTGGCTGATCTATAAGAAATAATATCGGGCGATATGGCGATCATAATTAGCAGCGAACAGGGGATACAAAGCGAGCTCGAGGATCGAATTGCGCTCGACTGCCCGTATTGCGGCGTCTACGCGAATATGCAGCCGCAATCGGTCCCGGACGCGTCGTCGCTGCTGCGCGATCGCCCCAAGCACGTTGGCCTCGTCTATAAGTGCGATGCCTGCAATGCGCCCGTTTTCCTGCGCTTCGCGGTGCGCCAGTACCACGACGACAACTCCATCGAGCTGTACCGCAATTTCGTGGAGCTCGAGCGACCGAAAGAGCGCTTCTCGTTTTCCTACCTGCCGCAGGACACCGAGGTGCTGTTCCGCGAGGCCCTCAACTGCTATTCGGGCAACAATTTCAATGCGTTCGCATCGATGTGCCGCCGGGCCTCCATCAGCGCCTTCCGGGAACTCGGTGACGGCGGCAAACTCCAGGCGTTCGAGGAAGTCATGACCGCGCAGGAGATCGCGGGCATCGATGACGATGCATTCGATCCGGTCAAGGACGTGCTGTTCGGCTCCGGACCGCACGAGGAACTGCCGCTGCTCAATCGTGCCCAGGCGGGCATCCTGCTGGAAGTGCTCAAGGACATGTTCTACCAGTGCTTCGTGCGCCGCGGAAAACTCACGCGCGCAATCAAGGTGCGGCGCTTCTTCGTCAGCGAAGCAGGCAACGACAATCTTGCCTCGGCCTGATTAAATCAATAAAAGGGGTCGAATCAATAAAAGGGGTCGAATAAAAGGGGTCGGACCTTTTTAACAATTGATTTGTTAAAAAGG
>JABDQH010000105.1 GCA_013042375.1 Woeseiaceae bacterium
ACAATACCTGGAGCAACCACTGGACGCCGAATTCTTATGACAGCTCCTGTGTGATCACGGCAACGAACGCCAATGGCGATGTCGACGACACGTTTGACTATTACAGAAACGCTAGCCAGTCCGAGAACTTCCAAAATAGTAACAATTAGGCCACATTCTGTGGTGGACGCTCGTGCGGCCGCCATTGGCTGAACGAAAAACCCCGCCCCGGCGGGGTTTTTCTTATTCCTTACTCGCCTTGTTCGACGAAGATCAGGTCGTCGGTTGCGAAGCCGAGGTCGGCGGCGACGCCGACGAGCCGCTCGAGCGTATCCTGGTCCAGTCGCGGCGTACGGCTCAGAATCCACAGGTACTTGCGGCTTGGACCGGCGACGAGGCTGTATTGATAGCCCGCCTGGTCGAGGACAACGATGTTGTAGCCGCCGTAGAACGGGCCGAAGAAGGATACCTTGAGCTGCCCGACATCGCTCTCCCCGACGAAATAGGCTTTGCCCGTTGCCTCTTGCCACTCGCCCGACGCATCGTCGAACCCCTTGTTGACGACGTGGACGCCGCCGTCGGGGCGCATGCTGTACTCGGCGGTGACCCGTGACAGGCCGCGCTCGAAGCGATGGTCGAGCCGCGCGATCTCGTACCAGGTGCCCAGGTAGCGATCCAGCTCAAACTCTGTGACGGGGGTGACCCCATCGGGCGCCTTGGCGCAGCCGGAAAGCGTCAGCAGGGCGAGCACACTGGAAACGACGAGGCTGGTTCTGTTGAGTGCATTCATAAGGCGAGAAGAGTAATCCGTTCGGGGGCAGTATGCCTGATATCGCGTGTAACAGGTCGTAACATGTATTGTCCCGAATGGGTGAGGCAGTCTAGGCTTGTGAATCGTATGAACGGTAGCAGGGACATCGACTCGCTCCGCGACTTCCTGGCGGAGCAGGATTCTGTCGTCGTACTCACGGGCGCCGGCGTCAGCACCGCATCGGGCATTCCCGATTATCGCGATCGCAACGGCGAGTGGAAGCAGCGCGAGCCGATGCAATTCGGCGAGTTCAAGGCGAGCGACAATGCCCGCAAGCGCTACTGGGCGCGCAGCTATGCAGGCTGGACCCGTTTTTCCGTGGCGCGGCCCAACGCCGCCCACGAGGCGCTGGCTCACCTCGAGTCGTCGGGCAAGGTCGACACGCTCATCACGCAAAATGTCGACGGGCTGCACGGCCAGGCGGGCAGCCGCAACGTCATCGACTTGCACGGCCGGCTGGCCTGGGTTCGCTGCATCGACTGCAATACTGCGCAGGATCGCCATCGTTACCAGGAGGCGCTCAGGCAGGCGAACCCGCACTGGGACGCAAAACCGGTCCGTTACAATGCCGACGGCGACGCGGTTCTCGAGGCCAGCAGCCACGAGCAGTTTTCGGTGCCGGGGTGTCCCGAGTGCGGCGGCACCGTGAAACCCGACGTGGTCATGTTCGGCGAGTCCGTGCCGAAGTCACGTGTGCAGCGGGCGCTGGATGCGATCGACCGCGCCCGGGCTCTGCTCGTCGTCGGTTCCTCGTTGATGGTGTATTCGGGGTTTCGCTTCGCCCGTTACGCACGCGCGGGGGGTATACCCATTGCGATCGTCAACCTCGGCCGGACTCGCGCCGACGACATCGCAACGCTCAAGATCGATGGCGATTGCGGTACGGTCCTGCCGATGATCCTGCAGCAGCAGACGGCATAGGTCTTCCCCATGGCGAGCGATGCAATGAAGCCCGACCTGGTATTTGGCGCCAGCGGCTACATAGGCACTAACCTCGTCGAGTTTCTGCTCGATGAGGGCCGCAGGGTGCGGGCCTCGTCGCGCACTATCGAGGTTCTGCAGGGCAGGGGATGGGATCGCGCCGAGTTGTGCGAGGCTGACGCGCTCGAACCGGCCTCGCTCGACGCTGCGCTCAGCAACGTGGACACCGCTTATTACCTCGTGCACTCGATGGCCGCCGGGAAGTCGTTTCCCGAAATCGACGCCGAGGCCGCGCGCAATTTCGCGGCCGCGGCCGCACGCCAGGACGTTCGCCGGATAATCTATCTTGGCGGGCTGACGCCCGACGACCCGCAGTCCGCGCACCTGCGCTCACGCGAGGAGACCGGCGACATACTGCGAGCCGGCGGCGTGCCTGTCACCGAACTGCGTGCCGGGATGATCGTCGGGCCGGGCTCGGCGGCGTGGGAGGTCATTCGCGATCTCGTCAATCACCTGCCGGTCATGGTCACGCCGCGCTGGGTATTCTCCCGGTCGACGCCGATCGCGCTGTCTAATCTGCTGCGCTACCTGGCCGACGTGCCGAAACACGAGGAAACGGCCGGCCAGGTATACGATGTTGCCGGTCCCGACGTCCTGACCTACAAGGAAATCATGGTGCGCTACGGCAACCTCGTCGGTAAGCGTCCGGTCATCGTCCCGGTGCCCGTGCTGACGCCGCGGCTTTCATCCTACTGGCTACGCCTCGTTACCGCCGTGCCGACCAACCTTGCACGTGCGCTGATCGACGGCCTGTCACAGGACGTGGTGGCGCGGGACCAGCGGCTCGCGTCCCTGATTCCCCAGGAACTGCTCGGCTTCGACGCCGCCGCCGCCGCCGCGCTAGAAGCCGATCGGCAACATGCGCTTCCCGCGCACTGGGCCGAGGGCGCTACGCATTGCGAGGTTTTCGATCCGGCCTATAGTTTCTACGCGAAGCAGGCCGAGGGTAGCGCAGTGACGCAGGCGCAGTCGGCCGACATCTGGGCCTTCGTTGTCCGCATCGGCAACGCGGGTGATTTCTTCTATGCCCGATCGCTGTGGTGGCTGCGGCGCGCTATCGACTGGCTCGTCGGCGGGCCGAGTTTTCGTCGTCGTCGTCGTCATCCCGCGGAGCTGCGCGTCGGGGACGTCGTCGATTCCTGGCGCGTCATCGCGCTCGAACCGGAAAAGCGGCTCACGCTCCTCATGGAGATGAAAGCACCCGGCGCCGGTGTCCTCGAGTTCACGATCGATGATACGGGCGGCGAGCGCCGCATTTCCGTGCACGCGTACTGGCACCCGGCAGGCGTCTGGGGATTGCTCTACTGGTACCTGACGCTGCCCGCCCACAGGTTCATCTTTGATGGCACGGCGCGCACGATCGCGCGCAACTGCGAACAGGAAAAGTGAGCACGTATTGAATTGGCCGCGGGGAAGACGCCCGCGGCGTCTAGTTGTTTGCGGCGCGCGGGCGCAGTATGTAGTCGCCGATGACCAGCAACTGGTCCGGCTTTAGCCGGCAGCGCGTCACGGCCTTGCCGTTGATATGTGTTCCATTGGAGCTGTTCAGGTCCTCGATGTGGCACTCCACGGGGCTGCAGAACAGCAGCGCATGGTGGCGGCTGACGAAGTCGCTCTCCAGTCGCAAGTCGCTGTCTTCCTCGCGTCCGATCATCATGCGGGGCTTGGCCGTTGCGGCATCCAGGACCCGTTCAATCTTGCCGCCACGAATGATATCGAATGCGACGATTGGCGCGATGTCCTCATCGCTCTCCGGGCTTTCCGGCTCGCCCATGTCGGCAGGCAGCGCCTTCCATACCTTGGTGTGTTCGTTTTCAAGACCGGCCAGCCGATCCCTGAGCTCGTCGATGGTGGCGTTCTTCGCGGCAAGTTCGCTGCGCAGTTCTTCCAGTCTGGATACGGATTCGAGGAGCTCGGCACGCTTTGCCTCGGACTTCTCGAGGGCGCTCTCGAGCTTGCCCAGCTGCCGGGCCTTCTTGCTGGCTTCACGCAGGCCGGCCCGCAGTCCTTTCGTCCTCTCCTGCAGATTCGCTTTCGTTTTCTCCAGTTTCTCGACCTTGCGTAGCGCCCGGGTAGCCTCCTTGCGCGCCGATGCCGCCGCACGTTCTTCTTCGTTGCAGCGAGCGGCAAGCTCCCTGGCGTCATCGACGCTGCTCTTGAGCGCGTACTTGCTGTCGTCGAGCCTCTCGCGCAGCTGCCTGATCTCTACGTCGCGATCCCTGATCTCTACATCCCGATCCCTGATCTCTACATTGCGATCCTTGATTACCAGATCTCGATCCCTGATCTCTTCGTCGCGGTCCTTGAGCTTTTGCGCGAGTTCTGCCGCCGCCTGCTCTCGTGCGTTTAGCGCTGCGCGCAGCTCGCGGCCGCGTGTTTCCCGCGAATCAAGCCGCTCGCCGGCTTCCTTTTTCTCCTTCTCGAGTTCGCCAACCCTTGCGGTAAGTTGCGCAATGCGCTCGAGTAGTTCTTCGACAGCGGCAGCGGGCGACTGGGGCGTAAGATCAATATCGGCGGCGGGCTCCGTCTTGACCACGGGCTCCGCTTCGGTGACGGGCCCCGTGTCAGTCTTGCGCCGGCCGCGCATCAAGGGGACTACGTTGACCGGCAGGTTTTCGGCTTGCGCGATGTCGCGCATTAGCGCGCCGTCGATGAGATGCGTTTGCCGCGCGGCGGCTTCGGCCAGCAGCAGTCTGCCGATCTGGTTGATCGTTTTCGGCATGCCGCCTGAGTGTTGATGAACGAGGTCACACGCCTCGGCGGTAAACTGGATTGTATCTTCACACCCTGTTACCTCGAGTCGGTGACGAATGTAACCGGCGGTCTCGTCGTTGGTGAACGCGCGAATCGTGAAATTCACATTGTTCTCATAGCGCAGCCCTGACATCGCGGGAGATTCCAGGATGCGATCGAGGCCCGAGTTGCCCGCGATCACGACGCTCAGCACGCGCCGTTGATCGCGCCTAATGCCGGAAATCCAGCGCAGTTGCTCGAGGACCGCGGGACGTATTCGCGACGCATTGTCGAGCACGAGCAGGACGTGGTCGCTGGCCGTCGCACGATGTACGAGGAACTCGCGCGTAATCGTGCGGAGCTCCGTGAGCTTCCCCGTTATGTCCTGAAAACCCATCTGCTCCAGGAACACGCAGTAAAATTCGGTACCGTCTTTGCAGCTCTCGTCGATGAGCGCGATCGACGCATTCTCCAGGCCGCCGAGGTAGCGCCTGAGCAGGGTCGTCTTGCCCGATCCGTCGGGCCCCCGTAGTACGAACAGGCGATCGGTCTCGTTCATCATGTCGGCAAGATGCATCTCGAGGAGCGCATATTGCTCGGCATGGAAGATGGGCTGTGTCTCGTTCAGGCAGGCAAAAGGTGGCTGCTCGAGCCCGAAAAACTCGAGGCAGGAGTCGTCGACTGTCGGGTCCTCTAGCGCATTCCTCATGCCATGTCCCGCGTTAACTTTTCTTACTGGTTATCCGGATCGCCTGCACGCCGGACCTCATCCTTGGTCTCGCCAGTACTCTCGATACTCTTAAGCTCCATTCTCTAACAGCGGTTGCCGGCGCAAAAGGAAACCTTAGGCATACTGGAGCCTGTTAATGTAACTCGCTAATAAATATCACATAATTCTTGCGGACTTTTCAATATTTTTGTCATCGCGCGCCGGAACGCGACTGGATCAGCGCAAATATCGCGTGTTATGTCGAGAATCGGCCGGATCAGGACCGGCAGCGCCCCCCGCGGGTTATTCCTGAAACCAAACCCGTGCGACAATCGACTAAGCGTATACACCTGCAATGGAGAATGAAGAATGTCCGCAATGAAACGAGTCGTCCTTGTGGCCGCACTGTCAGTCCTTTTTTCAATGAGCGCGGCAGCCGGCGACAGCCCCCAGGGCGAGCGACAGGCTCTGATGAAAGACGTTCGCGAATCGGCCAAAGTGATCGGCAACACGATGCGCGGCAAGATCGACTACGACGCGGCTGCAGTCATCGAGTCGCTGAACGTATTCAGGGATGCCTCCGCGCGTTTTGGTGAGCTGTTTCCTGCGGGCAGCGAGACGGGCGAGGAAACCGAGGCAGCCCCGGCAATCTGGGAAGATCGTGAGGGATTCGATGCGGCCATCAGTAAGTGGGCCGAGGCAACCGATGTCGCGCTTGCCGGGTTACCGGATACGCTCGACGAAGCCAAGCCCGTGCTGGGTTCCGTGATGCAAAACTGCAAGGGCTGTCACGACGACTATCGCATAGAGGAGGACTAGGGCCAGGTCGATGCGCGGTCTCGTCGCCGCAATCATGGCGGTGATGCTCGTCGCTGTGCTTGCGTATGCGATCACGGCTCCATCGGTGTTGTCAGAGGGCGGCCTGCCGACGCACGAAGCTGATGCGACTGCCGGTCAGCAGATCTTCCGGGCCGGTGGCTGCGCTTCCTGTCATGCGTCTCCCGTGGACGGCAAGCGGGCGCGTGGCGCCGACAAGTTGCTGCTCGGCGGCGGTATGGAATTGGCGTCCGGAAAGGGCACATTCGTCGTGCCCAATATTTCGCCGCACCTCGAGGACGGCATCGGGCGATGGTCGACGCTCGACTTCGTGAACGCAATGCTGCGCGGGGTGTCTCCGGATGGGCGGCACTACTACCCGTCATTTCCCTACACCTCTTACGCGCGCATGCGCCTCGAGGACGTCATTGACCTCAAGGCCTATCTCGATACGCTGCCCGAGGTGAGCGGTGGGAGCGCCGCTCACGATCTCGGTTTCCCCTGGTCGCTGCGGCGCGGCATCGGAGCATGGAAGCGGCTGTATTTCGATACCGGTTTCGTCGTCGCGACAGCGGCAACCGATCCCTTACTCGAGCGCGGCCGGTATCTGGTCGAGGGTCCCGGACACTGCGGCGAATGCCATACGCCACGCAATTGGTTCGCGGCGCTCGATGCAGGACGCTGGCTTGCCGGTGCCCCGAGCCCGGCTGGTGATGGCCGCGTGCCGAACATCACACCGGCCGGGAAGAACGTCTCGGCCTGGTCGATCGAGGACATCGCTTACTACTTCGAGAGCGGTTTCACGCCCGATTTCGACGCGGTCGGCGGGAGCATGGTGGCGGTTCAGGAAAACCTGGCGCAGCTGACGGCCGACGATCGCGAGGCGATCGCGGCCTATCTCAAGGCGGTCCCCGCCATCGAGTAGTTGTTTCGGCCCATGCCCTAGGCCGCTGCCGCACATCCCTGTGCTCTGCGGCACAGGGCTATCCATGCCCTAGTCCACGGCTTTCAGTTTTTGCGAGCCGACCTCGTAGTGCGAACCGTCCCTGGCCACGAGGTTGACCTCCCAGATCTCCTCGTCCGGAATCTGAGTGCGCTCGTGCCCGGGCAATTCCCGTTCGTCGTCTACCTGGAGGCCCCAGACGCGGACATTGCGAATCCCGGCGACGGGAATCCTCTCCTCGTCGAAGCGCGCGCGGAAAGCGGCATCGATATCGTCGCTGGCCCAGGTGACGAACCCGCTCCGAGCCATTGCGGCGACGTGCTCGGGCATCTTCGGATGTTTATCGATCATGGGCGCATACCTCCATAATCGAGATTACGCGAGGCGTTTTGGGGGCCACATTCGTAATTATCCCGACCGCTGCGTACCGCAGTCCGTATTTGCCGCCATTGTCTGCGGCCGATCCCCGTGTACCGTAAAGGTAGGGAAGCCCGGCGGGAGGTAGCCATGTCTATCGTCAACGTTCTTGTCATCCTGGCCCTGATCGCGACCCTTGTCGTGCTGGGGCTGGGCTTGCGTTCCATGGCGCGCGGCGGCACCTATGACGCCGAGCATGCCGAGAAGTTCATGTGGGAACGCGTCGTGCTGCAGACACTCGTGGTCGTGCTGTTGCTCGCGGCAGCGGTACTGATGAATACCTGATCACGGCGAGCGCGTCCGCCCGGAACCGCGGTACAATGCGCCCCGACTCATGGCAGGGAGTTGGGAGCGTTCCTCATGCGTATCGACGCGATCACGATCGGCAATAATCCACCGGACGACATCAACGTAATTATCGAGGTGCCCCTGGGCGGGCAGCCGATCAAGTACGAACTCGACAAGGAGGCCGGCACGCTTGTCGTCGACCGCTTCCTGTATACGCCGATGTCCTACCCCGGGAACTACGGCTTCGTGCCGCACACCTTGTCAGACGATGGCGACCCGATTGATGTCCTCGTCATCAACACGCGCGAGCTCGTGCCGGGTTGCGTGATCAACGTGCGGCCCGTCGGCGTCCTGATCATGGAAGACAACGCGGGACAGGACGAGAAGGTGATTGCCGTGCCCTCGCATTCGCTGACCAGGCGTTACGACGACGTCCATACGCACACCGATCTCCCCGAAATCACGCTGCACCAGATCGAGCACTTCTTCGAGCATTACAAGGATCTCGAGCCCGGCAAGTGGGTCAAGATTGGCGATTGGCACGGCACCGATGACGCCCGGCAGCTCATCCGCGAGGCGATCGAACGCGCCAGGCAATAGCCAGCGGTATCAGAAAAAAAAGGGGGTCAGACCTTTTTAATATTTCAAATATTAAAAAGGTCTGACCCCTTCTTTCTGACCCCTTTTTTCGGGAGATCTGCTAAAGCGAATCGAAGAAGGCTTCCTGGCGCTTGCGCTGCGTGGCGTCAGGCAGTTCCCCGTGCGCGGCTCCGAAATTGTCGTCGACATGGTGGACCTTGGTCATGCCGGGAATACTGAGCGTCACGGCCGGGTGTCCGATCACGTACTTGAGCAGGAACTGCGCCCAACTGGCGCATCCGAAGTCCTTCGCCCAGTCGGGCAATGGCGACTCGCCGACGGCTTCGAAGATGCGGCCGCCGCCGAATGCGCGGTTGACGATGACGGCGACGCCGCGCTCCGCGGCGAGCGGCAGGATGCGTTCGGCCGCGCCGCGTTGTTCGAGCGAGTAGTTGATCTGGATGAAGTCGAGGTCCTCGCTGCGCATGATCTCTTCGAACGCCTCGTATTGCCGCGCGCGCGACGTCGTGATGCCGATATAGCGAATACGCCCGTCCTGTTGCCACTCTCGCATCTTCGCGAGCGCATCGCGCGTGCCGCGCAGGTTGTGCACCTGCATCAGGTCGAAGGCCTCTGTCTTCAGACGTTCGCGGGAGAGCTGCATTTGCTGGCCGGTGGCCTCGCCGCCCGGTTCCTTGTCCGCCTTGGTCGCGAGGAATAGATCGTCACGAATGCCCAGGTCGGCGATCAGGTCGCCCAGCACTGCTTCGGAACTGCGGTACATTGGCGCCGTGTCGATGAACGTGCCGCCGAGTTTGTGGAAGCGCTCGAGCGCGACACGCAAGACGGCGCGCTTGTCGGCGTCGTCGCCGACGCCGTAGCGGTTCGTACCGAGTCCGATGACCGGTACGAGTTCGCCCGTCGACGGAATAGCCTTCCTGATCAGGTGCTCGGGTCCGGCCAGCGCCGGTCCTGTACCGAGCGCGGCAAGCGAAATCGCGCCCAGCCCTGCCTTGTTGAAATCGCGTCGTGATATTTTCATAACCATCTCTTTAGCCTTGCATGTCCTCGAGTTCCACGCCGTTCGTCTCGTGCACCATTCGCACTACGAAGAAGATCGATATAACGGCACAGACCGTGTAGAAGCCGTACGCTCCTGCGAGCCCGACGCCGGCCAGCAGGATCGGGAACGTCATCGTAATACCGAAATTCGAGCCCCATTGTGCCAGACCCGAAATCGCGAGCCCGGTTCCCCGGATCTGGTTGGGGAACATCTCGCCGAGCATGACCCACATGACCGGCCCCCATGAGAAGTTGAAGAACATCACGTAGATATTGGCCGCGGCGAGGGCCATGGGACCATAGATGCCTTCGAGGACCAGGCCGTCACCCGACACGGTCGCATTCATGAAAGCAAAGGTCACGATGGCCAGCGCCACGGCCATGCCGAGCGAGCCGATGAAAAGTATGGGTTTGCGGCCGATGCGATCGATGAGCAGCAGCGCCACGGTGACGGCGGCGATGCTCAGGCCGCCGCTGACGATGTTGATCAGCAGCGCGTCGCTCTCGGTAAAACCGACCGACTGCCACAACACTGCGCCGTAGTAAAAGACGACGTTGATGCCGACGAGTTGCTGCAAGGTGGCGAGCCCGATACCGACCCAGACCAGTTTGCGAATTCGACCGGTCGCGGGGTCCACGAGGTCGGCCATGCGCGGATTGTGGCGGTCGGCGGCCAGCGAGGCGTCGATCTCGTCGGCTTTGCGCAGCGCCGCGTCCTTCCCCCCGAGCTTCGTCAGGACGTCGATGGCCCTGTCCCGCTGGCGGTGGAGTACAAGGTAACGCGGGCTTTCCGGGATGAAGAACAGGGCGACAAGGAAGATCGATGCCGGCAGAATCTCGATCCAGAACATCCATCGCCAGGCTTCGAAGCCGGCCCAGAGTACGTTCATCGAGGAGCCGGCGGCGCCGGCGATCAGGTAGTTGCTGAAGAACGCCATGAACAGGCCCGTGATGATCGCGACCTGCTGCACCGAGGCCAGGGTGCCGCGATAATGTGCCGGCGTCACCTCACTGATGTAGGCAGGCGCCAGCACGCTGGCCGCGCCCACCGCGAGCCCACCGAGGACACGGTAGAAGACGAATTCGGCCGACCCACCCGCGATCCCCGATCCCCAGGCGCTGACAATGAAGAACAGCGCGGCGATCCGCATGATCGTGCGGCGCCCGAAGCGGTCGGCGAGGCGGCCGGCGAAGAATGCGCCCGCGGCACAACCGAGCAGCATCGATGCGACATTAAATCCCGTGCCGACGCTGTCGGATTCGAATGCGAGCTGCAGGCCGTCCACGGTACCGTTGATGACGCCGCTGTCGAAGCCGAACAGGAAACCGCCAATGGTCGCGATACAACTGATGACGATGATGTAGAGCGTGTGTTGCGAATTGCCGGTTTCGGTCACGTCTGCCTCTTGTTCTTGTGGTGGCCGGTCGGGGTTGCCCCTGTAATGATGTACACGACGCTGGCACAATTGTCATCCTCGGGCAGACAGCGAGCGCACCATGCCAGGACTCTATTTCGAACAATTCGAGGTCGGCCAGGTCTTCGATCACGCCATTCGGCGTACGATTACAGAGACCGACAACGTTCTCATCACAACGATGACGCACAATCCGGCGTCGCTGCACCTCGACGCCGAATACATGAAGAACACGGAGTTCGGTGAGCGGCTCGTCAACAGCTGCCTGACGCTGGGCCTGATGGTCGGCATCTCGGTCAATGACACGACCCACGGCACCACGGTTGCCAACCTGGGGTGGGACGATGTGCGTTTCCCGAAACCGCTGTTTTGCGGCGACACGGTCCGTATCGAGACCGAGGTACTCGAGACCCGCGCGAGCAGGTCCCGCCCGGAAAACGGCATTGTCGTATTCGCGCACCGCGCGTTCAATCAGCGCGACGAGCTAGTCGGCGAGTGCAAGCGCTCCGCGCTCATGCTCAGGAAGCCGGGATGAGCCGCAGCTTCCTGTTCGTCCCGGCCGATTCCGAGCGGAAGCTGTTGAAGGCCGGCGGCGTCGGGGCCGATGCGCTGATCCTCGACCTCGAGGACGCCGTGGCGCCCGGTGCAAAACCCGCGGCCAGGCAGCTCGCGGCTGAGTACATTCGAGACAGGGACAACGTGTGGGTACGCGTGAATCCCGTCGACACCGAGCACTGGGAGGCCGACCTCGAAGCCGTGCTACCGTCCGTGCCCGCCGGCATCATGCTGCCGAAACCGCGCCACGCCCGTGATGCCGTGAAGCTCTCCGAGCGCATCGACGTCCTCGAGAACCACCACAATATCGAGCACGGCACGACGAAGATCATCGCACTGTGCACCGAGCACCCGGAAGCCCTGTTCATGCTGCACAGCTACGTCGGCACGGTGCCGCGGCTGGCTGGCCTGTCGTGGGGTGCGGAGGATCTGCTTGCCGCGGTTGGCGGCCGCACCAATCGCGACGCGGACGGCAAGTGGTTGCCGCAGTTCGAGCTGGCGCGTTCGCTGTGCCTGTTCGCCGCGGCGGCTGCGGAAGTTGCGGCCATCGATACGGTCTATACGGACTACCGGGATCGCGAGGGATTGCTACGCTATGCCGCGAATGCACGGCGTGACGGGTTCACGGGCATGCTGGCGATCCACCCGGCGCAGGTCGAGGCAATCAACGAGGCCTTCGAGGCAACCGCCGAGGAAATCGAGCAGGCTCGTCGTATCGTCGCGGCATTCGAAGAACATCCGGGTACCGGAACGATCGGGCTCGATGGCAGGATGATCGATCGCCCGCATCTCGTGCAGGCACGGCGGCTGCTCGAGCAGGCCGAGGCCCAGAATCAGCAATAACAGCAACGCAAAGCGAGGCAACATGGAAACGCAACTTTATCCCGTACCCGAGGCGGTCAGGGAACGCGCATTGATCGACAAGGCACGCTACGAAGAATTGTACGCGCGGTCCATCGACGACAACGAAGGATTCTGGGCCGAGCAGGCCGCACGTATCGACTGGATCAAGCCTTTCACGCAGGTGAAAGACGTTTCCTTCGCCAAGGACGACCTGCACATTCGCTGGTTCCACGACGGCACGCTCAACGCCTGCTACAACTGCATCGATCGCCACCTCGAGACCAAGGGTGACGACGTTGCGATCATCTGGGAAGGCGACGATCCGTCCCGCGATCTGAAAATTACCTATCGCGAACTCCACGAGCGTGTAAGCAAGTTCGCCAATGCGCTCAAGGCGCTCGGTGCGAAACGTGGTGATCGCATTACCCTCTACATGCCGATGATTCCCGAAGCCGCGATCTCGATGCTCGCCTGCGCACGTATCGGCGCCGTGCACTCGGTCGTTTTCGGCGGCTTCTCTCCCGATGCGCTGGCCGGGCGCATCGTCGACTGCGAGTCGAACATCGTCGTAACAGCCGACGAAGGCTTGCGTGGCGGCAGGGTTGTGCCGCTCAAGGCCAACGTCGATGCTGCCCTGCAAAACCCGGATGTCACGACGCTCGAGAAAGTGCTGGTCGTGCGCAATACGGGCAATGACGTCGGCTGGGTCGAGGGCCGTGACGAATGGTTGCACGAGGTCGAGGCAGGGGTCGATGCCGATTGCCCGTGCGAGGAGATGAACGCCGAGGATCCGCTCTTCATCCTGTACACGTCGGGTTCGACGGGCCAGCCGAAGGGCGTGCTGCACACGACGGGCGGGTACCTCGTGTATGCCGCCATTACGCACGAGTACGTGTTCGACTATCACCCCGGCGACGTGTACTGGTGCACCGCCGACGTCGGCTGGGTCACCGGGCACAGCTACATCGTATACGGGCCCCTGGCGAACGGCGCGATTTCGCTGATGTTCGAGGGCGTGCCCAACTACCCGACGTCGTCGCGCTTCTGGGAAGTTTGCGACAAACACAACGTCAACATCTGCTACACGGCGCCGACGGCTATCCGGGCACTGATGCGTGAGGGTGACGAGCCGGTCAAGAAGACGTCCCGCAAGGACCTGCGCGTACTGGGCTCGGTCGGTGAGCCGATCAATCCAGAGGCCTGGGAGTGGTATTACCAGGTTGTCGGTGAGGGCCGCTGCCCGATCGTCGATACCTGGTGGCAGACCGAAACGGGCGGCATCCTGATCACGCCGCTGCCGGGCGCAACGGATCTTAAACCGGGGTCGGCAACGCGGCCGTTTTTCGGCGTCAAGCCGGCGTTGCTCGATGCTGATGGCAATACGCTGGAAGGCGCTGTTGCAGGCAACCTCGTCATCTGTGACAGCTGGCCCGGCCAGATGCGCACCGTCTATGGCGACCATGAGCGCTTCGTCGAGACCTATTTCGCGGCCTACGAGGGCTACTACACGACGGGCGACGGCGCGCGGCGTGACGAGGACGGCTACTACTGGATCACGGGCCGCACGGACGACGTGATCAACGTATCCGGTCATCGTATGGGTACGGCGGAAGTCGAGAGTGCCCTCGTCGCGCACGAGAATGTCGCCGAGGCCGCCGTCGTCGGCTACCCGCACGACATCAAGGGGCAGGGCATCTATGCCTACGTCACGCTGATGGAGGGCATCGAAGCCAGCGATGAGTTACGCGCGGAGTTGCAGAAGTGGGTGCGCAAGGAAATCGGGCCGATCGCCAAACCGGACCTGATCCAGTGGGCCCCGGGGCTGCCCAAGACACGCTCGGGCAAGATCATGCGCCGTATCCTGCGCAAGGTCGCGGCGAACGACTACGGGGAACTCGGCGACACGTCGACGCTGGCGGATCCTTCGGTCGTGAACGACCTGATCGAGAATCGGCAGAACAGGGGCTAACCGCTACCGGAATCGTCGCCGACGACGCGGGGTGGGAGCCTGCGTGTAGCGAGCAGCTCTTCCTCGAGGAGATCGTCGTTGGCCGGCGACCGGCCCGGTCTGCCACCGAGCATGCCTTCGCGTGACTGGCGTTCGTACTCGGTGACCAGTTCCTCGTAGGCCTTGACGAACTCGTCGCGGAACATCTGCGGAAGACGGCTGTCGCCTTTCTCGGTCATGACCGGGTAAAGCTCGCGATAAAGCTCCCAGTATTTCGACTTCTTGAGAAAGCCGAGTACCTTGGCGCTTTCGAGCGAGCTGTCAAACTTGTTCTGCAGCTCATCCGGATCGAAGCGATCGGCGAACTCGAGGAAGGCGCTGGTCATCGCGTCGAGAAAAGCATCCTGGTGATTGAGCAGGTCCTGATTGACTTCGCGTACGGCATCGCGGGCGCTGAGATACTCGCCTCCACCGCCGATAAGCAGCTGCTTGGCCAGTTCGTTCGTGTTGTCGGAAAATTTCATCGGGTTGTTGTGTCGCGGCAGCAGCATCGTCTGCTCGAGGGCAAACGCGCCCTTGAGTTTCGTCCGGCTCGCAAGCATCTTGACCATGCCGTCGACGAATTCGCGCAGCACCATGCCGGCTGTGAGCATCGCCTCGGCGCGATCAAGGGACGGGTGCAGGTCGACACGGTTCACGCCAAGGCCATCGAGGAACGAGTCGAACAGATCTTCGGCCGTTATCTCGTGCGCCGGGTACTTGTGCTTGCCGGCGCCCGACGGTTCGTCAGCATTATCGCCAGGTAAAGGCTCAGTTGCGCGACGCGGCCTGGGTTTCGGTTTGAACTTCGCTTTCGGTCTCGGCTCGATCTTCGGCTCGATCTTCGGCTCGATCTTCGGCTCGGGCTTCGGCTCGGGCTTCGGCTTGGCCTTCTTCGGCTCGCTGCCGAACAGCATCGACTGGAATTCGTCGTCCCCGGTGATCTCCTGCTCGTCGAGCAGGTCCACTCCTGAATCCGGGATGTCTTCTTCGACGAACTGCTGCATGTCGGCCGCATCGACCAGCGGGGCGTCACTGTCGAGCGGTACGGCAAGGCTCTCGCCCTGCTCGATGTGCACTTCGAAATCGAAGTCGCCCATGCGGATCACGTCGCCGTCGAAGAGGCGCCGCGGATTTCCCCGGCCGATCGGTTCTTGCTCGTCATTGATGAACACGCCGTTGGTGCTCGTATCTCCCAGGTAATACATGCCACCCCGGAAATCGATCGTGGCGTGACGGCCCGAGATAAAGCGATCCGGATCGGGGAGGATCCAGTCGTTTTGCAGGGAGCGACCGATAGTCCCGCCGTGCTCATGAAATTCACGAATGCTGTCTTCGCCGACGAGTTCGCGGTGGTCCGAGATAATTTTGATAGTCAGGGACATAGGAATCCTCACAGTTACCCGGTAATTCTGCTCCGAATCAAGGATTTGGACTGATACGCAGTTCACATAATCACGGCTCGTACGTATTGCCAGGGCCTTGATTCGCGGTTATCGAGGCCTTACAGGCGCGATTCGGATAGACTGGTGGCGCGGTATGAGCAAGCAGACCTTATTCAAAGTCGTTTTCATGAGCCACGGCAAGGTGTACGAGATCTACGCCCGTTCCGTCGGTCACGGCGAGCTGTTCGGCTTCGTCGAGGTTGAAGAGCTCGTGTTCGGCGAGCGTACGACAGTCGTCGTCGACCCGTCCGAGGAGAAGATCAAGTCCGAGTTTGAGAACGTGCGGCGCACCTACCTGCCGATGCACTCGATCATTCGTATCGACGAGGTCGACCGGCAGGGAACCGCAAAGATTTCGAAACTCGAGGGCGGTAACGTGGCGCAGTTCCCGTTGCCCGTCTACACGCCGGGGGACGGCAACAACTAGCGCCGGGGCGCGAGTAGTCCCGTCGGGCGCGTTCCAGTATCATCCGTCCCGGATTCTCCCCTCCACAAGGTTCTTGTCCCCTATGCTCGAACTGCCCGGACCGGCGGCGCTATCGAGTTTCCGCCTGGCCAAACTTGCCCGGTCGCTGCAACGTGCGGACAGCCGCGTGGAGTCGGTCGCGGCGAGATTCGCCTATTTCGTGTCGACGAGCGGCGAACTTGCGGCGGCAGACCACGAACGCCTGGATGTCCTGCTCCTCTCGGGCGAGAAACCGGCGCAACTCGAACCCCGCTCCAGGATCCTGTATGCCGTACCCCGTCCCGGTACGATCTCGCCATGGTCGTCGAAAGCGACCGACATCGTCAGAGTCTGCGGAATCGATGCGGTGGACAGGGTCGAGCGCGGCATCTGTTACGGGATTCAGTTTACGAGCGAGGTGGGCAACGCGGACCTCCATGCCCTGGCGCACCTGTTGTTCGATCGCATGACCGAGGCCGTGTTCGAAGACACCCGCGGCGTTGCAGCCTTGTTCGAGGAACACCAACCGGCTCCGGTCGGCACGATCGCATTGCTCGAGTCTGGCCGCGACGCGCTCGTGCGCGCCGATCGCGAGTTGGGCCTCGCGCTGTCGGCGCAGGAGATCGATTACCTCGTCGGCTGCTACGAGGGCCTCGGGCGCGACCCTACCGACGCCGAACTCATGATGTTCGCGCAGGCGAACTCGGAGCATTGCCGTCACAAGATATTCAATGCTGGCTGGGTCATTGACGGCCAGGCGCAGGAACAGCGCTTGTTCGGCATGATCAAGTCGACGACGGAGCAGACACCGGGCGGCGTCATATCCGCCTACAGCGACAACGCGGCTGTCATCGAGGGGTGGCGCGGTGCGCGATTGATGCCCGATGCGGCCTCGCGCCATTACACCTTCGTCGACGAGCCGATTCACATTGTGATGAAGGTGGAGACTCACAATCATCCGACCGCGATTTCGCCGTTCCCCGGGGCGGCCACGGGCTCCGGCGGTGAGATTCGCGACGAGGGTGCCACCGGACTCGGCGCCAAGCCCAAGGCCGGCCTCACCGGGTTCACCGTGTCTCACCTGCGGATCCCGGGCTATGAGCAGCCTTGGGAAATCGATTTCCCGATCCCGGAACACCAGGCGACACCCCTCGAGATCATGATCGAGGGCCCTGTCGGGGGCGCGGCGTTCAACAACGAGTTCGGGCGTCCCAATCTCGCCGGTTACTTCCGCACCTACGAGGCGAGCCAGCCCGGCCTGCCCGAAACCGAGATTCGCGGCTATCACAAGCCGATCATGATTGCCGGTGGCGTGGGCAATGTGCGCGAGGAACATGCCTGCAAGATCGATGTCCCCGCGGGCGCCAGGATCGTCGTCCTCGGCGGTCCGGCCATGCTGATCGGCCTGGGCGGCGGCGCCGCGTCGTCGCTCGCGAGCGGCGCGTCCAGCGCCGAGCTCGATTTTGCGTCGGTGCAGCGCGGCAACCCGGAAATGGAGCGCCGGGCGCAAGAGGTCATTGATCGCTGCTGGCAGATGGGCGGGCACAACCCGATTCTGCTGATTCACGACGTCGGTGCGGGCGGCCTGTCCAATGCCGTGCCCGAGGCCGTCGATCATTCGAAACTCGGGGCCCGTGTCGAGTTGCGCGACGTCGACAACGCCGAGCGCGGCATGTCGCCAATGGGCATCTGGTGTAACGAGGCGCAGGAGCGCTATGTGCTGATCGTCGGTGCGGACCGTATCGACGAGTTTCGGTCGCTGTGCGAACGCGAGCGCTGCCCGATGGCGGTCGTCGGTACATTGACCAACGAGGGCCGGCTGGTCGTCAGCGATCGCGAGTTCGGCAACAACATCGTCGACATGCCGATGCAAATGCTCCTCGGCAACCCGCCCAAAATGGAGCGCCGTGTCGAGCGGGCGCCGTTGCCCGCACACGCGCTCGATCTCGACGGGATCGAGATCCTGGACGCGGCCATGCGAGTCCTGCGGTTCCCTGCGGTCGCCGACAAGTCCTTCCTCGTCCATATCGGCGATCGCACGGTCGGCGGGCTGACGGTACGCGACCAGCTGGTCGGGCCGTGGCAGGTGCCGGTCAGCGACGTCGCGATCACGGCGACGGGATTTCGCGGCGTGACCGGTGAGGCGATGGCGATGGGCGAGCGTACGCCGCTGGCCGTGAACAACGCGCCGGCCTCGGGCCGCATGGCCGTAGCCGAGGCCATCGCGAACATCGCCGCGGCACGGATCGAGTCGCTGGACAAGGTGCGCCTGTCGGCGAACTGGATGGCGGCCGCCGGCCACCCCGGGGAGGACGCGAACCTGTTCGACACGGTCAGGGCCGTCGGCGACGAGCTCTGCCGCGAGATCGGCGTTGCGATCCCGGTGGGTAAGGACTCGATGTCCATGCGCACGCGCTGGGCAGACGAGAGCGGCGAGCACAACGTCGTGGCGCCCGTGTCGCTGATTGTCTCGGCGTTTGCGCCCGTCACGGACGTCACGCGCCACCTGACCCCACAATTACGCCGGGTTTCGGAACCGAGTTACCTGTTGCTGTTCGATCTGGGCGAGGGGCGCAACCGGCTCGGGGGCTCGTGCCTTGCCCAGGCATACCAGCGTACCGGCGGCAGAACACCGGACCTCGACAGGCCGGCCCTGCTCAAGGGCCTGTTCGCGGCGGTCCAGGAGCTGAACAAGCGGGACATGATCCTCGCGTACCACGATCGCAGCGACGGAGGCCTGTTTGCGACCGTCGCGGAGATGATCTTCGCGAGCCGCCTCGGCGCGACGCTGGCGCTCGACGGATCGCGCACGGACCTCCTGAAGCGACTGTTCAGCGAGGAAATCGGCGCCGTCGTGCAGGTTCCCAAGTCCAGGTTACCGCAGGTGCAGATGGTGCTCGATCGCAACGGGGTCAGCGGCGAGGCCATCGGCCTGGTGACCGACGAGCCTCGCCTGATCGTAAAGAGCGGTGACGCGGTGGTGCTCGATCTCGAGCGCGTCATCATGCAACGGACCTGGTCAGAGATGAGTTACCGCATCCAGTCCCTGCGCGACAACCCGGCGACTGCCAGGGAAGAGTACGACCGGGTCCTCGACGACGAGGACCCAGGACTCAACGTGCGCCTGTCCTTCGATGCGAACGACAATGTGGCGCGCGCCTATCGCCGGGCGGCGCGGCCGCCTGTCGCGATCCTGCGAGAGCAGGGGGTCAACAGCCAGAACGAGATGGCCGCCGCGTTCCTGAAGGCCGGCTTCGCCCCTGTTGACGTGCACATGAGCGACCTGCTCGAGGGGCGAGACTCCCTGGCCAACTACCAGGGCATGGTGGCATGTGGCGGATTCTCATTTGGTGACGTGCTCGGCGCCGGCGGCGGCTGGGCCAAGTCCGTGCTCTACCATGCACGCACGCGCGACGAGTTCGCCGCATTCTTTGCGCGCAGCGACACGTTTGCCCTCGGTGTCTGCAATGGCTGCCAGATGCTGTCCCAGCTCAAGGAGCTGATACCCGGTGCGCTTCACTGGCCGAGATTCCTGCGCAATCGTTCCGAGCAATTCGAGGCGCGCCTGAGCCTGGTCGAGATCGTCGAGAGCCCGTCGTTTTTTCTCCACGGCATGGCCGGGTCGCGGCTGCCGATCGCGACTTCGCATGGCGAAGGCAGGGCCGTCTTCACCGATGACACGGCCCGGTATTCGGCGTCCTACACGGTGGCGATGCGCTACGTCAACAACTACGGCGAGGTAGCCGATTCTTACCCCGCCAACCCGAACGGCTCCGTCGATGGCATCTGCGGCCTGTCGAACGAGGACGGTCGCGTCACGATCATGATGCCGCACCCCGAACGTGTCGCATTGGCGCGCCAGAATTCCTGGCATCCCGATGACTGGGATGAAGACGGACCGTGGATGCGCATGTTCCGCAATGCCCGCGTCGCCGTCGGATAACTAATAAAAGGGGTCGGACCTTTTTAACAAATCAATTGTTAAAAAGGTCCGACCCCTTTTATT
>JABDQH010000030.1 GCA_013042375.1 Woeseiaceae bacterium
TGCGTCGCGATTCCTTCGGTTCGCTCGATTATGACGAAATGCGCGAGCAATACGAAGTCAACACGCTGGGACCGCTGCGCGTAACCGAGGCGCTGGCCGACAACCTGCGCGAGGGCTCGAAGGTCGCGATCGTCACGAGTCGGGTCGGATCGATCGAGGACAACAGCTCGGGCGGCAACTGGGGCTATCGCGCCTCCAAGGCGGCGGTCAACATGGTCGGGACCAACCTCATGCATGAGCTGCGCCCGCGCGGCATCGCGGTCGCGCTGTTGCACCCCGGGCTTGTAGCTACCGACATGACGGGTGGGCACGGCGTCTCGCCGACCGACTCGGCGCGCGGCCTGATCGCCAGGATCGATGAGCTAAGTCTCGAGAATTCCGGCCGTTTCTGGCACGCCGAAGGATACGAGCTGCCATGGTAGGGGCTTGAAATCGGAATTTCTGTCACCAATTCCGGTCTACGATTTTGCTAACATCCCGCAATTACTGAATGTCTGGAGAAGACCGCATGCAGGACAACCTGAATACGTTTGGCGCCGCCGCGGCGCAACCTGTCGAGGCACGCTCGCAGTTCATCTGGAAGTGTTACGCGCACGTTGCCGGCGCGATCGTCGCGTTCGCGGCCATCGAGGCCTACCTGATCAGCTCGGGTGTCGCGCAGCGCATCGCCGGCCCGATGATCAACAACTGGCTCATGGTACTCGGTGCGTTCATTCTCGTCAGCTGGGGCGCCTCGCACGTGGCGCATCGGCTCGAGTCGACGGCTTCGCAATATGCAGCATTCGCGGTGTTCATCGTCGCCGAGTCGCTGATATTCGCCCCGATACTGCTCGCCGCAATGATGATGCAGCCGGGCATGATCGAGAGCGCGGCCGCTGTCACGCTGCTCGGTACGGCGGGCCTCGTGGCCACGGCGATGATCACGCGCAAGGACTTTTCGTTCCTGCGGGGCCTGCTCGTCTGGGGCGGCATGCTGGTCCTGGTGGGTATCGTGGGATCGATACTGTTCGGCGCCCACCTCGGCACCTGGTTCTCGGTCGGCATGATCGGCTTCGCCGGCGCCGCCGTGCTCTATGACACGTCGAACATCATGCACCACTACCCGACCGACAAGTACGTGGCTGCCTCAATGGCCCTGTTCGCCTCGATCGCCCTGATGTTCTGGTACGTGCTGCGCCTGTTCATGAGCCGCGACTGATCGCACTACAGACCGTTTGACCATGAAGGGCCCGTTTCGGGCCCTTTTTTGTTGTAGGCTCGACGGCTGACAAGAACAACAGGGCTTCCCCTATGCCGAAACGCGGCTTCAACATCGACTCGCTCGTCCTGATCTTCTCATTCATCGTCGTCGCGCAGCTGCTTTCCTACGTTGTAACCCAGGGCACCTTCGATCGCGAGCCATTCCAGAACGACCCGAACCGCATGGTCGTGGTCGCCGGCACATTCGAGGCCGTCGCGGCTGAAGACGAAGTCAGGTTGCCGGCCTGGCATTTCCTGATCGGCATCACAAAAGGTCTTGCCGGCGCCCAGGACATCATCTTCCTGATCTTTATCGTCGGCGGCGTCATCGAGGTTATTCGTCGCACCGGCGCGATCGACGCCGCATTGCACCGCTCCGTCGAGCGCCTGGGGCACAGTCCCTGGATCCTGATTCTCGGCTGTTTCCTGATGTTTGGCGCCGGGTCTTTTACGATCGGTATGGGCGAGGAGTACATGCCGCTGATACCGATCATCGTCACGATGTGTCTCGCGATGCGCATGGACGGCGTGGTCGCGATGGGGATGGTCTGGATTCCTTACGGCATCGGCTGGGGCTGCGCCGGTTTCAACCCGTTCAACGTCGTCATCGCGCAGAGCATCGCCGGCGTTCCGTTAACCTCCGGCGCCGGCTTTCGCTTTGTCATGATGCTCGCGTTCCTCGCACTCGGCTTTCACCACTTGTACCGCTATGCGCGCAAGGTGCAGGCCGACCCGTCGGCGAGCCTCGTCTCTGACGTCGACTACAGCACGGGTTTCGAAGCACCCGAGGACACTCGTTTTACCGGACAGCATGTCGCAATCCTGCTCGTGTTTCTCGGCGGCCTGGCCTTCTTCGTGTGGGGCGCGCAAAAACACCACTGGTTCGTAACCGAACTCAACACGATCTTCTTCGGCATCGGCATTGTCGCGGCACTGATCGCGCGTCTGTCACCGTCGGAAGTCAGCCAGACGTTTCTCGAAGGCGCCGCCAAGATGGCCGCTCCGGCGCTGATCGTCGGTTTCGCCCGGGCGATTGCAGTCGTTCTCGAGGACGGTCAGATCATCGACTCGGTCGTGCACTCGATTGCCGGCGTACTCGACGGGCTGCCGCCAGACGTCTCCGCGGTAGGCATGCTGATCGTGCAATCGCTCTGCAACTTCTTTATCCCATCGGGTACGGGGCAGGCATTCGTTACGATGCCGATCATGTCACCGCTGGCGACGCTGACCGATGTGCCACAGCAGACGGCGGTACTGGCCTTCCAGTTCGGCGATGGTTTTACCAATATGATCGTGCCGACCAATGCGCTGGTCGTTGGCGCGCTGGCGCTGGGCAAGGTGCCCTACACGGCGTGGTTCCGCTTCATGGCGCCGCTGATGCTGAAGATTCTCGTACTCGCCGCCGCGTTTATCGTCTTCTCGGTGCACTATGGCGATAAAGTCGGGCTGTACTAGGCGGATTCGATAACCTCGACGCCGCCCATGTAGGACCGCAGTACGTCCGGCACGCGGATGCTGCCGTCCTTCTGCTGGTAATTCTCCATGACCGCGATCAGGGCCCTGCCTGCCGCGACGCCCGAGCCGTTGAGCGTGTGGATCAGCTCCGGCTTGCCCGTGTCGGGACTGCGCCGCCTGGCCTGCATACGGCGTGCCTGGAAGTCGTTGTAGTTACTGCACGAGGAGATTTCGCGATAGCGGCCCTGCCCGGGCAGCCAGACCTCGATATCGTAGGTCTTGGTCGAGCCGAAGCCGATGTCACCCGAGCACAGGATCACGGTCCGGTAAGGGAGCTCAAGTCTCTGCAAGATCACCTCGGCGTGGCTGGTGAGTTCCTCCAGCGCATCCATCGATGCGTCCGGGGCCACGAACTGCACGAGCTCGACCTTCTCGAACTGGTGCTGGCGAATCATGCCGCGCGTGTCCTGGCCGTGCGAACCCGCTTCGGAGCGGAAGCACGGTGTATGCGCGACGTAGCGGACCGGAAGGTCGTCTGCATCGAAAATCATGTCGGCCGCCAGGTTGGTTACTGGAACTTCGGCCGTCGGGATCATGTAGAACGGCGGCTCGTCGGTCGTCTTGAACTGGTCTTCCTCGAACTTAGGCAACTGGCCCGTACCGAGCAGTGCCTGCGACCGGACGAGGTAGGGAACGTAGGCTTCCGAGTAGCCGTGTTCGCTCGTGTGGGTATCGAGCATGAACTGGATCAGCGCGCGCTGCATACGCGCCAGCGGTCCGGTCATGACCGCGAATCGCGCACCCGATATCTTGCTGGCCGCATCGAAATCGAGCTGACCCAGGCTCTCGCCGAGCTCGACGTGATCTCGCGCCTCGAAGCCGAGTTCCCGCGGCTCGCCCCAGGTCCGGACCTCGGTGTTGTCTTCCTCGCTATCCCCGGTCGGCACGTCGTCGGAGAGCATGTTCGGCAACCCGAGTTCGATGTCGCGTAGTTCGCCGCGCACGTCCTGCAGGGCCTTTTCGCTCGCCTCGAGGCGGTCGCCGAGGTCCTTGACGGCTGCGAGCAGTGGCGCGATGTCCTCGCCCTGCGCCTTTGCCTTGCCGATCGCCTTGGCACTCGAATTGCGCTCCGCCTGCAGGCGCTCTGTATCGACCTGCAGGGACTTGCGGCGCTCCTCGAGCGCAAGGTACGCATCGGCATCGAATTGAAAGCCGCGGCGAGCGAGATTAGTGGCGACCTCGGCCGCCGACTGGCGAAGCAGTTTCGGATCGATCATTGGTCTTTTTTGTCCGTTCGTTCACGCGCCCGGTGCTCGATGTCCTCGAGTTTTTCCCGGATGCGAATCTCGAGCCCGCGCGGCACGGGATGATAGTACTTCACGCGGTCCATGTCGTCAGGAAAGTAGCTCTCGCCGAGCGCCACGGCGTCGTCCTCGTCATGCGCGTATCGATACCCTTCGCCGTAGCCGAGCCCCTGCATGAGTCGGGTCGGCGCGTTGCGCAGGTGCATCGGTACCTCGAGCGAGCCCTTCTCCTGCGCGTCCCGGATCGCGGCCTTGAACGCCTTATAGACGGCATTGCTCTTCGGCGCGCAGGCAAGATAGACGACGGCCTGCGCGATGGCGAGCTCGCCCTCGGGGCTGCCGAGGCGCTCGTAGACTTCCCAGGCGCTTAAGGAAAGCTGCAGCGCCCGCGGATCGGCGTTACCGATGTCTTCGGAGGCAACGCGAATCAGGCGGCGCGCGACGTACAGCGGATCGCAGCCGCCGTCGAGCATGCGCGCCAGCCAATACAGTGACGCATCTGGATCGGTGCCGCGAATCGACTTGTGCAGCGCCGAAATCTGGTCGTAGAAATGCTCGCCCTGTTTATCGAAGCGCCGGCGGCTCCCCGACGCGACTTCCGTCACCGTCCCATCAGCGATCTTGCCGTTCTCCGCGAGATCGGATGCGAGCTCGAGCAGGTTCAGTGCGCGACGCGCGTCGCCGTCGGCCGCGACTGCGATCAGTTGCAGGGACTCATCGCTGACGTCGAAAGCGCCGGCGAGCCCGCGCTCCTCGTCGGACAATGCGCGCCGCAGGACCGCGAGCAGGTCTTCCTCGGTCAGGGAGCGCAGGACATAAACACGTGCACGCGACAGCAGCGCGTTGTTGAGTTCGAACGACGGGTTCTCGGTCGTCGCGCCGATAAACGTCAGCGTGCCGTCCTCGACGTAGGGCAGGAATGCATCCTGCTGCGACTTGTTGAAGCGATGCACCTCGTCGAGGAACAGGATCGTGCCCCGATTGCTCATGTGGCGGTGCTGCTCGGCCTCGGCTACCGCAGAGCGGATATCCTTGACGCCGGCCATTACGGCCGACAGCGCGATGAAGTGCGACGAGGTGGTGCGCGCGATCATCCTCGCCAGTGTCGTCTTGCCGGTCCCGGGCGGTCCCCAGAAAATCATGGAGTGGGCGCGGCCCTGCTCGATGGCACGCCACAGCGGCTTGCCCTGCCCGAGCAGATGCTCTTGCCCCGCGAACTCGGCGAGAGTCCGCGGGCGCATGCGATCGGCGAGCGGGCGATCAACTGCCTTATCGATGGCGAAAAGATCGGTCAATGCTGTGTGCGTCTCGAGTACCGGTTTTCAAACCACAGGCCCCAGCCGCCGAGGCCAGCCAGTGCAATGCCCAGACCGAGCAGTATACCGAGCGAATTCGCCGCGATGTCGAGCCAGTCCGCCGTCCTGTAGCCGACCAGGAACTGGCACGCTTCGCCCACGAGTCCAAACACCGTGAGCCACACGGCGAGAGCCAGGTACCGGCGTCGCTCGAAAAAGCCCGCAAACCATGTCGCCAGTACGATGAACGTCAGTCCGTGCAGCAACTTGTCGCCATGTGCGAACCACGACAGCACGCTCGAGCCGCTGCTCAACCAGCCGGGCGGCGCCAGCATTGCGGCCAGCACGAGGATCAGCAGGAGGACGCTGAGAAGCCGCCAGAGCGGGGCATGGCGCAGCGGCAGCATCAGGGCGATGAGGCCCCGACAACGGCGGGAATGCCGACCAGGTCGGCATCGTCGGGAACGACGAATTCGAAGCGCGCGTCGTCGATCGGCTCGTTGACCGCCACCTCATAGAGCGCGATCACCGTCGTCTGTTCGAGGTTGTCGAAGAACACCATGCGCGACAACGCGCCGCCCAGGAACCCGAGCTCCATGCGCTCGAACCCGCTGCTCGTATCGACGGGAACCATGCGCACCCACGTCGTTGCGTGCTCTTCGAACGAGCCGTCGAAGCGAAACTGCGACAGCGCATCGTCGGCGCCGCCCAGCAGCAACGCCGGCGTATTGGCCAGTGCCTCCGCCTGCGGCTTGACCGTTACCTGCGCGAGATCGACGTCGTAACTCCAGACGTTGAGTCCGTCCGCGACCAGCCACTGCTCGTAGGGTTCGTCGTAGGTCCAGCGAAATCGCCCGGGCCGATCGATCTCCAGTGTGCCGCTCGAGCGCTCCTGCACCTGGCGGTCGGCACTGATCAGCGATTGCTCGAAACGCCCCTGCAGCGTCATGACATTCTCGACGAAGTCGTTGACGAGGGCCTCACCGGCATCGTCGACGGTTTGCGCCGCGGCCGGCTGACACGCACACGCGAGGCCCAGCGCTGCGAGTAAATAGAGCGATTGTCCTGCCACGCGATAGTCCTTTGCCATGTCTCTCGAGCTTACTTTGTAAACCAGTCGGGATGAACGGCGGCTTAATCGTCGGCCGGCTGCACGGGCACGAGGATCTCGCGTGTGCCGTTCGACTGCAGCGGGCCCACGAGACCCGCCGCCTCCATCGACTCGACCATGCGCGCGGCGCGGTTGTAGCCGATCTTGAGGCGCCGCTGGACGCCGGATATCGATGCCTTGCGGGTTTCCATGACGACCTGGACCGCCTGGTCGTACAGCGGGTCCTGCTCGGCATCCGCGCTGTCGGCCGACGGCTTGTCGATGCCGACCAGCCCTGGCGTCAGGCTCGAGGGGCCCTCGAGAACCTCATCGATGTAGCGCGGCTGGCCGGTCTTTTTCAGGTGCCTTACGACCGAGTGAACCTCGTTGTCGGCCACGAACGCACCGTGCACGCGAACCGGCAACGACGTGCCCGGCGGCAGGTACAGCATGTCACCGTGGCCCAGCAGGTTCTCGGCACCCTGCTGGTCGAGAATCGTGCGCGAATCGACCCTGGCCGATACCTGGAACGCGATGCGCGTCGGTACGTTCGCCTTGATCAGGCCCGTGATGACGTCGACGGACGGACGCTGCGTCGCGAGGATCATGTGAATGCCCGATGCGCGCGCCTTCTGCGCGAGGCGCGCGATCAACTCCTCGACCTTCTTGCCGACGATCATCATCATGTCGGCGAGCTCGTCGATGACTACGACGATAAACGGCAGCGGTGTCAGCGTCGGGTGTTCGACCGGCTTATCCTCGTCGAAAAGCTCCGGCGGCCGGAAGGTCGGGTCCTTGAGCGGCTCGCCGGCATCGATCGCCTCGCGGACCTTGCGGTTGTAACCGCCGATGTTGCGCACTCCGAGCGCGGACATGAGCGAATAGCGCCGGTCCATCTCGGCCACGCACCAGCGCAGTGCATTCGACGCTTCCTTCATGTCGGTGACGACGGGCGCGAGCAGATGCGGGATGCCCTCGTATACCGACAGTTCGAGCATCTTCGGGTCGATCATGATCATGCGCACCTGCTCGGGCTGCGTCTTGTACAAGATGCTGAGGACCATCGCGTTGATCGCGACCGACTTACCGGACCCGGTGGTTCCCGCGATCAGCAGGTGCGGCATGCGCGCGAGATCGGCAACGACCGAGTTGCCGCCTATGTCCTTGCCCAGCGCGAGCGTCAGTGGCGATGCCATGTCGTCATACGGACGCGATTTCAGGATTTCGCCGAGTGTCACGAGCTGCCGATTCTCGTTCGGGATCTCGAGCCCGACGAACGACTTGCCGGGAATCACCTCGACGATACGGACGCTAACGACCGACAGCGAGCGCGCCAGGTCCTTGGACAGATTCGCTATCTGGCTCACCTTGACGCCCGGGGCCGGGTCGAGTTCGAACCGCGTGATGACGGGCCCGGGCGACACCGATTTGACCTCGACCTCGATACCGAAATCGCGCAGCTTGAGTTCCACGAGGCGCGACATGGCCTCGAGCGAGTCCTCCGAATAGCCCTGCTTCTGTTCGGGCGGATCGTCGAGCAGGGAGAGCGGCGGCAGCTCGCCCGCAGCGGCGGGCTCGAACAGCGGTACCTGGCGTTCCTTCTCGGCGCGCACACTCGGCTCGAGCGTCGGCAGCGACGGCTCGATACGCGGCTTACTACGCGTTTCCTGGAGTTTCTGCTCGACCTTGACCACGTCCTGGCGTTGGGCCGCCGCGCGCCGACCCTCGGCCCGGTCGCGCAGCTCGCCTATTCCTGCAACGGCCTTCTCGTAGCCGACGAGGCACCAGTGGCCGACCCGGTCCATGACCGTTATCCACGAGAATCCAAGAAACAGCGACAGCGACGCGATCCAGACGCAGAACAGCAAGGTGCTGGCACCGAGCAGCTTCATGACACTTTCCAGGCCACCGCCAAAAGACTGCCCGACGAAGCCGCCGGCCGGGTGGTTGCTGCCAATCGGCGAAAAGTGCAGCGCCGACAGCCCGCAGCTCGTGACCAGCGTTGCCACGAAACCTGCAAAACGCAGCCCGAAATCGAGCCTGGTCAGCTCGATCTGGGTCTTTTGCTCGCGATACAGCATCCAGCCGAGGTAGAACACCATGAGGGTAAAAAGGTACGCGGGGCGGCCGAACGCAAAGAACAGGGCATCGGAGATCCACGCGCCGGCGCGACCAACGCCATTCTGAATAGTGGCCACGGTCGTCGCCTGCGTTGGTCCCGGATCGGCCGAGTCGTAGGTAAAGAGCGCGTACCACAGCATCAGCGCCAACGCGCCAAACACGTACAGGGCACCCTCGCGCAGCGCCCGGTGGACCTGCGTCGAAAGGCGCGATCGAGGCTGCGCTGCTTTAGCGGCTCTTGCCATCGAGATTCCGTTTTCCCTACACTCTGTAGCCGGTTGATCGAAGCCGCATACAGTTCGCCCGCGTTACAGCCCTTGAAATTTGCACTTGCGGTCGCATTCCAGGGCCTTCTGCGGGCGCTTATATACGTCTTTTCTTTGCGGATAAAGTATACATGAGTGACATCAAACATTGCCGGGTTCTGATCCTGGGATCCGGGCCCGCGGGCTACGCTGCCGCCGTCTACGCGGCGCGCGCCAACCTCGACCCGGTGCTCGTAACGGGCATCGAACAGGGCGGCCAGCTGATGACGACAACCGACGTCGACAACTGGCCCGGCGACGTCGAGGGCCTGCAGGGGCCCGAATTGATGGATCGAATGCTGCGCCATGCCCAGCGCTTCGACACCGAGGTCGTGAACGACCATATCCACACGGCCGATGTGACCCGCAGGCCGTTTCGCCTCGACGGCGACTACGGCACCTACACCTGCGATGCGCTGATCATCGCGACCGGTGCAACGGCCATGTACCTCGGGCTCGAATCGGAACAGGCGTACAAGGGACGCGGCGTGTCAGCCTGCGCGACCTGCGACGGCTTCTTCTACCGCGGCAAACCGGTGGCCGTCATCGGCGGCGGCAACACGGCCGTCGAGGAAGCCCTGTATCTGAGCAACATCGCGTCCAAGGTAACGGTCGTGCACCGCCGCGACGAGCTGCGCGCCGAGAAGATCCTGCAGAAGCACCTGTTCGAGCGCGAACAGGAAGGCAAGGTCGAGATTCGCTGGGACCACGTCCTCGAGGACGTGCTCGGCGACGATACGGGCGTCACGGGCATGCGACTGCGCAGCACCCTGGACGACTCGCACAAAACGCAGGTCGACGTCGACGGCATTTTCATCGCGATCGGCCACAAGCCGAACACGGGACTATTCGACGGTCAGCTCGATATGAAGAACGGCTACATCATCGTGAAGTCCGGCATCGAAGGCGACGCGACGGCGACGAGCGTGCCCGGTGTCTTCGCCGCGGGCGACGTCGCGGACCAGGTTTACCGCCAGGCCATTACGTCGGCCGGCGCGGGCTGCATGGCCGCGCTCGATGCCGAAAAGTATATCGACGCACTCGAGGCCGGCGGCGCGGCCGACGACGCGGCTGCGTGACCTGAAGCGCAGGTGAAGGTAAGGGTTCACGACAGCATCTCCGCGATACCGGACGAAGACTGGGACGCGCTGGCCGGTGCGGAGTACCCGTTCCTCAGACATGCCTTTCTCGATCTCGCCGAGCGCACCGGCAGCGTCGCTCCCGATGCCGGGTGGACGCCGCGACACCTGACGCTCCACGACGGCAGGCGCCTGCGCGCTGCCATGCCCCTGTACGAAAAAAGCCACTCCTGGGGCGAGTTCGTGTTCGACTGGGCCTGGGCCCGCGCCTACGAACAGGCCGGTTTCGACTATTACCCAAAACTGGTGTCGGCCGTGCCGTTCACGCCCGCGCCGAGCACGCGCGTGTTGCGCGCCGACCCCGATGACGGCGAGGCGCTTGACCTGCTGCTCGCCGCGGCCCTGCAACTCGCCGCCGATACGCATTGCTCTTCGCTGCACATCCTGTTCCCGACGGACAGGGAAATTCCCGAACTGGAACGCGCCGGCCTGCTCGTGCGCAAGGACTGCCAGTTCCACTGGCACAATCGCGACTACCGCAACTTCGACGAGTTCCTCGCCACGTTCACGTCGTCCAAACGCAAGAAAGCCCGCCGTGACCGCCGCCGCGTTGCCGAAGCAGGCATACGCTTTCGTCGCCTTCGTGGCCCGCAGCTCGATGCCGACACCTGGAGCATTGTGTACGCATTCATCGCGCGCACCTTTGCCCTGCGAGGCTCACTGCCCTACTTTAGCCGGGATTTTTTCGCGGGACTGAGCCAGCGGCTGCCCGAGAACCTCCTCGTCATCCTCGCCGAGCAGGAGGAGCGTCCGATTGCCGCGGCCGTGTTCTACGAGAGTGACACAGCGCTGTATGGCCGCTACTGGGGCAGCGAGGGGCATTACGATGCCCTGCATTTCGAGGCCTGTTACTACCAGGGTATCGAGTACTGCATCGAGACCGGCAAACAACGGTTCGAGCCCGGCACACAGGGCGAGCACAAGGTCGCGCGCGGCTTCGTGCCCGTCACCACGCAATCGGCGCACTGGCTCGCGCATCCCGAATTCGCGAGCGCGATCGAACGTTACCTCGACGCCGAAGGCCGCCACATCGATGATTACATGGAAACGGTGGACGCGCGCACGCCCTACCGGTCCGACGAGCCCGGCGGATGACGACGAGCCGCGTAACCTGGCTCAGCTCGCGTGACTTGCCGGATGCGTTCCCGCCTGTGGAGAATGCTCTGCGCGAGCCGGATGGCCTCCTCGCCGCCGGGGGCGACCTGTCGAGCAAGCGCCTGCTGGCCGCTTACCGCAACGGCATCTTCCCCTGGTATGAAGACGGCCAGCCGCTGCTGTGGTGGTCGCCCGACCCGCGCTGCGTATTTCGCCGCGGGGACCTGCACGTGTCCCGGCGCCTGCGCCGCGAGATACGTCGCTCGCCGCTCGCGATTCGTGTCAACACCTCGTTCGGCGAAGTTATTCGCGCCTGTGCCGGACCCCGCCGCTACCAGCTGGGGACCTGGATTACGCAGGACATGATCGCGGCCTACGAGCGGCTGCACGCCGAGGGATGGGCGCATTCGATCGAGATCTTCGACGGCGACGAACTGGCCGGTGGTCTTTACGGCCTCGCAATCGGGCGGGCATTCTTCGGTGAGTCGATGTTCAGTGCGAAATCCAACACGTCGAAATTCGCCCTCGTTTATCTCGATGATCTGATGGCCAGCGAAACGCTCGGAATCGTCGATTGTCAGGTGCAATCAAGTCACCTTCTCGCACTCGGGGCCGCAATGATGCCGCGCGAGGACTTCGTCGCGCGTCTCGATAACCTGTGCCATCCGCCGGAGCGGGTTGATTTCTGGCCAGCCGACCCCATATACGTACGCGAGCTTGCGGAATAGATGGCGGCCTGCCAATTGCAAAACACAGGCCGTTTCTGCACAATTCGCGAGCCTTTTTAGCAGTAGAGGAATGTCAGGCCATTGGCGAAGGAAGAAGCCATTCAGATGGAAGGTGTCGTAACCGAGACGCTGCCCAACACCAAGTTCCGGGTTGAACTCGAGAACGGTCACGTGGTGATGGCGCACATCTCCGGGAAGATGCGCAAGAACTATATCCGTATTCTCACGGGCGACAAGGTCACCGTCGAACTCACACCGTACGATCTTTCGAAGGGCCGTATCGTCTATCGCGGGCGTTAGCCCCTATTATTTCTCCGGCAGGTGCTCGAGTTCCTTGAGCACGGGCTCCGCAATCAGTCGCAGTTCTCCGTCTTCGCCGACGGTGATGCGCACGTGTCCGCCGTCCTCGAGGCTGCCGAACAGCAGCTCCTCGGCAAGCGGACGCTTGACGTACTCCTGGAGGACGCGTGCCATAGGCCGCGCGCCCATCTTCGGATCGTAACCCCGGTCGGCGATCCAGGCCCGCGCCTCATCATCGAGTTCGAGCGTCACGGCATTGTTGCCGAGCTTGGCTTCGAGTTCGACAACGAGCTTGTCAACGACTCGCACGATCGAGCCGATCTCGAGGGCCGCGAACTGGATGATCGCATCGAGGCGATTGCGAAACTCCGGCGTGAATCGCTTCTTGATAATCTCCATCGCATCGGTCGAATGGTCCTGCTGCGTGAAACCGATCGACTTGCGGCTCATTTCCTGCGCCCCGGCATTCGTCGTCATGACGAGAATGACATTGCGGAAATCGGCCTTGCGCCCGTTGTTGTCGGTGAGCGTGCCGTGATCCATGACCTGCAATAGCAGGTTGAAGACCTCGGGATCGGCTTTTTCGATTTCGTCGAGCAGCACGACCGAATGCGGGTTCTTGCTGACGGCTTCGGTCAACAGGCCGCCCTGGTCGAAACCAACATAACCGGGCGGCGCACCGATGAGGCGCGACACCGTGTGCTTTTCCATGTACTCCGACATGTCGAAACGAATCAGCTCGACGCCCATGAGCAGCGCAAGCTGGCGCGTAACTTCGGTCTTGCCGACACCGGTCGGGCCGGCAAACAGGAATGCGCCGATCGGCTTCTCTTCCTCGCGCAGGCCCGAACGGGCCATCTTGATCGCGCCTGCGAGCGCCGCTATCGCCTGGTCCTGACCGAAGATGGTCAGCTTCAGATCGCGCTCGAGCGTACGCAGGACGTCCTTGTCTGACGCCGAGACGCTTTTCGCCGGGATGCGCGCCATCTTGGCGACGATGTTCTCGACCATCTCGACCGTGACCGTGTCACCGCGCTCGGCGACCGGGATCAGCCGCAGATTGGCGCCCGCCTCGTCCATGACGTCGATCGCCTTGTCGGGCAGGTGGCGGTCGTTGATATGGCGCTCGGACAGGTCGACCGCCGCTTCGAGTGCCGCCGGCTCGTAACGAATACCGTGGTGCTCTTCGAAGCGCGACTTCAGCCCGTTGAGGATCGCGATCGTCTCCGGGATCGTCGGCTCCGGTACATCTATTTTCTGGAAACGTCTCGCAAGTGCATGATCTTTCTCGAAAACACCCCGGTACTCGGAATAGGTGGTCGAGCCGATGCAGCGAATCTCGCCGTTTGCCAGGACCGGCTTGATCAGGTTGCTCGCATCCATGACACCGCCGGACGCCGCACCCGCACCGATGACCGTGTGAATCTCGTCGATAAACAGGATAGCGCCCGGGTCTTCGCGAACCTCGGCGATGACCCCTTTCAGGCGCTTCTCGAAATCGCCGCGGTACTTGGTGCCTGCAATGAGCGTGCCCATGTCGAGCGCATAAATCGTGCTGTCGCGCAGGACCTCGGGCACGCGCTCCTCGACGATCATGCGGGCCAGGCCCTCGGCCAGGGCCGTCTTGCCAACGCCGGCCTCGCCGACATACAGGGGGTTGTTCTTGCGCCGGCGGCACAGGATCTGGACCGTGCGCTCGATCTCCAGTTCGCGGCCGATCAACGGGTCGATCTTGCCGTCGATCGCGCGCTGGTTCAGGTTGGTCGCATACTGGTCGAGCGCCGAGGACTCCGCCTCGCCTTCCGGGTCCACCTGCGACTCGCCTTCTTCCCCGCTCTCGCCGGACACCTGCGGCATGCCGTGCGAGATAAAATTGACGACGTCGAGTCGCGTGACGTCCTGCAGGTTAAGGAAGTACACGGCCTGGGACTGCTTCTCACTGAAGATGGCAACGAGCACGTTGGCGCCCGTCACCTCGTTATTGCCGCTGGACTGCACATGGAAGACCGCGCGCTGCAGGACCCGCTGGAATCCGAGTGTAGGCTGTACGTCCGACTCGTCATCGTCGGCCAACAGCGGCGTCTGCTCGTCAATGCACTCGACCAGCTGGCGGCGCAGCTCTGTGAGATTCGCATTGCAGGCCTTGAGGATCTCGTGAACCTTGGGAATATCGAGCAACGCGAGCAACAGATGCTCAACCGTCATGAACTCGTGACGGCGTTCCCGGGCCCGTTGAAAAGCCTCGTTCAAACAAAATTCGAGCTCGTTGCTGAGCATGCCTCTCCTCTCTAGGATTCTTCCATCGTACACAGCAGGGGGTGCTGGTGCTGTTTCGCGATACTCATGACTTGCGCCACCTTGGTTTCCGCGATTTCGTAGTTGTACACGCCGCAGACACCCTTGCCCTTGGTATGCACTTCAAGCATGACCTGCGTCGCGCGCGTGCGCTCCATGCCGAATACCGACTCCAGAATATCGACCACGAACTCCATCGGCGTGTAGTCGTCGTTGAGCAGCAGGACGCGGTAGAGTGGCGGCTTCTTGACCTCGGGCCGCGCCTCCTCGACGGCGAGATCGAATACGCCATTCTCCTCATTGTCCTGTTCGTGTTCACTCATGCTCGTTTCCGGGTATGTGGTCATCCGGGAATATGTCAATAGTCGCTCGCACTGCCGACCTCGGTCCGTCATTATATAGCTGGCCCGCAGCGACCCGATATATCATTGCCAAATATAGATTTTACCGGCTTTTTGCGCTTGTGGCGGTGACACCGCAACCCGTATCATCGGCAAGCTGCGTTTACAAGAAACATGGATCTGCGCGCAGCTGCAAGGACATGATTAACAAAGCCAACTGGACCGATTTCTCGAGTGTCGACGGCGGCAATCTGCTGGCGGCCATGAACAGGGTGTTGCCACCCTGGATCAGCCTGTTGCTGGTCATCGCGATCGGTTGGCAGGTCGCCCGGATTATCTGGACGCTGGTGCCAGGACCCGCCGCGGGCGACGCCGTGCAGGCACCGGCCGGACTCGCCACCTCGTCATCACGCGACAGCGGACGCACGGACGTCCGCGCCATCGCGGCAAACCACCTGTTTGGCGAGGCCGACCCCGATATCGAGGCTGCGGTGTCTGCGCCACAGGACCAGGGCGACGACCTCGATGACACACGCCTGACCAATCTCGTGCTCAAGGGCACGATTGCATCCGATGTACCGGAGTTCTCGGTGGCCGTTATCGCGGACGGCAACGAGGAACAACGGGTCTATGCGATCGGCGATGCGCTGGGGTCCGGCACCAAGTTGCACGCCGTGTACGCCGAGCGTGTCGTGCTCAACGAGAACGGCACGCTGACCAATCTGCGCTTGCCGAGCGAATTTCCGCGAGGCAATGCCGCGCCCGTACGGCGAACGACCTCGGTGACACGCCGGACGACGTCGAGACAGCAAGACTTCGGCTTCTCTGATGCAATTACAGAGAACCTCAGCGCCCTGACCCAGGTCATTCGCCCGACACCGTATATCGTCAACGGCGAACAAGCAGGCTTTCGCCTGTATCCGGGGCGCAACCGGCAGCAGTTCTCCGCACTCGGCCTGCGGCCCGGCGACATCCTCAAGGACATCAACGGCCAGACGCTGACCGACCCGTCCTCGGCGATGCAGGTGTTCCAGTCACTCGGTACGGTCGACCAGGTCACCGTTACCGTCGAACGTAACGGACAACCGCAGTCGATTGTCCTGAAGACCAGCCAGCTCGAAATGGCCGGTGAGCAGACCCGATGAATATGCAAACAAGAACAAGATTCCCTTCCGTGCGTCTACTCATCCTGACGATCCTGCTGTGCGTGACGGCCGGCGCAACTGCGCAGCAGGAACCGGCCGCAACGCTTAACTGGAAAGACGCGGATATTCGCCAGGTCGTGGAGGCCGTGTCCGCGGTCACCGGCAAGAATTTCATTCTCGACCCGCGCGTCACGGGTCGCGTTACGCTGCTGTCGCCAACGCCGCTCGGGCCGGACGCATTGTACGAAGCATTCCTGTCGATCCTGCAGGTACACAGCTATGTCGCCATCGAGAGCGGCGACCTCATCAAGATCATTCCGGACGCGACGGCGCGGCAGTTTCCGAGCCGCATCGGCACTACCGGTGCCGCGGGCCCGGACGATCTCGCAACCCAGGTCGTTCAGCTTCGCAACGTCGGCGCAACGCAGCTGGTGCCGATACTGCGCCCGCTGATCCCGCAATACGGTCACCTGGTCGCGCACTCCGGCAGCAATATGCTGATCATCTCGGACCGCGCCGCCAACGTCGCGCGGCTGGTTTCCATCGTTCGCCGCATCGACCAGGCCAGCGACGAGGACGTCGAGGTGGTCACCCTCGAGCACGCGTCGGCTGCTGAAATCGTGCGTATCCTGACCGCGCTGACACAGCGTGGCGACGGCGTGCCGGTCACGACGAGCCTCGTCGCCGATGCACGCACCAACAGCGTCCTGATCGGCGGCGACAAGACGGAGCGCCTGCGCCTGCGGACGCTGATCGCGCACCTCGACACGCCGCTCGAGGCCGGCGGCGACACCCGGGTTCGCTACCTGCGCTATGCCGACGCCGAGGAACTCTCCGCGAAATTGCAGACACATTTCTCGGGCCAGGCCCAGGCCGCGGGCGGCCAGGCGGCCGGTGCCTTGGCGCTCAACGAAGTCAGCGTTTGGGCCGACACGCAGACCAATGCCATCGTCGTCAGCGCCCCGCCCAAGATGATGCGCTCGCTTATGCAGATCGTCGACAAGATCGATATCCGCCGGGAACAGGTGCTCGTCGAGGCGATCATCGTCGAAGTTACGCTCGACCAGAAGAACGAACTCGGTACCTCGGTCGCGGTAGCGGACACGACCGGGCAAAACTCACCGCTTGCCGTGACCAATTTTCCGGACTTCCTGAGCGGCGTGTTGCAGCTCGGGTCTGCGGCAGGCGGGGATGTCGTCAATCCTACGGGGCTGATCGGCGAAGGCGCGACCATCGGCGTCGGGCGCATTACCGATGACGGCGTCAGTTTTGCGGCTATCCTGCGCGCGATCCAGGGCGACGCCGATACCAACATCATCTCGACACCGTCGGTAGTGACTACCGACAACGAAGAAGCGACGCTCAACGTCGGCCAGGAAGTGCCGTTCGTCACAGGATCGTTCACCAATACGGGCACCGGCACTGCCGGCGCAGTGAATCCATTCCAGACGATCCAGCGGCAGCAGGTGGGCGTGAAATTGTCGATCACGCCGCAGATCAACGAGGGCGACTCGATGGTCCTCGACATCTCGCAGGAGATCTCGAGCATCGCGCAGTCGGCAGCGGGCGCGGTCGACCTGATCACGAACCAGCGCATCGTCGAAACAACCGTCATCGTCGACGACGGTGAAATCCTCGTGCTCGGCGGTCTCCTCGAGGACCAGTTGCGCGAGAGCGACCAGCGCGTCCCCTTACTCGGACGCATTCCCCTGCTCGGCAACCTGTTCAGGGCCCGTACGACGGAGAAGGTCAAGACCAACCTGATGATTTTTATCCGACCGACGATCCTGCGCGATGCGGCGAGCGCGGCAATCGAGACCAACCAGAAGTACAACCTGATCCGCGACCTGCAGATCGGCCGCCAGGGCTCGGGTGTGCAACTCATGCCCGGCGAGGAACGCCCGACGTTGCCGCCTCTCGAGGAGCTGCTCAACGAGGCCGACGAAGGCGGAATGTAAGTCACCATGGAAGCCGAAACCGAAATCCTCCTCGAAACCGAAGCTCCGGCAGTCGAGTCGTCCCGGCAAGAGCTGCCGTTCTCGTTTGCCAAGCGCCACGGCGTCCTGATCCGGGACCTCGACGAATCCGGCGGCACCGCCGTCTACCGCCCGGGCGCATCGCCGCTCAGTCTCGCAGAGGTACGGCGCTTTGCCGGCGTGCCGCTCAAGTTGTCGCGTGTCACCGTGGAAGTATTCGACACCCTGCTGCAGGAGTACTACGAGCACGACTCAGGCCACGCGGCCTCGATGGTCGACGGTCTCGACGAGGACTTCGATCTCTCCCAGGTGGCGCAGGAGTTGCAGGAACCGTCCGACCTGCTCGAGAGCGACGACGACGCGCCAATCATCCGCTTCATCAACGCCGTGTTGACCGAGGCGATCAAGGAAAACGCCTCGGACGTGCACATCGAGCCGTACGAGAACCGCCTCGGGGTGCGCTTTCGCGTCGACGGCGTATTGCGTGAGGTTCTGCAGACGCGTCGCGCGCTCGCGCAGCTGGTTGTGTCGCGCATCAAGGTCATGTCCAAGCTCGACATCGCCGAAAAGCGACTGCCGCAGGACGGGCGCATCTCCCTGCGCATTGCCGGTCGCGCCGTCGACGTGCGCGTCTCGACGATGCCGTCGGGCCATGGCGAGCGTGTCGTGCTGCGCCTGCTCGACAAGCAGGCCGGCCGCCTCGATCTCACTTCGCTGGGCATGGATCCGGTCACCGAGAAAATGGTGGACGAACTCATCCACAAGCCGCACGGCATCATCCTCGTGACGGGTCCGACGGGATCGGGCAAGACGACGACGCTGTACGCGGCGCTCCAGCGCATCAACGACAACAGCCGCAACATCATGACGGTCGAAGACCCGATCGAATATTTCATCGACGGGATTGGCCAGACGCAAGTCAACACCAAGGTCGAGATGACCTTCGCACGCGGCCTGCGCGCCATCCTGCGCCAGGACCCTGACGTCGTCATGGTCGGCGAGATCCGCGACCTCGAGACGGCCGAGATCGCGGTACAGGCGAGCCTGACGGGCCACCTCGTATTGTCGACCCTGCATACCAACACGGCGGCAGGCGCCGTCACGCGCCTGCGCGACATGGGCGTCGAGCCCTTCCTGCTGTCGTCGAGCCTCCTCGGCGTGCTCGCGCAACGCCTCGTGCGCGTGCTCGACGACGATACCAAGGTGCCGTACACGGCAGGCGAGTACGAGTGCAACCTGCTCGAGATCGACCACTCGAACCCACCCACGCTGTTTCATGCAGGCAACGTTCCGGGCGGCGGCTTCCAGGGCCGCACGGGTATTTATGAGCTCATCACTGTCGACGACGAAATGCGCGAGATGATTCACAGCGGCGTCAGCGAGCACGAGCTCGCGCGCCATGCGCGCAAGACGACGCCGGGCATCCGCGCAGACGGACGGCGCCAGGTACTTTCCGGACGCACGACGCTCGAAGAAGTATTGCGCGTCACGCGCGAAGATTAGGCACAGGTACGGGCCAGGAGCATGGGCGCGTTCGAATACACTGCGCTGGACCAATCCGGCAAGCAGTCGAAGGGCCTGCTCGAGGGCGATACACCGAAGCACGTCCGGCAGATCCTGCGCGACCGCAACCTGTTCCCTGTCAGCGTCAACGAGGTCGCAAAGCAGGAAGCGCGGCGCCAGCGCGGCTTCACGCTGCGTCGCGGCATGTCGCCGGGCGAGCTGGCGCTGATCACGAGGCAACTCGCCTCGCTGTCGCAATCCGGCCTGCCGCTCGAGGAAGCCCTGCTCGCGGTCGCCCAGCAGAACGACCTGCCCCGCACCAAGAGCATCCTGCTCGGCGTGCGCGCCAAGGTCATGGAAGGCCACTCGCTGGCCGACGGCTTCAGGGAGTTTCCGCAGGCGTTTCCCGAGCTCTACCGCGCAACCGTCGCGGCGGGTGAGCAATCAGGCCATCTCGATGTCGTGCTCGAGCGACTGGCCGATTACACCGAGGCGAGGCAGGAGCTCCGGCAACGCGTCTCGGGCGCTCTCATCTATCCGATCGCGCTCGTTATCTTCTCGGTCCTGATCGTCGGCTTCATGCTCATGACCGTGGTGCCGAAGATCGTCACTGTGTTCGAGAGCACGCGCGCGGAATTGCCGGGCCTGACGAAACTGATGATCGGCACGAGCGAGTTCCTGCAGTCGTTCTGGCTGCCGTTGATCATCGGCGTTTTTGCCGTCGGTTGGGCAATCCGGTGGGTATTGCAGCGGGAAGGTCCGCGCCGGCGCTATCACCGCCTGCTGCTGCGCCTGCCGATCATCGCGCGCCTGACGCGCGGCGTGAACACGGCGCGCTTTACGCGCACGCTGAGCATCCTTGCGGGCAGCGGTGTGCCCATTCTGGAGGCCCTGAAGATCTCGGCCGAAGTCATCGAGAACGTGCCTATGCGCGACGCTGTGCTCGAGGCCTCGCTGCGGGTTCGTGAGGGCGCGTCGATTGCCAAGTCGCTGGCCGCGAGCAAGCTGTTTCCGCCGATGATGATTCACCTCGTGTCGAGCGGCGAGGCGGGCGGACGGCTCGAGGATATGCTCGCGCGCGCCGCCGCTGGCCAGGAGCGCGAGGTCGACGGCCTCATTGCGGCATTGCTCGGCATCCTGCAACCCCTGCTGATTATCCTCATGGGGGGCATAGTTCTCACTATCGTACTTGCGATCTTGCTTCCGATCTTCGAAATGAATAATCTCATCCAATGAGCGTACGTGCTTGTCGGTTTGTTGTGAGGCCCTGCAATGATCGGTAATAACGGCGAAAACGAAGACACGGAATTCGACGAAGCTGTCGAACAGGAAGAAGTGCTTGACGAGGACGCGATGCCGGATATCGGCGTCGAGACCATCGTCGATCTGACCGGTGAACTCAAGGTCGACAAGCTCGTTGCGAAAGTCGAGAAGTCAGACCCCGACGAGGCGGCGCACAAACGCGAGATTCGCAAGCGCCTCGAGGAGCTCGAGGAACAGCGCAACGCCAAGCTCGACGATACCTTCAATATCAAGATTGAAGACGAGTTTTAACGAAAGTCGCGCGATACGACGCTGAGGTCGCCGAGCAACGCCGAATGATCGATCAGGCGGCGGGCGATCACGTGTATTACCTGCCCTTGTATCTGTAATTCCCCGGCCACACCGAGCAAGCGCGCATTCAGCAGCTCCGCGCGGTATTGCTCAGCCACCTGTTTCCACAGCACGAGATTGACCTGTCCGGTCTCGTCCTCGAGCGTCACGAAGGTCACTCCACTGGCCGTACCGGGCCGTTGTTTCGTGATCACGAGTCCCGCGACATTGACCTTGCGGCCATCGCCGATGGCGGCAAGATCGGCGGCCCGCGCGTACTGGTAGCGATCGAGATGACGGCGCAACAGGCAGAGCGGATGCCGCTCCAGCGTCAGCCCGGTGCTGCGATAGTCCGCCACGATATCCTGCCCTTCAGTTGGCGTCCTCAAGAGCGGTGCCGGCTCGTAGCGAGCCATGCTCGGAAACAGCGGCATCGGTTTCTCGGCACCGGCCACGGCCCAGCGCGCGCGATGCCGGTCACCCGCGATCGATCGCAGGGCGCCTGCCGACGCCAGTGCGCCGAGCTCGTGCCGGTTCAGGTCGGCCCACTCACACAGTTGCTGGGCGCCGTCGCCGATGCCCTCCGCACGTGCGGCGACGATGCGCTCACCGGCCTCCTCGGACAGACCCTTGACCATGCGCAGCCCGAGGCGCAGCGCGGCTGCGCCGTTCTCGTCAGCCTCGAGCGAGCAGTCCCAGGCGCTGCAGGCGACATCGACAGGACGGATCGTCACGCCGTGACGCTGTGCGTCCTGTACAAGCTGTGATGGCGAATAGAAGCCCATCGGCTGGCTGTTGAGCAGCGCACAGGTGAAGGCGGCAGGCTCGTGGCACTTGAGCCACGCCGAGACATACACGAGCAGCGCGAAACTCGCCGAATGCGACTCGGGGAAGCCATACTCGCCGAACCCCAGGATCTGCTGGAAGATCTGCCGCGCGAAGGTCTCGTCGTAACCGCGCCTGCGCATGCCATCGACGAGTTTTTCCTCGAAAGGCCCGAGACCGCCACGCCGTTTCCAGGCCGCCATCGCGCGGCGCAGGCTGTCCGCCTCGCCCGGTGTGAAGCCCGCGGCGACGACAGCCAGCTGCATGACCTGCTCCTGGAAAATCGGCACACCGAGCGTGCGCTGCAGTACGCCCTGCACTTCCGCGCTCGGGTAGTCGACGGCCTCTTCCCCGTTTCGTCGCCTGAGATAGGGATGCACCATGTCGCCCTGAATCGGACCGGGACGAATGATCGCGACTTCGATGACGAGGTCGTAATAGCAGCGCGGTCGCAGGCGCGGCAGCATCGCCATCTGTGCGCGTGACTCGATCTGGAAGACACCGACCGTGTCGCCGTCGCAAATCATGTCGTACACGCGCGGGTCTTCGGCCGGTACCGTCGCGAGCGTGAACTCGCGGCCGTCGAAGTCGCGGACCAGGCCGAAGGCACGGCGTATTGCCGTCAGCATGCCGAGGCCGAGGACGTCGACCTTGAGCAGACCCAGCTCTTCGAGGTCGTCCTTCTCCCACTGGATGACCGTTCGATCCGGCATTGCGGCATTCTCGACGGGCACGAGTTCGTAGAGCGGCGCATCGCAGATAACGAATCCGCCGACATGCTGTGACAGGTGCCGCGGAAAACCGATCAGCTCGCGCACGAGATACAGGAGTCGTTTCACGACCGGGCTGTCCGGGGCGAGGCCGGCTTCGAGAATCCGGCTGTCGTCGACTTTGTGGCCGTCCCACCACTGCATCGATCGTGACAGGCGACCGACCTGCAGCTCGGACAGCCCCAGGACCTTGCCGACATCGCGCAGCGCGCTGCGCGGACGGTAACAAATGACGGTCGCGGCCAGTGCTGCCCGTTCACGCCCGTATTTGCCGTAGATGTACTGGATGACTTCCTCGCGACGTTCGTGCTCGAAGTCGACGTCGATGTCGGGCGGCTCGTTGCGTTCCTTCGAGATAAAACGTTCGACGAGCATTTCCATGCGGGCCGGGTCGACCTCCGTGATGCCGAGGCAGAAGCATACGGCCGAGTTCGCGGCCGAGCCGCGTCCCTGGCAGAGGATGCCCTCGGAACGCGCGAACGAGACGATGTCGTACACGGTCAGGAAGTATGGCTCGTACTCGAGCTCCGCGATCAGAGCGAGCTCATGCTCGACGAGGCGGACCACTTTTTCCGCAACGCCCCGCGGCCAGCGCCGCTGCATGCCCTCCTCGGTCAGCCTGCGCAGGTAGGTCACCGGTGTCTCGTTGTCCGGTACGATCTCGTCGGGGTAGCGGTAGCGCAACTCGTCGAGCGAGAAGTCGATAGCGGCGGCGATACGCAGGCTTTCCTCGAGCAGCTCCGCGGGGTAGATGCGTTCGAGTACATCGAGTGGCCTGAGGTGCCGTTCGCCGTTCGGGTACAGGGCGAAGCCCGCATTGTCGACGGTCGTGCCGAGGCGAATCGCCGTGACCGCATCCTGCAGCACGCGCCGTGCACGGCAGTGCATGTGCACGTCGCCCGCGGCGACGAGCGGCAGCCTGAGGCGACGACCCTCCTCGCGCAGTTTCGCGAGTTGTTCGCGCTGCCGCCCGTCGGCCAGCAACTCGACGGCAATCCACAAGCGGTCGCGAAAGGTCTCGCGCAGCCAGTGATCCTCGACATCGAGCCTGCAGTCATGATCCGGCACCCATAGCACCAGACAATCGGGCAGTCCGTCTTCGAAGTCCTGCCGGGCCAGCGTGTATTGCCCTTTCCCGGCGGCACGGCGTGCGTCCGTGACCAGGCGGCACAACGCGGTATAGCCTTTGCGGCTCTGCGCGAGTACGACGAGCTTGCGGCCGCTCTGCAACCTGAGTTCCGAGCCGATAATGAGTTTCTTCAACCCGTACTCTTTTGCGGCCGCATGCGCGCGCACGATACCCGACATCGAGCACTCGTCCGTAATCGCGAGCGCCTCGTAGCCGAGTGCGGCGGCGGTCTCGACGAGTTCCTCGGGATGCGAGGCACCGCGCAGGAACGTGAAGTTACTGAGCGCGTGCAGCTCGGCGTAACGCGCGTGCATGGCCGCTACCCGAAATAGCCATGCAGGTACCAGGACGATGCGCGGCGGCGATTGCGAAACACCCACAGGCGCCGGCCATCGCGATTCCGTGCCGTGTAGTAATCGCGCACGATGCCGTCTTCATCCCACCAGCCCGTCTCGAGGCGTTCGGGGCCGTCGAGGAGCTGCAGGCGGCGGCCCTGGTGAACCGGATGCCCGTCGTGCATCGTCAGCGGTGCGGGCTCGGGCAGCATCCACAGGGGGCGCTGCAGGTACGGCGGGGCCTCGTCCCGTGTACTGCTCGACCAGTCGGCCAATACGCTGTGTGAACGCCACGCATACTGCGGCCGGTGCTCGGCGACCATACTCGTCGACTGTACGGACTGGTCGCCGATGCGGGCGACCAGGCGCTCGGCGAGCTGCGTGATCGAAAAACGCTGCGGCATCGCCCCGGGCCTGCCGTGGAAAATCAGTTCGCCCGATCCGGCCTGCAGGGGCTGCGCCATTCCGCCCTGCAGGCGTACGGCGATAACGGGTCCCGGCAGCGCCAGCTTGTCGAAACGAATACCGAGCAACTCGAACCAGCGTCCGGCCGAGCGCTGCGGACGTGCACAGCCGAGGCGTAACTCGGTCGCCGGTCCGTCGAGATGGAAAAAGACGAAACAAAGGCGCTGCGCGCCGAGTTGCCGGGCCAGCAGGAAGCGCTCGTGGGCCTGCAACAATTCCTGGCAGATATTGAGCAGCAGCTCACGATCGGACTGCTCCTCGGTCATCTCGTAGTCGGCACCGAAACACTCCGGTGCGCGCCAGGCATTGCGCGGATCCGGCAGGTGCCCGAGCGCGCGATCGAGATCGAGCAGGCAGCGGGCACCGAAGCGGCGCGTGAAGCCCTCGCGCGGCAGGCGCAGGCAATCGCCGACCGTCGCCACCCCCATGCCCGCGAGGGCACTGCACACGCCCGGCGGCCAGCCGAGGCATGCGAGCGGCAACCGGCGGATCGCCGGCGCAAGATTCGAGATATCGCGTATGCAGGCGCGGCGCCCGGAACGCGCCAGCCAGGTCGCGGCAAGCGGGGTCGGCGCGATGGCCGGCGAAACCGTGAAACCGAGCCCGCTCAAGTCCCGCACGATGTTCTGCCGTAATTCGCGCAGGCCGCCGAACAGGCGCAGGCTGCCGGCGATTTCCAGCAACAGGACATCGTGACCCGTGATCGCAACGAACGAAGAAAAGCGCTCCAGCCAGCTTGCGAGGCCCTCGAGCGCCTGCTGTTCGTGCAACGGGCTGCGCTCTTCGAATTGCAGGTCCGGCAACAGGGCCCTTGCGGCATTTGCCGCCTGCCCCGGCATGACGCCGGCTGCGGTCGCGGCCGCATCCGCCAGCAGTATGCGATGCACGCCATGTTGTTCCTCGACGACAGCGGCAGGGGTCACTCCCCCCTGCACCGCCTCGAGTGGCAGCTTCGGCAGCCAGGCACAGAACCACAGCCGCTCCGCCGACACGGCCACGGGTGCCGGCCCTGTGGATAACCGGGTACGGTCGGCCGTCTCGAGCGGCAGGTCCTGCTGTACGGCAGCGGGAGTCGGGGCAGCGTCCCGCCCGAGAGCAGGTGGTCTGCAGGCCCGTCGTTTCATCAGAGGAGCTTGTCGATAACGGCCGGGCGGCCGCCGCGGCTTTTCAGGATATGCACGCGCGTACCCTCTGCGTTCGTCTGCAGTTCGAGGCGCAGTGCCGCAGCCGAGGGCTGTCGCCTTGCGGACGGTGGACGAAACGCAATCGCCCAGCTGCGGCCCTTCTCGGCCGCCAGCTGCAACCGGCGACCGGCCTGATCGTCGAGGGCTTCGGGCCACAGCAGTACGGCGGCACAGGTACCCGAGGTCAAGGCCTGCTCGGCCGACCACAGAACTTCGTCGGCGCCTTCAGGACGCACGATCAGCATGCGCGACAAATCGAGACCACATTGCTGCAGGGCCGGCGGATATGGTTGAAACGGCGGTGCAATCCAGGCAATCCAGCCCGGCTCGGCGAAGTCGTGCTGCGGCGCCGTGGTGCTGAGGCGCGCCAGGGCGGGCATCAGCAGACGCAATTCGCCGATGCCGTAGTGGCCGGTGAGGATTTCCGTCAGCGCATCAGGCGGCCAGCCGCCGCCCGGCAGGTGCCGGTCGAGCTCGGAATAACCGCTCGCCAGCCCCGCCCTGCATCCGGCCTGGTCGCGCCCGCGCCAGACGCGCGGGTTCGCCAGCAGCTTGTCGAGCGATGCGGACAATGCTCAATGCAATGGCAGACCGTCGCGAATGACGCCGACGACGACGCCCTCGATGACCAGTGCCTGTTTCTTGAGATCGACTTCGATGGGTTCGAACTCGTCGTTTTCGGGCAACAGCGATACCAGCGAACCTGTCTGACGATAGCGTTTGACCGTGACTTCATCATCGAGGCGCGCCACGATGATCTGCCGGTTACGCACTTCGGGCGTACGATGCACGGCGACAAGATCGCCGTCGAGAATGCCCACGTCTTTCATACTCATGCCGTGCACGCGTAACAGGTAATGCGGTTTCGGGCTGAAGAGTTGCGGATCGAGCTTGTAATGCGCCTCGATATGCTCCTGCGCAAGGATCGGGCTGCCCGCCGCAACCCGGCCAACGAGCGGCAACCCCATCTGATCGCGCAGGGAATCCTTGAGCTGGATGCCGCGCGACGCGCCCGGCAGCAGATCCAGGACACCCTTTCGTTGCAGGGCCCTCAGGTGCTCTTCTGCCGCGTTGGCCGACCGGAAGCCGAGTTGCCGGGCGATCTCGGCACGGGTCGGCGGCATGCCGGTTTCGGCAATAAAGTCTTGAATCATCTCGAGAATTTCTTTTTGCCTGGGGGTCAGTTCGCGCATCTGAGCTTTCCTGTACAGAATTACAGTACATGGGATTATATACAGTAATATGTCCGGCGCAAGCCGTTTCCCGGTGAAAACCTTGACGAAAGTACTGGCACCCGCCCGGCCCCTCACGTTTACTTGGCACGCTCTTCTTACCCGACGAGAAATACCGATGCACCGCGCCCCGCTCATCACGCTCATCCTGGCCGGCATACTGTTGGCAGCCACCGCGGCACGTGCCGAATACCTGGCCGCAATCGATGACTGGCCCGAATGGGTCCGGGAAGGCATGGCCAAGGAAAAGCGGTTGAAGTTCCGCGCCGTAACGACGCCCGACGACAGCTTCAGCAGCCGGATGCCCGGCAAACCCAAGATCGAGGCAATCGAGAACGGCTGGTATTTCCTCACGGACATGAGAGCCGGATCGCCGCTCGAATGCCACTACTACACGACCTCGCGGGATCTCGGGACGCTGACCGACCTTCTTACCGAGGCTAACATCGAGGCCGTTGTCAAAAATGGCGGCACGCTGGGCGAGCGCCAGTTGTTCCAAACGGGAGCCGGCGAAGTCGCCGGTATGCCGTACATCTCCCTCGAGTGGATCTATACGATCCAGCAGGACGGGCAGACGCTGGTCGGCTTCACCAAGGTGCGCGCCGCCACCAAGGGTGAAGCGGCTTTCGCCTGTGCGCACAACTACCTCGGCTACCGCGAGACATTTGCAGGGGCATTTGCCGAATTCGTCACCGGCGCGAATTTCGAAGACGCCTCACCGCAACCGTTCTACGAGGAAATCGCCCGGCTCGACATGAACGGCATCGGTTCGGGTATCACTCATGTGTCATACACGACCGACGAGGAAGGCTATATCCGCGCGCAGACGGTCGAAGCTGCCGTGATGCCGGTCGACGCCAGCACGGTCGTGGCGAGCGACTCCTACACGATCAGCTTCTCGACGCCCGGGGGCGAGCTGCTGAACGCCTACGACATCTCGGTGGAGGACGGCGAACTGACGGCCAATATGCGCCTGCAGCGCAACGAACAAGGCGACTGGGTATCCAGCGGCATGCTGCAGGGCAAAGACCTCGAATACGAAATCGACGGCGCATTACAACCGCACAGCGAACTGCAGCAGATCGCAATGGCCAGGGAGCTGTTTGCCGGCGAGACAACGTCGCTCGACGGCCTCGCCTGGTTGCCGACCGCCGATCCCACGAAGTTCCTCGAAGCCACGATGACGCGCGATGATGCGGAGGTGGAGCGGCAGGCACGAGTGACCATCGGTCCGTTGAGCTTCACCGGCCGCTTCGATGTCGACGGCAACCTGTCGGATGCCGCTATGAATGTTGGCCCGGCCTCGATCCGCATCGAGAGAATCTGGTTCCGCGGAAGCATGCCGCGATGAGCCGTATACGACGTGTCGTCGGCTTACTGCTGGCGACGGCAAGCCTGTACACGTCGGTCGTCCTGGCCGACAGCCCCTCGCCGTTCATTTCCAGCATCGCAATCGAACGTGCGTCGGGGGCGACCGGCGCGCTGCCCGAGTCACTGACTGCAACGCTCCATGTCAGCGATCCGGCCAGGACGGCAGCGTCGCTGTCGCACATCGCAGAACTCGATGTCGTCAGCACCGGTGACGCCTCGGTGCGGGTGCGATTCGGACCACGGCCAACGCTCGCGTCGCCGGCCGATGAGCGATTCCTGCGCAGTACGTGGGTGGTCGATTTCGCAGAAGACGCAGTCCGCTCCCTGGCCACCGGATTCGCTAATCCGGACGGCGCCCGCCCGACGCCTGCGGAGCTCGAGCATTTCGTGTTCGATCATATCGACGACAAGACCTATTCGCGCTCATTCGATCTCGCCTCGCGTGTGGCGGCGATGCGCCAGGGCGACTGCACCGAACACGCGGTCCTGCTCACGGCGCTGGCGCGCATCAACGGCTATTCTGCCCGCATCGTATTCGGCAACGTGATTATCGATATCGACGACGGCCTGTTCGCCTACGGGCATGCCTGGACCGAGATTTACGACGGCGAGTCGTGGCGAATCCTCGACGCGACGATGGTGCCCGGGGATGCGGAACCCGCGCGCACAAGGTACCTGCCGATCGGCTTCCTCGGTGATGAAGGGCCGGGCTATGTCCTGTCGATGTTCGAACTCGTGAACGCGATGCCGACCCGAATAAGCGATGTCAGGGGTTCACCGTGACGAACAGGACGTTTTTTTGTCGCTTTACGACGACAAAAGCAAGGAAAACAGGCATTTTCGTTGCAGCAACGGTCCGATTGTTAAATAATGCGCCTGCAGTTTTTCCAACAAAGGAATCTTGAAACATGAAAAAGACCGCACTCAGAGCCAGTGCACTCGCACTCTTCGTCGCCATGGCCGCCGGTTGCGCGACCACGGGCCTGGACGATGTGAAGGCTACGGCTGACCGCGCTGCTTCAGATGCTGCCGCTGCCGTTTCCGCCGCAGAAGCTGCTCGCGCAGCTGCAGATCGTGCCTCTCAGGCCGCTTCTGCCGCACAGAGCACGGCTGATCGGGCGCTGGCTGGCTCCACGCAAGCCCAGTCCTGCTGCGACGCCAATCGCGAAAGCATGGAGCGCATGTTCCAGAAATCGATGTCCAAGTAATAGGACAGAAACGCTTTATTCGAACGCCGCGCTGGTCGCGGCGTTTTTTATGCCTGCCCCGACGGTCTCGGGGATGCCGTCCGAGCGACGGACGAGATCCTCGACGCGGCCCCAGTCGAGTTGCCCTGCGCGCACCGCCGTCGCCGCGATGAACTGCTCCGTGACGTAGGTCAGCGGGTCCTTGCTGTTGGGGTCGGGCGGCGGCAGTTCGACATCGGCATCGAGTTCTTCGATTTTCTCGAGCGTCGTTTCCGCCAGCGGCAGTGCCGACTGCAGCAACGGATGCACCTCGGCAACGAGCGTGTTGCCATCCCAACCGATCTTCACGGGTGCGTTGATGATGCGCACCGACGTGGCAACGCGGATGTGCTCAAACAGGAACTCGATGTCTTCGGGGAACATGCGCACACAACCGTGCGACACGCGCATGCCGACACCTGCCGGCCGATTGGTGCCGTGAATCAGGTAGCCGGGCAGCCCCAAGCGCAGCGCGCGCGTCCCGAGCGGATTCTCCGGACCCGGCGGCACGACGCGCGGCAGCGGGTCTCCATCGGCCGCATGTTCGTCGCGTACCGACTGCGGCGGGTACCACGCGGGGTCCTTTGCCATGGCGACGATCTGCGTGTTGCCAAGCGGCGTTTCCCAGTCCATGCGCCCGATGCTCATCGGGTAGGTGTAGACGTATGCCGGCTTCCCTTCTTCGGGCGCCGGGAAGTAATACATGCGGTACTCGGCCAGGTTCAGCACCAGGCCCTTGCGCGGTCCGGGCGGCAGGATGAAACGGCTCGGCAGGACGATTTCCGTTCCCTGGCCGGGCAGCCACGGATTGACGTCCGGGTTCGCGCGCACGATGTCGTAATAGCCGAGCCCGTGGCGACGTGCGATATCGACCAGCGTGTCCTCGTAACGCGCCGTGATCGTCGCGACCGTGCCCACGACGTCATAGCCCTCGGGCGGGAGCTCGTAGACCTCCGCGTGTACGGCTCCCGCGGCCGCCGCAAAGGCAGCCAGGGCGATGGAAAAACCGCGTATCACTGGCCTTTTTCGTCCGCTTCGATGACTTCGGTCTCGCACTCGGCAGCGGCGAGCCAGTCCTGCATCGCCTCGCTCTCGAGCAAGCGGTGCGGATAATAGCCGGCCGACTCCGGCAGGTTAATGCCATAGGTTCTGAGCCGCAGCACGACGGGTGCAAACACGGCGTCGGCGACGGAAAAGTCACCGAACAGCCAGCCGCCGCGATCACCATAGTGGTGATGGCATTCGGCCCAGATGGCAATGATGCGATCAATGTCCTCGCCGAGTTCATCGGGAATCGGCACCTTGCGCCCCATGGCCCGGCAGTTCATCGGCATGCAGTCACGCAGAAAGTGAAATCCCGAGTGCATCTCGGCGGAAATCGCGCGTGCGTGAGCACGCTCGTCGGGATCCCCTGGCCAGAGCTGCTTGTCGGGCCAGCGTTCGGCAACGGTTTCGCAAATTGCCAACGAATCCCACACCGTAAGGTCGCCGAGCTGCAGGACCGGTACGCGTCCCGCGTTGGTAACGGCAGCAATCTCCTGTTTCGTCGTCGGGGTATCGAGCACGATGCGATGCTCGTCAAATTCGATGCCCGCTTCCTTCATCAGGAGCCAGGGGCGCAGCGACCATGACGAGTAGTTCTTGTTGCCGATAATTAGTCTGGGTTTCATCACGTTACACCTGTCGGCCTGTGGCTATGGTAAACCATCAGGCATGGGCCGCCATACGGAGTTGCCGTTAGGGTAATCAGGTGCCAGTCACCTTATTTCCATTCGCAAGTTGCCAGGCACCCGGGACTAAAAATAAGGTGACTGGCACCCGCATTACATGCGCATCAGGACCGAGCCCCAGGTGAAGCCGCCGCCGAAAGCCTCCATCAGGACCAGCTGACCCTTTTTGACGCGGCCATCGCGGCGGCCGACGTCGAGCGCCATCGGCACCGAGGCCGCCGACGTGTTGCCGTGGTCCTGTACCGTCAGGATAACCTTCTCCTTCGGCATGTCGAGGCGCTTCGCCATGGCCTGGATGATGCGGATGTTCGCCTGGTGCGGCACGAGCCAGTCGAGTTCCTCCTTGGTGACGCCGGCCTTGTCGAGCGCCGCCTGCGCGATTGCGCCGAGCGTCTTGACCGCGACCTTGAAGACCTCGTTGCCCTGCATGATGATGTTGGCGTCGTCCGTGCCGGCTTTCGCGAGCTCCTTCGAAACACCGACCGGGTAATGCAGGAGCTCCCGGTACTGGCCGTCGGCACCGAGCGCAGTCGACAGGATACCGGGCTCATCCGAAGGCACGACGATGGCCGACCCCGCGCCGTCGCCGAACAACACGCAGGTATTGCGATCGCTCCAATCGATCAGCTTCGTAATGCACTCGGCGCCCGTAACCAGTACACATTTTGCGTCACCCGCCTTGATGAACTTGTCCGCAACCGTCAGCGCATAAATGAAACCCGAGCACGCGGCTTCGAGACTGAACGCGGCGCAGGCCGGGATTCCCAGCCGGTGCTGGATGATGGTCGAGACATTGGGAAATATTACGTCCGGAGAAGTCGTCCCCGTGATGACCATGTCGACCTCTGCCGGCGTCACGCCGGCGTCATCCATCGCCTGCTTGGCAGACTCCACGCACATGTCGGATGTCGTCTGGTCATCTTCGACGACGTGGCGGCGTTCGACGCCGGTCCGGGTCCGGATCCACTCGTCCGATGTGTCGACGATCTTCTCGAGATCGAAATTGGTCATGATGCGTTCCGGCAGGTAGCGCCCCGTGCCGATGATGCGCGAATAGGTCATGCCGCTTCCTTTTCGAGTAGCTTGCCGATTTGCTCGGGCAGCTGATTGCGAACTTCCACGATAGCCGTGTCGACCGCATGCTGAAAAGCAAACGCGTCGGCACTGCCATGGCTTTTGATTACGATACCATTAAGCCCGACGAGCGTCGCACCGTTGTACTTGCGCGAGTCCATGCTCGCGGCCATGCTCCTGAGGACCGGCGACGCGACAAACGCCTGAAATCTGGTAAACCAGTTGCGCCGAAACGCATTGCCAAGCAGGTGCTTGCAGACGCCGACCGTACCTTCCATCGTCTTGAGCGCGACGTTGCCCGAGAAGCCGTCGGTGACAATGACGTCGGCTTTGCCGGACAGCAGGTCGGTGCCCTCGATGAAACCGACGTAGTTCAGCCCGCTGTCACCGAGTATTGCCGCCGCCTCCCTGACGCCCTCGTGGCCCTTCGTGTCCTCGGCACCGATATTGAGGAGCGCAATGCGCGGACTGGCGATGCCGTTGATATCGGCCGCAACGAGCGAACCCATGACAGCGTACTGGTACAACTGCTCGGGCGTCGCCTGCGTGTTAGCGCCCAGGTCGAGCATGTGCATCGACCCGCCGAGCGACGGGATCTCCGCAATGATCGCCGGGCGATCGATGCCAGGCAGCATCTTGAGGACGAACTTCGCCGTCGCCATCAGCGCCCCGGTATTGCCGGCACTGACGCAGGCATCCGCCGCGCCCTCCTTGACGAGGTCGATCGCGACGCGCATCGAAGAATCTTTCTTCCTGCGTAGTGCCTCCGCGGGCGACTCGGACATCCCGACGATCTCGCTGGCATGGCGAATGCCGAGGCGCGAGTCGTCACCGACGATGCGCCCGGCAAGGTCGGCCAGTTCGCGTTCGTCGCCGACGAGCATCAGCTCGACATTACGGTACTTGCCGAGCGTCGCGGCAGCCGCGCGCACGACGACCTCGGCACCGAGGTCGCCGCTCATGGCATCAAGGGAAATAGTCGAGTGAGCGCTCACCGGGATACGGGCCGGATTGACATCGGCCTATCGGGAGATGCGTTTACTCTTCGTCGTCTTCGATCGACTCAGGCTGCGAGACAACCTGGTTGCCGCGGTAGAAGCCGTCGGGCGTCACGCGATGGCGCAGATGCGTTTCGCCCGACGTCGGATCGACCGACAGTGTCGGCTTCTTGAGCTTGTCGTGGGCACGACGAGCGCCGCGTGTTGCAGGTGTCCTGCGACTCTTTTGAACAGCCATAATTCTCTCCAATCGGTTCGGCTTTCAGCCCGAACCCTCGTTGTCCTTCGCCATCTGCTCGCGTAAAGCGGCGAATGGCGTCGTCATCTCATCGGCCGCCTGCTCCGCAACTGGCGCGAGCGCCCTGCACGCGGCCGATTCGGTATGCATCGCCGCAAACGGCACGGCAATGATCAGCAGTTCCTCGACGATATCCTGCGGGCGCAGCAGCGTATCCTCGAGCTCCCACACCTCGCAATCGTCGTAGCCGTCGACCGTCTCCTCGAGTCCGAGGAGAAGCAGGCGCTCCTCCACCTCGAGCGGCAGTCGAAACGCTTCCAGGCACCGCTGGCAGGTCGCGTCGATCGTCGCCGTCACGCGGCAATCCACGACCGGCAGCATCTGTTGCGCATCGGCAAAACCGAATTCGAGCCGCCCGGTCACGGGCGAATCGCGCCACTGCGCGGGTATCTTATCAGCCTCGAGCACTCCGAGATCAGCCTCGATGATACTCGACAACTGGTCGAAATCGCCAATTATTCCTGCTATTTCAACAGCTTGAGTGCCCGCCGCCCATTCGGCCGCGGAGCGGCGTTCGCGCAGCGGATTACCCATGGCGCGCGCATGATAAGGACCACCGGGACGCAAGTCAAAGCCCAGCGCCCATAAATATCGGCGCGTACAGCGAAACCGGGTACACTGCGGGCGTCGCGCCTTAAGGTTCTGATTTCTTATGCAAAATCCGTCGGCACCCGCAATCTTCCTGGCTTCATCATCACGCTACCGGCGCGACCTGCTCGATCGCGTCCTCGACGACTACGAAGCCGTGGACCCCGGCGTCGACGAGTCCAACCGCGACGGACTGGCGCCGCAGGAACTCGTGCGCCAGCTGGCGCGTCGCAAGGCCGAGGCCGTCGCCATCAACGCTCGCCAGGCGCTCGTCATAGGCGCCGACCAGCTTGCGGTCCTTGACGGCAAGGCGCTCGGCAAGCCCGGCGACCATGCGCGAGCCGTCGAGCAGTTGCTCGCGGCGTCGGGCAAGACCGTGACGTTCCTGACCGCGGTGTGCATTCTCGATCCCGTCGGCCGCGCCCGCTACGAACACACGGACGAGACGGCCGTATCCTTTCGCAATTTCGATCGTCGGCTTGCGGATGCCTACCTGCACCACGATGAACCCTACGATTGTGCGGGCAGCTTCAAACTCGAAGGTGCGGGCTTCGTGTTGTTCGATTCCGTCCGGACCGACGACCCAACTGCCCTGATCGGCCTGCCGATGATCTGGCTGGCCGGCCGCCTGCTCGAACTCGGCTACCTGCTGCCGTAGCTAGCGTTTCTTCATGCGCTGCGCCTCGACGACGCCACGTGTGAGGAATCGCTCGAGATCATCGGCCAGCGGTGCCGTGAAATGCAGCTCGTTGCCGCTGTCGTCGGCGAAGGCGATTGACTGCGCATGCAGGAACAGCCGCGCGAGCCCCAGTCGCTTCGCCTCGCGGTTGGCATCAGGGTCACCGTAACGCTCGTCGCCGGCTATTGGGTGGCCCGCATGCTGCAGGTGAACGCGGATCTGGTGCGTCCTGCCGGTCTCGGGCTCACACTGGAGGAGACTGTATACGCCGTAAGTACGTGACAGCGAGACGCGCGTGCGTGCGTCCTTACCCTTGTCGCTGACGATGACATGCCGTTCGCCGCCTTTGCGGTTCGTGACCAGCAGCGGTGCGTCGATGACCTGTTCGCCGTACTGCCAGTCGCCAAGCACCAGCGCAAGGTAGTTTTTCTCGACCTGCCCGCGGCGAAATCGCTCGTGCAGTTCACGCAGCGCACTGCGGCGCTTGGCCATGACCAGGCAGCCGGAGGTCTCACGATCGATGCGATGCACCAGCGCAAGGTCTGCGAGGTCCGGACGCGCATGGCGCAGTAATTCGATGACGCCGTGGCTCACACCACTGCCGCCATGCACGGCAACCCTTGCCGGCTTGTTCACGACCAGCAGGCGTTTGTCCTCGTAAATGACGTGTTCGAGCATCGCCGCCGCCTTACTCGCCGGCGGCGTCTCGCCGGCCGTCCTGACTCTCGCCGGGGGAATACGGACCTCGTCGCCCTCCTTGAGCCTGTACTCGGCCCGTATGCGACCGCCGTTTACACGCACCTCGCCGCGGCGCAGCAGGCGGTAGACGCGTCCCCGCGGCACGCCGGGCAATTCGCTGCGCAGAAAATTGTCGATGCGCTGGCCGGCGCGTTCGGGGCCGACCCGGACCTTGCGAACGCCCGCCTGGCGCGAAGCCTCTTTGCGCCCTGAGTTTTCTTGCATGATCAGTTGCTTATAGCCGGGAAAGGTGTGCTATATTACCGCCCGGAGCGGTTCCGGCATACCGGCCGAGACCCTCCAATCGACTGTTTTTGTCGGTCCCGCGATCCTCCGGGACCTGATTTCAGATGGCAGCAAGCACGGAATCCGGCCTGCGCCACGGCTGCGAAGCCGCAGGGAAATCATGCTGATAGTTTTCGTGGCTCTGACCACTGTAGGTCGGGCCCTTGCAGAGTTGGTGAATCCTGATCACGACGCAATCCGGCGTCGTGTGCCCTCGCATGAACTTCCCTGCGCCCGCCCGGCGCCGCGTCCCGTCGTGCTGTCCTCCACAAGACAAGTAGGACAACATGAAAAGAATGCTCATCAATGCGACTCAACAAGAAGAGTTGCGCATGGCAATGGTCGACGGCCAACGCCTCTACGACCTCAACATCGAAGCACCGGCTAGCGAACGCAAGAAAGCCAATATCTACCTCGGTAAGATCACGCGCATCGAGCCCAGCCTCGAAGCGGCGTTCGTCGACTATGGTGCGGAGCGCCACGGCTTCCTGCCGCTCAAGGAGGTTTCCAGCGAATACTTCTCGGGCGACGGCAAAGGCGGCGGCAGACCCAATATCAAGGACGTGCTCAAGGAAGGCCAGAGTATCGTCGTGCAGGTGGACAAGGAAGAGCGCGGCAACAAGGGTGCCGCCCTAACAACCTTCGTCAGCCTGGCAGGGCGCTTCATCGTCCTGAAGCCGAACAAGGCACGCTCGGGTGGCGTCTCGCGGCGCATCGTCGGGCAGGACCGGGACGCGGCACGCAAGGCCCTGAACTCGATCGAAGTCCCCGACGACATGAGCGTCATCCTGCGCACGGCGGGCATAGACCGCAGCGCCGAGGAACTCGCCTGGGACCTCGAGAACCTGCTGACCGTCTGGACGGCGATTCTCAACGTCGTACTCGAACGACCGGCGCCATTCCTGATCTATCGTGAAAGCGACTCGGTCGTGCGCGCGCTGCGCGACTACCTGACGAACGACATCGGCGAAATCCTCATCGATGACGAACAGACCTACAAGGACGCCTGCGAACACGTCGCGACGACGATGCCGCACAACTCCAAGAGGCTCAAGCACTACACGGACCCGGTGCCGCTGTTCACGCGCTTCCAGATCGAGTCCCAGATCGAATCGGCGTTCGCGCACACGGTTCACCTGCCCTCGGGCGGCAGCATCGTGATCGATCATACCGAGGCGCTGGTCTCGATCGACATCAACTCGGCGAGAGCCACCAAGGGCGGTGATATCGAGGCGACGGCGCTCAACACCAACCTCGAAGCGGCCGAGGAAATCGCACGCCAGTTGCGCATCCGCGACCTGGGCGGTCTCATCGTCATCGATTTCATCGACATGGGCCCGTCGAAGCACCAGCGCGACGTCGAGAACCGGCTGCGCGAAGCCGTGCGCCAGGACCGTGCGCGCGTGCAGATAGGCAAGATCAGCCGCTTCGGCCTGCTCGAGATGTCACGGCAGCGCCTGCGCCCATCGATTGGCGAATCGGCGCATATGACCTGCCCGCGCTGCACCGGCTTCGGCAACATCCGCAGCGTCGAGTCGCTTGCGCTCGCCATCCTGCGTATCGTCGGCGAGGAAGCGCGCAAGGAACGCACGGCAAAGGTCATTGCCCAGCTGCCGGTCGAGGTGTCGACCTATCTGCTCAATGAGAAGCGCGACTGGGTGCAAAGCCTCGAAGACAGCAACGACACGCAAATCGTGCTCGTCGCCAACCCACTACTCGAGACGCCGCACTACGAAGTGCGCCGCGTGCGTGACGACCAGATCGAATTGCCGGAGAACGCGGGCGTCAGTTACACGCTGACCGACTCGGAAAGCGAACCCGAGACGCCCCAGGCGATTCTCGAGCGCAAGAACATTGAAGTCCCGGCCGTCGGGACGCTGAAGCCGTCGACACCGGCGCCGAAGCGTGCGATGCCCGAGGAGCCCGAAAAGCCCAGGGGCAAGGGCCTGTTCGCGACCATCCTGTCGCTGTTCACGGGTGGCGAGGACGAGAAGAAGGAGAAGCCACAACAGCGGCGCAAGAAGGCCGCCCAACCGACTCGTGGACGACGCGGCCAGCAACAGAAGCGCCGTGGCGACGAGACCAGAGGCCAGCAGCAGCGCAAGAAGACGCAGAAGAAACAGGCGAAGAAGCCGCAGCAGAAGAAGAGCACCACGCGCAAGAAGCAGACGCAGAAGAGACAACAGCCGAAGCAACAGAAGCAGGAGTCAGCCGCGGAGACGACGCGGGACGAGGCACAGGCCGAAGCCACGCGCTCCTCGCGCAGCCGTCGCAGCCGCGGTGGCCGTCGTCGCCGTCGCGGTGGCGATCGCCCGGCGCAGGGCCAGGAGGCCACGCAGCAGGCGAGTAGCGACGCACAGCAGAAGGCGGCGAAGCCAACACCCAAGGACGGACCCAGGGATGCACCGGCGCGTTCCGCAGAGAAGGCGCCGAAGCGCGATGCCAAATCGGCAGGAGACGGGGCTCCGTCTGCGGACAAGTCCTCGAGCGCCCCCAGGGCCCGCACCGACGCGGAGCCCGCCCCCGACGCGAGCAAGACCGAGGGTACCGCGCCGCGCAAGGCGCCCAGGTTTGATGAAGCGTCGGAGCGTGCCAAAGAGTCGAAGCCAGAGTCAAAGGCCAGGCCGGAACCGGAGTCGAAGCCGAAACCGGAGTCGAAGCCACGCTCGGAGTCGAAGCCGAAACCGGCCGAGAAGGCTGCGAGCGGCAATGGTCCCGACGCGCCGGCGAAACCCAAGCTGTTGCCGTGGGAACCGCAGTCGTTGCCGGTCGCTGCGAAACCGGCGCCGAAGCCGGCTGAGAAGACCGACGACAAGCCGGCGCCCAAGCCCCGGCCCGAGCCAAAGCCGGCCGATTCGGGCCAGGAGTCGGGCTGAAGCGCCCTCTAGATACGTTTGAGCGTCTCGAGTAATCCTCGAGACGCTTCCTCCACGAGGTCGAGTACGTGCTCGAAGCCAGCCGTGCCCCCGTAATAGGGATCGGGCACCTCTGTCTCATGCGTGTCGGCAAACTCGAGGAACAGTCGCAGCTTCGCCAGGTGCTCTTCGGGGGAATCTCGCCGCAAGCGCGCGAGATTGTCCTCGTCCATCGCAAGAATGTAATCGAAGCGCTCATAGTCGTCGCTGCTCACGCGGCGCGCGCAAATGCCTTGCAGCGAAATACCGCGGCGTTCGGCAGCCGCCCTCGCCCGGTGATCGGCCGGCTCGCCAACGTGGTACGCATGGGTGCCGGCAGAATCGATATGCAGGCGCTCGATCAGGCCTGATTGTTCGGCATGATGGCGAAACACACCCTCCGCAGTTGGCGAACGGCATATGTTGCCCATGCAAACAAATAAAACCGCTGTCACTGCGATGTTCTCCTGTATTTGTTCTGAATCGGACTCTGTCGAATGGCGCAAGATTAGAGCATTTTTGCGCAAACTTCGCGAAGAAATCCGGGACTGTGCATGAGAACTTACATGAAGATCGGGTGGCAAGATTCTGTGTTGGAGAAGAACGCAATTGCAGCGGTAAAAAGTAACATCTGAAAGAATTGCATCACGCGGGGAAGCGGCTAAGTTCGACCTTGGGGCTTTGCCCCACGCGCCAACAAGTTCGCTTGTTGACAACCGCCCTGCTGGCAAGGGTCCGAGCCTTGACAGGTGCCGGGGGCGGTGGATGCGAACGGCAGAACTGTTTGTGGATACCGAAAGCGAAAGCCTGAAACCGCAACAGACAGAACGAACGGATTGAGCTCGGACAGCGATTGGTTCGTCATGCCCCGGGTAGCCCGGCACCAAGAGTGATTCCGGAACCGGTGCAGGACTCGCGGACCGAGAGGAAAGTGGGAAACGCATAAGGGAAACGAAGAACGACAAAGCAGTACTACTCGCAGCATCCTCAAACTAATAAGGCGGTTTCGAAAGAGACCGCCTTATTTTTTGGCCATGGATGGCCTTATGCCGCGGAGCACATGGATGTGCGAGAGCGGCGTTCGCCGTTACTGCGTGAGCTCCGCTTCCACCCTGGCGATGTCCTCTGGGATATCCACACCGGCGCCGGGCCTCTGGCTCGGCACGCCGACGGCAATCGTCATGCCCAGCGCCAGCGCGCGCAGCTGCTCCAGCTGCTCACAGATCTCGAGCTCGCTTGGCTCGGCCGCGACAAGTCTGCGCAGTACGCCGCAGCGATAAGCGTAGATACCGTGATGGTGCAGCGCAGCTCGTGAAGCTCGCTCGCCGCTGACCGCATCGCGAGGATACGGAATCGTTGCACGACTGAAGTAAATCGCGTGATGCTGCGCGTCGCGAACGACCTTGACACAGTTCGGACTCTGGAAGTCGGCTTGCGAGGCGAATGGTGATGCCAGGGTGGCAATGTCCGCGGATGCATCTTCCAGCAGGCCGGCACACTCGTCGATGAGCTGCGCCGGCATCGTCGGTTCGTCGCCCTGCAGGTTGACGACGATGCGCTCGTCCGCCCAGTCGAGCAGATCGGCCACCTCGGCAATACGCTCGGTTCCCGAGCGATGGTGGCCGCCTGTCATGCAGACGACCGCGCCGAAGGCCTCGGCGGCCGCGGCGATGCGCTCGTCGTCGGTCGCAATCACGACTTCGTCCGCCTTGCTCTCGCGGGCGCGCTCCCACACATGACGGATCATGGGGCTGCCCGCTATGGTCGCGAGAGGCTTGCCGGGCAGACGTTGCGACGCGTAACGGGCCGGGATGACGACGGCGAAATCAGCCATCGCCGGCCTGCCTTGCGCGTACGCGCGATTCAATCTGTTCGAGCAACGGCGCCGCGTCGAGGGGGTCGATGCTGAAATCGACGGGTACGTACCAGAATTTGTCTTCCATGCTGCGCCCGAGTTTAACGGCATCTTTCTCCGTCATGAACACGTCGAAGTCGTCGCCGAACTCGAGGTCGCCGGCGCGCAGCTTCGCATGATCGGGAAGACGGTGTTCGATGACCTGGATGCCCTGTGCGCGCAGCAAATCGAAAAAACGCTGCGGGTTACCAATGCCCGCGACGGCGTGCACGGTCGTGCCGCCGAAACGCTCGATGGCGCGGGTTAACGACCCGTTCAGGCGACAGGCCTCCACCGTGAGCAACTCGAAAGAGATCGCATTCTGCTCGGCCACGGTCGGCTCGCAGTCTGCGGCGCGCAGCCGGCCATTGACCAGGACCTGTTCGACATCGTCGAGTCGCCGCACGGTTTCGCGCAGCGGCCCCGCCGGCAGTAAGCGGCGGTTGCCGAGCCCCCGCACACCGTCAACAACGCAGATTTCATAGTCGCGCGCGAGACGATAATGCTGCAGGCCATCATCAGCGACGACAACGTCGACCCCGTCCTCGACGAGCATCTCGGCCGCCCGAACACGATCGGGATCGACGACGACCGGGCAGCGCGCGCGACGCGCGAGCAACACCGGCTCATCGCCGACGACGACGGCGTCGCTGTCCGGCTCGACACGCATCGACGTGCCGGACTGGCTGCCGCCGTAGCCGCGGCTGACTATGCCAGGACTGAAGCCCCGGCGTTTCAGCTCCTCGACCAGCCACAGCACGGTCGGCGTCTTGCCGGTTCCCCCGGCCGTGATATTGCCGACGATAACCACGGGCACCGTCGCTCGCCGTACACGCAGTACGCCGCGATCGTAAAGGTACTTGCGAATAATGATGACGAACCAGTACAACGCGCTCAGCGGCAGCAGTATCCAGCCGAAGCGCCCGCCGTCGTACCAGACGCGATGCAGCCAGTTGTACGTCGGCCCCGCGCTCACGCGTCACCCGACCCATCGCTGAATTGCATACGATACAGGGCCGCGTAATGCCCGCCCTGCGCCAGTAGCTCGGCATGCGTTCCCGATTCTATGATCTTGCCCGCATCGAGCACGATGATCCTGTCGGCCCCCTCGACAGTGGACAGGCGATGCGCGATGACGAGCGTCGTCCGATCCCGCATGAGGTTACCGAGCGCTTCCTGGATGCGGCGCTCCGACTGGGTGTCGAGCGCGGAAGTCGCCTCATCGAGAATCAGCACGGGGGCATTCTTGAGCAGGGCGCGGCCGATCGCGACGCGCTGCCGCTGGCCGCCGGACAACAGTGCGCCGCGCTCGCCAACCTGCGTGTCGAGTCCATCGGGCAGGTTCCGCGCGAAATCCATAACATGGGCCGCCTCCGCAGCGGCCAGGACCTCTTCATCGGTGTAGTCGCCGCCATAGATCAGGTTGGCGCGAATCGAATCGTTGAACAGCGTGACGTCCTGGCTGACCAGCGCGATGTTGCTGCGCAAGCTGAGCAACGAGTAGTCGCCAATCGACACACCGTCGAGCCGGATCGTGCCGGAATCCGGATCATAGAAGCGCGGCAAAAGACTCGCGAGCGTCGTCTTGCCGCTGCCCGAGTGGCCGACCACGGCCAGCGTCGTGCCTGCGGGCACATCGACGCTGATGCCTTTGATGACCGGCCCTTCCTTGTCGCCGTATGCGAATCGGACTGCGTCAAAAGACACGTCGCCGTGCACGCGCTCCGCCTCGTAGGTGCCGCCGTCCACTTCGTCGTCTTCGTCCATAATTGAGAACAGGCTGTGGGCGCCGGCGACCCCTCTCTGCAGTGTTGCGTTGACATTCGTAATGCGCCGTACGGGCTGCAGCATGAGCATCATCGCCGAGAAGAACGCGATGAACTGGCCGGCCGTCAACTGACCCTTGACGGACTCGCGTGCCGCGACCGCGATCACCAGCGCAATGCCTAAGCCGAATACCGTCTGGGTCACGGCCGTGCCCAAAGAGCGGACGCGAATGAGCTTGAGGTTTTGTCGAAAGTTGCGGAATTCCGCATCGCTGAAACGGGAGCGCTCGTAATCGTATCCACCGAACGCCTTGACGACACGATTGCCGCGCACGACTTCGTCCGTGACCTGGGTGACCTCACCGATCGTATCCTGGATGCGCCCGCTGTAGCGGCGGAACGCGATGCCGAGCAGGCGCACGAGCAATGCCACGATCGGGAACAGGAGGGCAACGAAGATCGTGAGCTTGGGACTGAACCACAGCATGACGGCAAACGCCGCAATGACTGTCAGCACGTCACGTACAGCGATCGTAACGACACTCGTAACGGACTCGGCCACCATCTCGACGTTATACGACATGCGTGACAGCAGCGGCCCGGACGCCTGCGTGTCAAAGAAACGCGCGGGCAGCGTCAGTAGCTTGCCGAAGACTTCGAGGCGCAGGTCACTGATGACGCGTCGCCCGATCCAGCCCAGCGACGCCTCGGTGCCGAAGCCGAATAAGCCGCGCAGAATGAATATCCCGACGAAAGCGTAGGGAATCCAGCGCGACGTCTCGAGGCTCCTGGCAACGAGTGCCTCGTCGGTGAGCGGCGCCAGCAACGACACGAGGCCGGCCTCGACCACGGCAGTGCCCGCCATGCACACAACCGCAGCGAAACCCACCAATTGGTGCGGCGTGACGTACTTCCAAAGGCGCCCGAAAACGACGCGTATCTGGGGGTCTATGCGGTTCGCCACATCACTCGACCGGGTCGTTGACCGTCGCGATACCGATCTTCGTGAAACCGAGCCGCCCCGCAACGTCCATTGCCGTCACGACGTCCTGGTGCCGCGCATTGGCGTCGGCGCTGATCGTCAGGGGCAGATCGTTGCGTCCCGCGGCCACTCTCTGCAACGCATTGCGAATCGTCTCGGCACGATTATTGATGAGCTCACGGCCATTGACCAGGTAGCTGCCCGACGCCGTGATCAGGATGTCGATCCGCTCGGGCGCTTCGTCGACGACCGGCGTGGATTGCGCCTCCGGCAGGCTAATCGAAATCTGCGACTGCTTCACGAAACTCGTCGAAACCATGAAGAAAATAAGCAGCAGGAAGACGACGTCGATCAACGACGTCAGGTTGACCTCGGGGTCGGTGCGTTGCCGCAGGCTCAGTTTCACGTGCTTCTATTCCCTGTCCTGGCGCCGATGCAGCGCTTCGACGAGCTTGATGGCTTCCTTTTCCATGTCGACGACGAGCGTGTCCACGCGCGAGCGATAATACCGATAGCCGATGAGCGCAGGAATCGCAACGGTGAGGCCCGCCGCCGTCGTGATCAGCGCCTCGGCGATACCGCCCGCGAGCACGGTCGGGTCGCCGACGCCATGCGTCGTAATCGCCGTGAATACCCGCACCATGCCGATGACCGTGCCGAGCAGGCCGAGTAAAGGCGAAATCGCCGCCACCGTGCCGAGCGTCTCGAGGTAGCGCTCGAGCTCGTGCACGACATGCCTGCCCGTATCCTCGATCGCGTTCTTGAGCACGCTGCGCTTGCGGTTGCGATTGATGAGGCCGGCCGCCAGGATCTGTCCCAGCGCCGAGCCCTGGTGCAGCGTCTGGATCTGCTTCTGGTCGAGCTGGTCTTTCTTGACCCAGCCCCAGACCTTGCTGGTGAGATCCTCCGGGATCACGCGCTTTTGCCGCAATGTCCAGAAGCGCTCCAGGATGATGCCCGTCGCGATGATCGCGCAGAGGATGATCGGCAACATCAACCAGCCGCCAGATTTGACTATATCAACCATAGATGCCCGGAACGAATCGGAAAACGGGAATATACAACAGTATACCGGTGGCGACATGACCGGTTCATGGTCCAGCGTGCCAGAAACGCTGTCGATCGTGACGCTCCTCGCGCACCTCGGCGATGCCCTCCGCGGCACAGACGCGCAGGTACACGGCCCCGCTCGTGGCCGTATTGAGCAACTCTGCGCCGACGGCTTGCCAGCGATCAACGATGGCCTCTTTGGGGAAGCCCCAGCGATTCCCGTAGCTCGCCGACACGATGGCAACGACAGGACTCACCGAATCCACGAACGGCACGCTCGACGAGGTCGTGCTGCCGTGGTGCGGGACGATCACCACGTCGGCGCCGAGCTGCGTTTCAGCCTGCACTAGCGAGCGCTCGGCACGTGCCTCGATGTCGCCGGTCAGCAGCATGGCGTGGGCCCCTGCCGATACACGCAGCACGCACGACGCGTTGTTGCCGCGGGCCGCTTCGCCCGCGTCCGGGTGCAGGACGTCAAAGCGGATCGCGCCCGACCACCAGGACTGCCCGAGCGCGCACTGCCAGGCCTCGGTGCCGGGCAAGGCCTCGCCGACGAGTGTCGGCCCGACATCGAAGCGCTCGTGCAACACGCTTGCGCCGCCACTGTGATCGAGGTCCGCGTGCGAGATGACGAGCCGATCCACGACGCTGACGCCCCGTGATTCGAGAAACGGACCGATAACCTGCTCGACCGCGCTGCCGCCGCCGCGCCAGGCCATACCCGTGTCATACAGGACGACCTCTCGCGATGTCTGCACGGCGACGGCCAGGCCCTGGCCGACATCGAGCGTCCATGCGTCGAAGCAGTCCGGCGGTGGCGGTGGCGGCTTCCAGCTCAGGATGCCGACGATGCCGAGTACCGCGAGCTGCCGCCCCGGCCAGGACCGTGGCAGCAGCACCCAGGTCAGCGGCAGCAGGAGCAGCAGCGCGGCCCCGCCATTGAAACGCGGCAATGTCCACGTTGCCGGCACCGTGCCCAGGGCCAGCCGAATCACGGCATCCAGGCCGTCGACGCTGTGCGCCGCAAGCCGCAACAGGGCCAGCGACGCCGTCTCCGACACCTCGCCGACGATGAGCGCAGCCACCGTCAGCGGCACCGTCACGAGGCTGAACAGGGGCACGGCCACGAGATTCACGGGTGTCGCGAGCGGCGTGAACCGCTGAAAAAACAGCGCCGTGAGCGGCAGCAATCCGAACAACAGGAAAACCTGCATGATGACGAGTTGCCGCGGCGCCTCACGCCAGCGCGGGCGCTCCGCAACCGGCGCCTGCCGCTGCGCCAGCCATAGCAGCAGGGCCACGGCGCCGAACGACAGGTGGAACCCCGGCGTCAGTGTCGCGATCGGGTCGGTGACGAAGACCACGAGCCCGGCCAGCCCGACAATCGCGGGCCCCGCGAGCTGGCGTCGTCGCGCCAGCGCAAGGGTCGCGGCGAGCAACATGATCGAGGCTCTCCGTGCCGGCACGCCGAAGCCCGAGACGAGCGCATAAGTGACGGCGCACAGGGCGCCAACGGCAAGCGCGGCGACGTAATGATTGCCCCGGCACGGCATGAGACCGGCGATGCCGAACGCGACGACGAAAGCGGCCAGCGCCGCGAGGCCGACGTGCAGGCCGGAGATCGCCATCAGGTGCGTCGTTCCCGATGCCGCGAAGCGATCCCATTGTTCGCGCGATACGAGGTGACGCGCGCCCGTGCCGATAGCCGTCAATACGGCGGCCGCGGTATCCGAGCCGGCCGCGATGCGGGCGCGCCGGGCGAAGCGATCACGAAAGGCGTCGACGTTCGAGGCCGTGCCCGACCACAGCAGGCGATTGCGTTTGCCGGTGACGACGTAGCCGGTGGCGTGATACTTCTCGCGAAACAGCCAGGACTCGTAATCAAAGACCCCGGGGTTGATGGTGCCGCGCGGACGCCTGAGCCGCAGTTCGAGCTCCCAGACCTCACCGATGAACGGTTCGACGGGCGGGTCGAACCAGCTGACCCGCATGCGCGCCGGGAGCCTCGGATCGTCGACGGGCTCGAGCGTCATCGCCACGGCATCGCCCGTGCGTTTCGGGAAATCGGCGATGCGCACGGCCGCGAGCATGCTGTCGCCCTCGAAGCGGGCATCGAGGCGCCCCGCCATGACGTCGGTGCCGGCCGTCATGAACATTGCGAAACCGGCAAGCACGATCGCAGGTGCGCGCGACCGGGGCAGCGCAAGGCCGCACAATGATGCAACAAACAGCAGGCTCAGGCAGTCTGACGGTAAAGCGGGCGTGGTAAGCTGCGCCGCCAAACCGCCTGCCAGCAGCAGGAAGCAGGATTTGACCACGGGTTGCGGCGCGACGCCGGCAGCCTCCATGGAATCCGGACGGCACACGAATGCCCAGACGCATTTTCAAGCGATTCGCCTTCAAACGGCATGAACTGTCGCAGAAATGGTTCATGACGCCGTTTCGGCACATGCTGAACGACCCGCGATTGTGGGGCGTGCGGCGGCGTTGGGTCGTCCCGGCTTTCGCGATCGGCCTGTTCGTGGCGTACCTGCCATTCTTGGGCCACACGGTGATCGCAATGTTCATCGCCCTGGCACTGCGCGTGAACATCCCCGTGGCCGCTGTATCGTCATGGGTCGGCAACCCGGCCACGTGGGTGCCTATGTACTATCTCGCCTACAGGCTCGGTTCGGCCATACTGGGCACGGACATGCAGCCATTCGACTTCGAACCAAGCTTCGACTGGATGAGGCATACATTCGTGCACATATGGCAGCCGCTGCTGCTCGGCAGCCTCCTGCTTGGGGCCGCGACCGCCACTCTCGGTTATTTCGCACTCGACGGGCTGTGGCGCCTGTCGCTCGCGAAGTACAAGGCGCGCAAGCGAGGTACGCGCAAAGACTCAGCCTGACGGCCTGAGAACGCCGTCCTCGAGGACAAGGACCCGGTTCATGCGACGGGCGATCGAGTGATCGTGCGTCACGATGACGAGGCTCGTGTGCAGTTCCTCGTTGAGTTCCAGCATCAGGCCGAGCACGTGTTCACCGTTGCCGGCATCGAGATTGCCGGTCGGCTCGTCGGCCAGCACGAGTTGCGGGCGCGTGATCAGCGCACGCGCCACAGCCGCGCGCTGCCGTTCGCCACCCGATAACTCGCCCGGCTTGTGCGTCAGACGGTCGGCGAGTCCGACGCGTCCGAGCAAGGCCCCTGCCCGCTCCAATGCCTCGGGTTTCGGCACTCGCCGAATCATCAGCGGCATCGCGACATTTTCCTCGGCCGTGAACTCGGGCAGCAGATGATGGAACTGATACACGAACCCGATGTAGCGGTTGCGCAGGTCGCCCTTGGCAGACTCGCTGGTGCCGTGCATCGCGGAGCCGTGGACATACACCTCGCCACTCGTCGGTTCATCGAGTCCGCCCATGATCTGCAGGAGCGTCGTCTTGCCGGACCCCGACGCGCCGATGATCGCGACCCGTTCGGCCGGCTGCACGGCGAGATCGACGCCCCGCAACACACGCAGGGTCGAACCGCCCTCGCGAAATTCGCGCACGACGTTGCGACACTCGAGCACCGGTTCAGTCATATCTTAGAGCCTCCGCCGGGGCGGTCCTGGCCGCTACCCAGGCCGGGTACAAAGTGGAAACAAGCGCCAATGCCAGCGCGATGGCGGCGATGCGCACGACGTCGCCGAGCTGCAATTCTGACGGCAGGTCGCTGATGAAGTAAACGTCGGCCGCCAGGAACTTGATGCCAAACGTGGCTTCGAAGAAAGCGACTATGCCCTCGAGATTGAGGGCGGCGAGCACGCCGAGCAGGACGCCCGCCAGCGTACCGACCACACCGACGATCGTGCCCTGGGTCACGAAGATACCGAGCACGCTCGATGGCTTGGCGCCGACCGTGCGCAGAATCGCAATGTCAGCCTGCTTGTCCTTGACGACCATGACCAGCGTCGACACGATGTTGAACGCCGCCACGGCGACGACCATGAGCAGGATCACGAACAGGATGGACTTCGTAATCTGGATGGAGCGAAAGAAATTGACGTGCACCCGCGTCCAGTCACTCACCAGCAGGATGCTGCCGTGTGCATGCGCTACCTCGCGCACAATGTCCGGGGCCGCGTAGATTTCGCTGACCGAAAGCCGCACGCCGTTGACATAGCCGCGCATGCGATAGAGACGTTGCGCGTCTTCGAGGCTGATGAAGGCCAGCCGCCGGTCGAATTCGTACATGCCGACGCGATAGATGCCGCTGACCGTGAAGCGCTTGGTACGCGGGATGACGCCGGCCGGCGTGACCATGCCATCGGCCAGCGTAACGGTGACCTTGTCGCCGACGCCGACCTCGAGCGTGTCGGCCAGTTCGACGCCGAGCACGATATTGAATTGTCCGTCCACCAGGTCGTCGAGCGCGCCGACCTGCATGACACGGCCGATGCCCGAGACCGTCTCTTCGAGCCCGGGCTCGATGCCCCGCAGTTCGGCGCCGCTCAGCGCCTTGCCGGCGACGAGCAACGCCTGGCCATCGATGTAGGGCGCGGCGGCCTCGACGCGCGGATTGTCGAGCGCGGTCGCCCGCAGCGCGTCGTAGTCGGCGAGCCTGCCTTCGACATCTTCGACATTGGCATGTGCCGTCATCGCCAGTAGCCGATCCTTGAGCTCGCGTTCGAATCCGTTCACGACCGACATGACAACAATCAGCACGAGCACGGCAATCGCAATACCCAGCATCGAAATCGCCGAAATCAGCGATATGAAGCTGTTGCGGCTGCGTGAGCGCACGTAGCGGCTGCCGATCCAGGTTTCGAAACGGCCGCTCATCATTCGTACCGCAACGCTACGGCCGGGTTGACCAGGGCCGCGCGCCGGGCCGGGTACAGAGTCGCCAGCGACGTCAGGACGAACGCCGCGACGGCAATGACCGTCACGTCACGCCATTCGAGCTCCGACGGAATGCGCGACACGTAGTAGACGTCGCCCGGCATGATCTGGAAACCGAACAGCGACTCGAGAAACGGCACGATGACAGGAACGTAGATCGCGAGCACGACACCGAGCACGACGCCGACGATGACACCCGCCCAACCGATAATCGCGCCCTGGACAAAGAACACGCGCACGACGCCGTCGGGCCCCATACCCAGCGTACGCAGGACCGCGATGTCATTGGTCTTGTCCGTCACGACCATGACGAGGCTCGCGACGATGTTGAATGCGGCGACGCCGATGATCAGCGACAGGATCAGCGACATCATCATCTTCTCTATGCGGATTGCACGAAAATAGCTGGCGTTTTCGATCGACCAGTCGCTCGTGGTCATGGCGTCGCCGAGGCGCGCCTGCAGCCGCGCCGCCACCGCGGGTGCCGCCATGACGTCGTCGGTACGAAAACGAACCGCCGTAACGGCGTCCCCAATCCCGAGGATGCCCGCGGCATCGGCTATGTGCACGAGCGCCAGGACGCTGTCGTGGTCGGAAAGACCCGCCTCGAATACGCCGCCGAGCTCGAAGCGCTCCAGTACCGGCTCCAGTGTACCGTCGCCCACCGGACGCGGAATGAGCAGCACGACGCCATCGCCGATGCGCGCGCCGATTTCGAACGCCAGGACGCGCCCGAGGATTATCCGGCGGCTGCCGGGCTGGAGCACGTCGAGGTCGCCCTCGACCATGTTGATCAGGTCGCCCGACAATCCCTGCTCGTAGCCAGGTTCGATGCCATGCACGACGACGCCATGCAGGTCGCCACCCGTGCGCACCATGCCCTCCATGTTCACGAAAGGCGCCGCTGCCGTGACGCCCTCCTCGCTCGACACGTCGGAGACCAGTACCTGCCAGTCCTCGACGGCACCGTCGGCGGCATTGACCGTGCCGTGCGCAGACATGCTCAGGAGCCGGTTGCGCAGTTCCCCCTCGAAGCCGTTCATTACGGACAGGATGACGATCAGCGCAGCGACGCCAAGCGCGATACCGACGAGCGAAATGAGCGTAATGAACGACACGAACCGGGTGCGCCGTTTGGCCCTCAGGTAGCGCATCCCGACGAAGAGTTCGACTGGATTCAGCATTGGGCCGCATTGTGACACAGTTCGCATGTCGCATGCTGTGGCTCGATGCTATAGTCGCCAGACAGATAGCCGGAGAACGATCATGGCCAATTTGCGTAAGATTTCACTGATCGCGCTGCTTGCCGCCGCGTGGGGTACCGCCGGTGCCGACACGCTGCGCATGGATGGCGCTTCGGCATTTGAAGGCGATGGCCACCCGACCCGGGGCATGAGCCAGGCCAGCGTCGAATCGAAGTACGGCGCGCCTGCGACGGTCAGGGCTCCCGTCGGAGACCCGCCGATCACGCGCTGGGAATACCCCGATTTCGTCGTCTACTTCGAGCACGACAAGGTGATTCACGCCGTTCGCAAGCGCTAGAACCGAGTTCCGTGACACAACGGGGACGGAGCAACGCTCCGTCCCCTTTTTAGTGTGCAATAATCGCGGCCCGATTTCGCCGAGATAAGCCTTGCACACGCCCCTGCTCGTTCCCGCCGGCACAAACCTGCCCGACCCCGGCCACGAGGCTCACTGGGGGCGGCTGCTCGGTGCCGGGCTCGCGCTCGCGGCCGCCGAGCTGGCGGCCGCAGTCGATCGTCCCCTGCTCGTACTTGCACAAGACCCGCGTCACGCGGACCAGCTCGAGGCCGAACTGCGGTTCTTCGGCGGCGAGGACCTCCGTGTCGAACATTTCGTGGAATGGGAAACCCTGCCCTGGGACACGTTCTCGCCGCACCAGGACATCGTCTCGCAACGCCTGCGCGTGCTCGCCAAACTGCGGACGCTGCAGGGCGGCGTCGTAATCGCCACCGTCAACGTGTTACAGCAGCGGCTGCCGCCGGTCGAGTACGTATCGGCCCGGTCGTTGTCGCTGCGTGAAGGCCAGGCGCTGCCGCGCGACCAGTTCACGGCCGCACTCGTGGCCGCGGGCTACCTGCGCGTGCCGCAGGTCAGTGAACATGGCGAGTTCGCGGTCCGGGGATCGCTGATCGACGTCTTTCCGATGGGCGCGGACTCGCCCGTGCGCATCGATTTCTTCGACGATGATATTGAATCGCTGCGCTGGTTCTCGTCCGAAACGCAGCTTTCCGGTGAACGCGTCTCTGCCATCGATATCCTGCCCGCGCGTGAAGTGCCGCTCGATGACGATGCCATCCGCTCCTTCCGCGACCGCTACCGCGAGCGCTTCGAGGGCCAGCCCTCGCAGTCGCGCGTTTACCGCGAGGTATCCGACGGCATTGCGCATGGCGGCATCGAGTACTATCTGCCGCTGTTCTTCGACGACACGGCATCGTTGCTCGACTACCTGCCTGCGGGCTGCGGCGTCATTGCCCCTGCCGGCAGCGACGCATTGTTCGAGACATTCGATGCGGAACTGCGTGAACGCCACGAGCTGTGCCGCCTCGATCCCGAGCGACCGATCCTCTCGGTCGACGAGACCTTCGTTGCCGCAGACGAGGTGCGGATGCGCCTTGCATCGTTTCCGTTGCTGCAATACGCGTCACAGTCGCTGGCCGACAGCGCGCGCAATTTCGATACGCGTATGCCGCCTGCAATGAAGATCGAGACGCGCTATGACGACGCAGCTGCGTCTCTCGTCAGCTTCCTCGACACGTTCGAAGGTCGGGTCCTGTTCTCGACCGACTCACCCGGGCGCCGCGAGCAACTCCACGACATGTTGCGCAGCCGCGGTATCGATCTCGCGCGCAGCGAATCGTGGCAGGCGTTTCTCGATGACGCCCATCGCGTTGGCCTTGCGATCGCGCCGATCGAAAGCGGCGTTCTGCTACCGGGCGCCCGCATCGCCATCATCAGCGAGCAGCAGCTTTTCGGCGAACGCACGCGGGTGCGCAGGCGCCGTCGCGGTGAGCGCGATCCGGAGAGCATCATCCGTCAGCTCGACGACCTCGAGCCCGGGTCACCGGTCGTCCACGAAGAACACGGTGTCGGTCGCTATCTCGGGCTCACGACGCTCGAGGCGGGAGGCATAACGGCCGAATTCCTGCATCTCGAGTACGCCGACGGCGACAAGCTGTACGTGCCCGTGCACGCGCTCGACCTGATATCGCGTTACACGGGCGCGTCGCCCGAAAATGCGCCGCTGCACCGGCTCGGCAGCGATCAGTGGGCGCGCGCCAAGCGCCGTGCCGTGCAGAAGATTCGCGATGTTGCGGCCGAGCTTCTCGACGTCTATGCGCGGCGCGCCGCGCGACCCGGCCACAGCTTCCACTGGCCTGAATCGGAGTACCGGAACTTCGAGTCCGGGTTCCCGTTCGAATTGACCGAAGATCAGGCGCGCACGATCGACGACGTACTCGAGGACCTGGCATCCGACCAGCCGATGGATCGCATCGTCTGCGGCGACGTCGGCTTCGGCAAGACCGAGGTTGCGCTACGCGCCGCTTTTGCCGCCGTCCATGACGGCAAACAGGTCGCCGTGCTCGTGCCGACGACGCTGCTGGCCCAGCAGCACGGCCAGAGCTTTCGCGACCGCTTCGCCGACTGGCCGGTCCGGGTCGAGGTACTGTCGCGCTTCCAGAGCACGAAACAGGCCAGGGAGATCGTCGCCGGCATGCGCGCAGGCAGTGTCGACATCGTCATCGGCACGCACCGCCTGCTGCAGCATACGAAGGACTTCCACGACGTCGGACTCGTCGTCGTCGATGAGGAACACCGCTTCGGCGTGCGGCACAAGGAGACGATCAAGTCGTTGCGCAGCGAGGTCGACATACTGACGCTGACGGCCACACCGATCCCGCGCACGCTCAACATGGCGCTCGGTGGCCTGCGCGAGATGTCACTGATTACCACGCCACCGGCCGAGCGACTCGCCGTGAAGACGTTCGTGTCCGAATGGAACGACGTCGTCATCCGCGAGGCCTGCCTGCGTGAAATCAAGCGCGGCGGGCAGGTCTACTTCATTCATAATCGCATTGAAGACATCGAGCGTATCGAACAGCACCTTGAGAAACTCGTGCCCGAAGCGATGATCCGCATCGGCCATGGCCAGATGCCGGAACGCGACCTCGAGCAGGTCATGCTCGATTTCTCGCACCGGCGCTTCAACGTACTGCTGTGCACGACGATCGTCGAAAGCGGCATCGACGTGCCGACGGCCAACACGATCGTCATCAATCGCGCCGACCGCTTCGGGCTTGCCCAGCTGCACCAGCTGCGCGGCCGCGTCGGGCGCTCGCATCATCGCGCCTACGCTTACCTGGTTGCACCGCCCAGGGCGACGATGACCGCGGACGCCATCAAACGCCTCGAGGCAATCGACTCGCTCGAGGACCTGGGCTCGGGATTCACGCTCGCGACGCACGACCTCGAGATCCGCGGCGCCGGCGAATTGCTCGGTGACGTCCAGAGCGGCCAGATACAGGAAATCGGCTTTTCGCTGTACACCGAGCTGCTCGGCCGCGCGGTCGAATCGCTGCGCGCCGGCGACGAGCCCGACCTCGAAGCGCCCCTGCATGCCGGCGCCGACATCAATCTGCACGTCCCCGCCCTGCTGCCCGAGGACTACGTGCCCGACGTGCACCTGCGCCTGATCTTGTACAAACGCATCTCGGCGGCCGAATCGGCCGACGAACTGCGCGACCTGCAGGTCGAGCTCATCGACCGCTTCGGCCTGCTGCCCGATGCCACGAAGAACCTGCTGCGCATCGCGGCCTTGCGCAAGCAGGCAACAGGGCTCGGCGTCGAGAAGATCGATGCCGCGGATACGGGCGGGTACCTCGTGTTCGGCCCGGACAGCCGCATCGACCCGCTGGCGCTGGTCAGGCTCGTGCAGAACGACAGCCGGCGGTATCGCCTGCAGGGCTCGAACCGGCTCCGGGTCGACGACGATTTGGGTGAACTCGAGCGGCGATTCGCTACAATCGAGAACCTGCTAGGGCAATTGGCGGTCAAACATGAGCATGATTCTTAAACTGGCACTGGGCGTGGCCGGGCTCGCCTTGCTGGCACCCGCGGCGGCGCAGGACTCCGACGACGAGTCGGAGATACGCCGCTATGCGGTCGAGGTAATTATTTTCCGGTACGCGCAGGACGTCGGGAGCGGCAACGAGATTTTTGCGGCCGCCGAGCCGCAGACCGTCCTTTTCGGCGGCCCGCTGCCCGAGGCCGCCGAGGTTCCCGAGCCGCAGCCGCCGCGCCGCACGGGACCGTATCCTGATATCGAGTTCGTGCGCCTGATGCGGGACGACTACCAGCTGACGGACATCTATGGCCGCCTCAGGCGACTGGATGCCTACGACCCCATCATGCACTTCGGCTGGACACAGGCGACGTGGGCGCAGGAGCAAACCCGGCCGATTCCGCTGCGCCGTTTCGGCCGCCCGCCCGCAGACCTCGACGGCGACCTGACGCTCTACCTGAATCGCTTCCTGCATCTCGTCGTTGACCTGGAGCTTGGCGCTGCCAGCGAAGCGCCTGTCTTCTATCGCATCGAGGAAGACCGCATCCTGAAGAACGGCGAGTTGCGCTACTACGACCACCCGAAATTCGGGCTGCTTGCAAAGGTCACACGCGTCGAAGAGCGTGAAGACGCGGACGAGCTACCGGGTTACCCGGTCCAGTAAGGCATCGAGGAAGCTACCGGGGTCCCGCTCCTCCCCGGCCGCATCGGCCACGGTCACATCGTAGCTGACGGTAACGAAACGCCCCGACGTCGAACGCGGATGATGCAGTCCGAGTTCGCGGACCGCCGTCGCGATGCTCCCGGCGAACTCCCGCACGTTCGCCTCTTCCGATCCGTGCGACAGCGCTACGAACACGGCGCCGCCCGGCCTGGCGACGACGTCACTGGCGCGGCGCAGGCTGCGTCGGATCGCCTGACCGACACGGCGCAGGCAGGAATCGGCAGCATGACGACCGAACACGCCGACATACGCGTCGAAGTCGTCGAGCGAGAAGGTCACGAGCGACAACAGACTCTTCTCGCGGGCCGCGACGGCCCAGTCATGTTCGAAGACCTCCCGAAACGCGCCTGCGTTGAGCAGACCCGTCACGGCATCGTCGCGTGACAAGTCGCGAATACGCCGTTTCGCCTTGAGCAGGGCATGATGCACGTCGGCGCTGTCCGCGGCTGCCGGGCTGCTGCCGCCGCGCCAGTATCCGACGTAAAAACGCGGCGCATCTTTGCGGCCCTGCTCGAGGGGTCTCAGGACCAGCAGGTACTCGCGGCCGCCAGCTTCTATCGGGTGACTGGTCTCCTCGCCGGAGCGCACCGTCTCGCTGACTTCGAGCGCCATTTCGCGGCCACCGAGTGCTTCGATTACGTCGGCGAACGGCTTGCCCCTGCATTCGTCGCCACCCAGTGACTCGAACGCGGAGTTCACGTGCGCGACGGGCCAGTCCGGCCGGTCGACTCTCACGACGACGACCGGTTCTGCCGTTGCGGCCAGGACCTCCTCGAGAATTTTCCGCGTTAGAGCATTCATGACCGCTGCCTCACAGTGCCCCGAAGAGCGCCTCGAGCGTCGCCATCGTCGCACGCCTCGCGCTCCCCGTATGCGTCTCGACGGCATCGTGAATGGGCACGTCGCCGCGGCCCGCGGCATGGTTCACGACGAGCGCGATACACGCGTACTCGAGGCCGGCTTCACGCGCAATGACCGCTTCGGGCATGGCGGTCATACCGACGAAGTCCGCCCCATCGCCTGCCAGGCGATCAATCTCGGCCGCCGTCTCGAGTCGCGGACCCTGGGTCGTGGCATAGACGCCGCCATCGTGGCAGGCGACGCCCGCCGCACTCGCCGCCGCCAGCAATCCTGCTCGCAGCGATGCCGTGAACGGCTCCGTGAAATCGACGTGCTCAAATGAGCGGTGCATCTCCTGGAACAGGGTGTGCCCTCGCCCCCACGTATAGTCGATGACCTGGTCGGGGACGGCGATGCCGCCCGGGGCGACGTCGTCGGTGATCACACCCACGGTATTGAGGCCGACGATCGCATCTGCACCGAGCATCTTGAGCGCGAGGATATTGGCGCGATAATTGATGGCGTGCGGCGGAATCGTATGCGCGTCGCCGTGCCGCGCCAGGGTCAGCACCGTGTGTTCGCCGAAGCGCGCGCGGTGAACCTTGGCCGACGGCGCGCCGCAACTCGTGTCGACGCGGGTACCCGGATCCGCCTGCGCGAACCTGTCCCAGCCGCTGCCGATGATCAGTCCGAAACTCGTCCCCAACCTCTTTTCCTACGCATCCAGGTGAAACTCGGGCCGCTCGTCCCAATGCCGAAAGCGGGCGTTGATGGTCTGCCATTTATCGCCCGCGAGCAAGGATTCGCGCAGCGTGTGTCCGGTACCGTGCAGGCGAGCCAGGCGCACGAGCGACAATGGGTTGGAGTAATCGGCGAGCTTGTCGACGGCTTCCTGCGCGGCGTCGCGGTCGTTGCAGATCGGCACCATGTCGCAGCCGGCCTCGAGCGCGAGCCGCGCGCGCTCACCGATCGTGCCATAGCCGGCGGTAGCCTTCATGCTCAGGTCGTCACAGAACACGGCGCCGCCGAAGCCCAGGCGCGAACGCAACTCCTTCTGGATCCAGTATGCCGAGAAGCTCGCGGGCAACTCGTCGACCTGATCGTAGATGATATGTGCCGTCATCACGGCTGCGATCGACCCGTTACTGACGAGACGCTCATACGGCCGCATGTCGTCGAGGATCATGCCGTAGTCGCGCCGGTCGACGGGTAACTGGAGATGGGAATCCGCGATGACGGCACCGTGCCCGGGAAAATGCTTGGCCACGGCGGCCATCCCGGCGCTGCGCATGCCGCGCGCAAACTCGTCCGCGAGGTCCGCCACGACGCTCGGGTCGCGGTGGAACGCGCGCGCCCCAATCACCTCGCTCACACCCCAGTCGAGGTCGACGCAGGGCGCGAAGCCGAGATCGATGCCGACCGCGCGAAGTTCGGAGCCGATCAGCCAGCCTGCATCGCGCGCTGCCTGCTGCCCGGCCCCGGCATCGCGATCGAACTCGCGACCAACACGCTGCATGGGCGGCACCTCGGTGAAGCCTTCGCGGAATCGCTGCACCCGCCCACCCTCGTGATCGACGGCCACGAGCAGCGGCGGGCTGCGCAGCGCGCGTACTTCGGTAACGAGGTCAGCAAGCTGCTCGACCGATTCGTAGTTGCGCGAGAACAGGATCAGGCCCCCGACTGCGGGCTCTCGCAGCAGGTCGCGGTCTGCGGGGCTGAGCGTCAGCCCCTCTATGTCGAGCATCACGGGTCCAAGTGACATCCGCAGCGCCTCGTCGCTGGCCTTCAGGATCTGGCGAATACAGCAATAGATTCTACATGTGCCGTGTGCGGGAACATATCGATGATCCCCGCCGATTCGAGCCGGTAGCCCTTCTCGTGAACCAGCGCGCCGGCGTCACGAGCCAGCGTACCCGGATGACAGGAAACGTACACGATCCGCGCGGGGTCGAATTTCTCCATGTGTTCCACGACTTCGGCGGCACCGCTGCGAGCCGGGTCGAGCAACATGCGGTCGCATCCTTCCCGAACCCAGGCCTCGGTGCCATCGATGCCGCCGAGATCGCAAACACGGAAGGATGCATTGTCGATACCGTTGCGGCGTGCATTCTCAGCCGCGCGACGCGTCAGGCTTTCCTCGCCCTCGACGCCAACGACACTGGCCGCCTGTCGGGCCAGGGGCAGCGAAAAATTGCCAATTCCACAATACAGATCGAGCACGCGGTCCTCGCCCCGGGCGCCGAGCTGTTCGACGGCAAAGTGCACCATGCTCCGGTTGATGTCCGCATTGATCTGGACGAAGTCGACGGGCTCGAACTCGATGCGGATGTCGAATTCGGGCAGCGTGTAGTAAAGCGCTTCGTCGACCTGCGCGGGCTGCAATAATCGCAGCGAATCGAGTCCACCAGGCTGCAGGTAGATGCGCAGGTCGTGCTTGTTGCCGAAATCACGAAACTCGGCTTCGTCGGCCTCGCTCGGCGGGTCGAGCACACGAAACACGAGGGCGATGGCGTTCTCGGCCACGGCCAGCTCGATCTGCGGCAGGCGTGCCCGTATCGACAGTCTGCCAACGAGATCGCTGAGGTCATCGATCAGCGCGTCCAGCGGCGTGACCAGCACCTCGCAGCGGCGCATGTCCGTGATGAACGGTGCGTGTCGCTCGCGAAAACCGACCAGCGCCCGTCCCTTGCCGCGGACGTCCTTGACGGCGAGCCGCGCCCGGCGGCGATAGTGCCACTCGGGGCCGGTCATTGCGGGCAACCAGGCGACGGGCTCGACCCTGCCGATGCGCTCGAGGTTGTCGCGTAGTGTGCCTTCCTTGATTTCGCGCTGGTGCGCGGCGCTGACGTGCTGCAGCGAGCATCCGCCGCAGCGACCATACGCCTCGCAGCGCGCCTCGATGCGGTCGGCTGACGGTTCATGGATCTCGAGCAGTTCGGCTTCGTCGAAATTGCGACGGGACTTGCGCCGCACGAACGTCACGGTTTCCCCCTCGAGCGCGCCCGCGACGAAGACCTTCTTGCCGTCGGTATCGGCGATGCCGCGCCCGTCGTGTGTCGCCGCGACGATGGCGGCCGTTTCCGGCTCGCGTCGCTTGCGCCGCGCCATCCGCTCAGCCCCGCCAGGCGGCGAGGAATTCGGCGAAATGCGGCTTGTCCATTTTTTCGAGCGCAGTACGCACGAGCGCGTACTCGCGTTCGAGATCCTCGCTATCGAGATTCCCGCGTATGTATTCAAAGCGCAGGTAGACGAGCCAGGTATTGAGCACGTCGGTCTCGCAGTAATTGCGAATCTCGCCGACCCCGCCTGCTTTGAACTTGTCCCAGACCTGCGCCCCGTTCATGCCGAGCTTACCGGGAAAACCGAGCATTACGGCGATCTCATCCAGTTTGGCGAAGGCCCGATTGTTGAAGTTCGCAAGCACGTCCATGAGGTCGACGTGCCGCCAGTGATAGCGGCTCAGATAATTGTTCCACTTGAAGTCGCGATCCGACTCACCGTGCTCCCAGTAGCGCGGCGCCTGGATGCCGTGTTTCAGCGCACGGTAGTGCAGGACCGGCAGGTCGAAGCCGCCACCGTTCCAGGAGACGAGATCGGGCGTGTACTTGTCGATGCCGTCGAAGAACCGCCGCACGAGGTCGGCTTCGTCGGATTCTTCGTCGCCGAGGCTCCAGACGCGGAACGAATTGCCCGTCCTGAACGTAACCGAAATCGCGACGATGCGGTGCTGATGCAGCGGCAGGAAATCGTGACCGACCGCCTGGTGCCGCTTGAACGTCATCGCGGTCGCGACGTCTTCGTCGGACAGACCTTCCAGGTCGAGCAAAGTGCGTCCCAGCTCGACGTCGGGCACGGTCTCGATATCGAAAGTGAAACAATGCATGTTTAGCCTCCTATGGCTTCGACGACGGCAAAGGCGAGTACGAGACCCGCATCGTCGGTCAGGCTCAGGTGACCGCTGCCGATGCCGAGCCGTGCGCAGACGCGACTGCCGCGTTCCGACCACACGATAACCGGCCGTCCCCACTCGTTGCTCAGGATTCCCACGTCGCGGATCCAGACACCGTGCGAGAATCCCGTGCCCATCGCCTTGACAGTCGCCTCTTTACCGGCGAAACGCATGGCGAGGAAACGCACCGGGTCGGCGGCACGCGTATAGAGCTCCATTTCCTCGTCCATGAGAATGCGGCGCGCAAAGTGGTCGCCGAAGCGCTCGTAAATGCCCTTCACCCGACTGAGCTCGACGATGTCCGTGCCGATTCCGAAGATCACGTTTTGTTCAATCCTGACGCGCCTCGAGCATGAGCCGTTTCATTTCCACGACCGCGGAACCGAGTCCATCGAACACGGCGCGCGCGATTATGGCATGCCCGATATTGAGCTCGACGATTTCGGGGATGCGCGCGACTGCCTTGACGTTCTGGTAGTGCAAGCCGTGGCCGGCATTGATGACGAGACCGTTTTCGCGGCCGTAGGCCGCGGCATCCGCGATGCGCTCGAGTTCGACTTGCTGCGTCTTGCCTTCAGTGTTGGCATACGCCCCGGTGTGCAGTTCGACGACCGGCGCGCCTGCCGCCAGCGCGGCGTCGATCTGCACGCGATCCGGGTCGATGAACAGGGACACGCGGATGCCGGCGTCCGCGAGCTCGGCGCATGTCGCACGAACCAGGTCGCCCTGGCCGGCCACGTCGAGCCCGCCCTCGGTCGTCAGTTCCTCGCGCTTTTCGGGAACGAGGCAGACATCGCGCGGACATACGCGTTTCGCGATCGCGATCATCTCGTCGGTCATCGCCATCTCGAAATTCATGTGCGTGCGGATGACCTCGCTGATCTCGTCGAGGTCGTGGTCCTGGATATGGCGTCGATCCTCGCGCAGGTGCACGGTGATGCTGTCGGCGCCGCCACGCTCGGCGATGTACGCCGCTTCCGCGGGACGCGGGTAGCTCGTGCCGCGGGCCTGCCGCAGCGTCGCGACGTGATCGATGTTCACGCCGAGGTAGATCGCTTTGTGGTCGCTCATTCGCCGCGTTCCGGGCCTTCGGGAGGAGCAATTCTACCCCGATGTATTTCCCGGAGCACCTTGCGACTCTGTAGCTCCCTGCCACCGAGGTGGTGGCGCATTACGGCGCGCAGCAGTCGCCCGGCCGCGCTCAGCACGTCGGCATCGTCGAAACGCCGTGCCGCAATCGCGTGCAACGTCATGCCGCGGAAGACGAGCGGTCCCTCGCTGCGACTGACCGGCACGGGTCCCTGCTCGACGCGATAATCGTAATACCGGGAAGCCTCGACGCCGTCATGCGACGACGCCTCGTGCTCGAGGTTGACGGCGTAGCCGAGCAGCCCCAGGAACTCGAGCTCGAAATTGCGCAGCGCCGGGGCGGCGTCGCCACTGACCAGCGCCGGAATGACATCTGCATACAGCGCAAATACCTCGGGCTGCGCATCATGCCGGTGCAGGAAATGCAGGATCAATTCGTTGACATAGTAGGCGGACAACAGTGCGTCGCCGCGCAGATCGGCCGGGCGCCCGGTCGCCTCGGCGCCGGTTAGAGTTCCGAGGTCGGACTTCGCGACCCAGGATACGCGCAGCGGCAGGAACGGACGCAATACCCCCGCAAGGCGCGATTTCGATCCGCGGCTGCCGCGCGCAACGACGGCGATCTTGCCGTGATCGCGTGTCAGCACGTCGAGAATCCGGCTCGAATCGCGAAACGGCCTGTGATGCAGGACGTAGCCTGGCTGCTGCTGGACGCGCGTACTCATGGCCTGCAATCAGGGCGCCTCGAATCCCAGCCGCATGAGATCTTCTTCCCTGTCCGCCCAGTTCGACCGCACCTTGACCCACAACTCCAGGTGCACCGGGCACGCCAGTTGCTCCCTGAGCTCGAGTCGCGCCGCTCTCCCGACGCGTTTGAGCATCGCCCCGCCCTTGCCGACGACGATGCCTTTCTGGCTGTCGCGCTCGACCCAGATGACCGCGTTGATCGTGATCCCCTGGTCCTCCTCGAGCAGGCGTTCGACCTGCACGGTCAGGCCATACGGCAGCTCCTGGTGCAGCATCAACGTGAGTTTCTCCCGGATTGTCTCGGCGATGTGAAACTCGCGACTGCGGTCCGTGTGCATGTCCTCGGGAAACAACGGCGGCGACTCGGGCAGGAATGCGGGCAGGACTGCAAGCAACGCTTCCAGGTTGTCCCGCTCGAGCGCGGAGACCGGTATGATCTCGGCAAAATCGTAGCGCGCGGACATGAGCGCTATCGTATCCAGCAATTTCTCCTTCGGCTGCACGCGGTCGATCTTGTTCAGGACCGCCACGACCGGCGACCGTACTTTCCGCAGGCGCCGCAGCACGTCATCGTCCTCGGCAGTCCAGCGTGTCGCATCGCTGACGAACAGGACCACGTCGGCGTCCGCGAGCGCGTTGGCCGCGGTGCGGTTCATGAGCCGGTTCATCGCCTTGCCCGCATTGCGATGCAGGCCCGGGGTATCGACGAAAATCACCTGCGATGCGGCGGTCGTATGCACGGCGAGGATCCGGTGGCGCGTCGTTTGCGGTTTCGCCGTTACGATGCTGACCTTGCGCCCGACGATTGCATTGATCAGCGTCGACTTGCCCACATTCGGCCGCCCGATGACCGCTGCCATGCCGCATCGAAACTCACTCACGGACGCTCTCCGGACAAGATCGCAAGCATGTCCCGGGCTGCCTGTTGTTCTGCCTTGCGACGCGAGGTCGATTCGCCCCCGGTGCTCTGCGAGAGTTCGGTCACCGTGCACGTGACGCTGAAGCGCCGCCGGTGGTCCTTGCCGTGCACCTCGGTGAGTTCGTACACCGGCAGGGCCAGTTTGCGCGCCTGCAGCCATTCCTGCAGGCGGGTCTTGGGATCACGCAGATCCTCCGCATCGGGCAGGGTCTCGAGGCGATGCGCGAATACGCGCAGGATCATGTCTCTCGCCGCATCAACACCCGAATCGAGGAACACGGCGCCGAATACGGCTTCGACGGCATCGGCGAGAATCGACTCCCGGCGGTGGCCACCGCTTTTCTTCTCGCCGCTTCCCAACACCAGGTGTTCGCCGATACCGAGTTCGACCGCGATTTCTGCGAGTGCGGTGTCCTTCACGAGTGAGGCGCGCAGGCGACTGAGGTCGCCCTCCTCCGCATCGGGACGGAGCTTGAACACGGCTTCGGAGATGACGAAATCGAGTACCGCGTCGCCGAGGAATTCGAGACGCTCGTTGCTGCGGCCCGCAGCGCTGCGATGGGTCAGCGCGCGACCCAGCAGCCCCGCGTCCCGGAAACGGAATTGCAGCGTGTCTTGCAGCCAGCGCTCGGCTTTTTCCAATGCTATCGCTCTTTGTCGCCCGGCCGCCTCGCAGCCACATCCTAACGGCGGATCAGAACTCGCTTCTCGAAATCCACCACGAACGAGACGTTGGCAATAAACGGCGTCTTGTGGGCATAGACTGCGGCGACCTCATGCCCGCCGTCAACCTTGGTAACCGCAACATCCTTGGCTTCGATGACCCCGACGCTGTCAATGTCGAAACGTCGTGCCAGCGAACTTCGAATCGAGCTGCGGCTCGCGCCCGTGCCGTCGAATTCCTCGTAGACTCCGTTCACGACACCGGCGACTTTCATGTAGTTGAGATACACGGGCGTCAGACGAAGACCGGCGAAGGCAATCAACGCGAGAAACGCAACGAGAATCACCAGGCCCAGCGTCGTCATGCCGGCCTGGCGCCTTCTCATCTGCTGTTTATCCTTAAGAATCAGTGTCATACTGCAATCTCCGTGCGGAAACCGGCGCGCTCGGCACCGCGATATTCCATAATGTACAGGGCTTTAAAGACGCAAGTCAGTGACTGGCACCACATTATTGGATTTTCGTCCCGATCCGGCCCCAGTCGGGCATGTTCCAGGGCACGAAGTGCATCCACACGCGCACGGCCTCGCCAACGAGATACTCCTCGGGAATCGCCCCGATGAAGCGGCTGTCCTTGCTGCTGTCGCGGTTGTCACCCATGACGAAGAAGTGGCCTTCGGGTACGCGGTAAATATTGTCGCGAATCGAAAATCCCGGGTTTTCGACACGAATCTCGTGCACGCGGCCATCCAGATCCTCGGCATAGACCGGAGCCCCTCGCGATTCGCCGTCGCCGCCCCGCAGCGCAACGCGCTCGCCGTTGATGGTCAGGCGGTGCCGCTCATAAACGACGGTATCCCCTGGCAGCCCTATGACACGCTTGATGTAGTTGACGCTCGGGTCCGAGGGCAGTCGAAATACGATGACATCGCCGCGCGCCGGTGAGCCGGTCTCTACGATCTTGGTCTCCGTGACGGGCAGGCGCAGGCCATACGAGTACTTCTTGACGAAGATAAAGTCGCCTTCGAGCAGGGTCGGCATCATGGAGCCTGACGGAATGCGAAACGGTTCGAAAACAAAAGACCGAATCACAAGAACGAGCAGCAGCACGGGGAAAAACGAGCGCGAATACTCGACGAGCACGTGTTTTGCACCCGGCTTGTCGCGCGAATCGTCTTCGCTCGTCTTCCACGCGAATTTGTCGAGCGCGACGACCACGCCCGTGAACACGGTCAGTACCGTCAGGATCAATGCAAGATTCAGTATCAACTCACTCTCTCACTTTTCAACGCGCAGGACCGCCAGGAATGCCTCTTGCGGGATTTCGACAGACCCCACCTGCTTCATGCGCTTCTTGCCGGCTTTCTGCTTTTCGAGCAGCTTGCGCTTGCGCGAGACATCGCCGCCATAGCACTTGGCGGTGACGTTCTTGCGTAGCGCCTTGACATTGCTGCGCGCGATGATCTGGCTCCCGGCTGCTGCCTGAATCGCGACATCGAACATCTGGCGAGGGATCAATTCTCGCATTTTTTCGACCAGTTCGCGGCCGCGCATTCGCACATTTTCGGCATGCACGATGACCGACAAGGCGTCGACCCGGTCGCCGTTGATCAGTAAGTCCAGGCGCACCAGCTTCGCGGGTTCGAAGCGAAGAAAATGGTAGTCAAATGAGGCGAAGCCACGGCTCACCGACTTCAGTCGGTCGAAAAAATCGAGCACGACCTCGGCCATTGGCAGCTCGTACTCGAGCGATACCTGGCCGCCCAGGTAACGCATGTGCTTTTGTACGCCGCGCTTCTCGACGCACAGCTTGATGACGGCGCCGACGAATTCATCGGGCACCAGAATATTCGCGGCGATGATCGGCTCGCGTAATTCCTCGATTTCGTTTGCCGGCGGCAACTTGGACGGGTTGTCCACTTGCAGCAATTCGCCCTTGGTCGACGCGACTTCGAACACGACGGTCGGCGCTGTCGTGATCAGCTCGAGGTCGTACTCGCGTTCGAGGCGCTCCTGCACGATTTCCATGTGCAGCATGCCGAGGAAGCCACAGCGAAAACCGAACCCCAGTGCGGCCGAGGTCTCGGGTTCGAAATGCAGGGCCGCGTCGTTGAGGCGCAGCTTCTGCAGCGCCTCGCGAAAACTCTCGTAGTCATCCGAGCTGATCGGGAAAAGGCCGGCGAACACGCGCGGCTGCACCTGCTTGAATCCCGGCAAAGCGTGTTCGCAGGGCTGGCGGGTCGCGGTCAGTGTGTCGCCGACCGGCGCGCCATAGATATCCTTGATACCGGCGATGACGAAGCCGACTTCACCCGTGCGCAGTTCGTCGCGATCCTCCATCTTGGGTGTGAATACGCCGACACGGTCGGCGTTGTAGGAGATGCCCGTCGACATCACCGTGGTCTTGCTGCGCTTGCCTAGCGAGCCGTTAACGACACGCACGAGGGAGACGACGCCGACGTAGTTGTCGAACCAGGAGTCGATGATCAGGGCCTGCAATGGGCTATCCGGGTCTCCTTCCGGGGCCGGGATTACGTCCACGAGCTGCTCGAGCAGGTCGTCGACGCCGGCTCCCGTTTTCGCGCTGACGCGGATCGCATCCTGGGCATCGATGCCGATGATGTCTTCGATCTCGGCGACCACCTTGTCGGGTTCCGCTGCCGGCAGGTCGATCTTGTTCAGCACCGGCAGCACCTCGAGGCCCTGGTCGATCGCCGTGATGCAATTCGCGACGCTCTGTGCCTCGACGCCTTGCGCCGCATCGACAACCAGCAGCGCGCCTTCACAGGCTGCCAGCGAGCGGGATACCTCGTAAGAGAAGTCCACATGACCCGGCGTGTCGATGAAATTGAGCTGGTAGGCCTGGCCGTCCCGCGCCGTGTACTCGAGCGACACGCTCTGCGCCTTGATCGTAATGCCTCGCTCTCGTTCGAGGTCCATCGAATCGAGCACCTGTTCCGCCATCTCTCGCTCCGCCAGGCCGCCGCACATCTGGATGAAGCGGTCGGCCAGCGTCGACTTGCCGTGGTCGATGTGCGCGATGATCGAAAAATTGCGGATATGCTTCATTGGCGGGGCTATACGGGCGCTTGAAAAGAGGGCCCGCAGGCGTGCGGAAATCAGCCGCGGAGTATACCTGCAATCGCCTTGCGATCGAGGAAATGCCGACAGACGATTTCATCGGCGAATTCGACTACCGGCACGTCGGCCGAGAACGTCGCTCGCCAGGCCGGGTCGCTGTCGATATCGCGCACCTCGAGCGCCAGCCGTCCTTCCACGAGCGGCAGCAACTCCTCGATGAGCACCTCGCACAGGTGGCAGCCGCGCCGGCTATAGACGACCAGGGTCTCCATGTCAGCCGGCCCCGGCGATCCGCGACGTCGCGATCGGCGTGAAACGATGCGGGCAGGCAGTCCGGCGCAGGCGACCACGCGCCACCAGCATTCCGGCGCCGATACCGGCCAGTGCTGCCAGCGCCGCGCCAAGATCGCCGGCATTTGCGAGGTAGGCCGCGCCGGCCCCCAGAACAGCGCCAGCAAGCGGCAAGCCGTAGACGATTAGCGATGCGCCGAGGATATCGGCGGGCGCAAGATCGACGCGGACGCGATCTCCTGCGCGCAGTTCCAGGCCGGGCGCAAGCCGTACCTCGATCTTGCGCGGCCCGCCATCGGGACCCGCGATGCCTGCCCCGCAACCCTTGCCCGCGGCGCAACGAGCGCAGCGCAGCGGGGCCGTGATTTCGACCACGGCGCACACCGGTTCCCTGTCGTCGTGAATGGAAAGAATGCGGCCTTGCGGGCTATCCATGCCGGATCGTCAGCGCGGCAACATTGTCGTCGCGATCTGCTCGACCGTCAGTGCAGGCACTTCGCCGACGGCCGTGACACGGTGCCCGTCTATCACGGCGCTGAAGGAATTCGACGCGCCGACCTGCGACGAACCGTTGGCGCCGTCGTCCGTCAGCGGGGCGATGAACACGGACACATTGGCGAGTCCGTCACTGTAGAGAATATGCGTGGTCACGCCATCGCTACCCGGCAACTCCTCACCGTGTGCGGAGATCGTGCGAAATCCGCGTGGCAGGTCGGCCGAATGCCAGCCGGTTTCGATACTGTGGCCGACGTGCCGCCGCGGATGGTTGATCCAGCGAAATGCCGACGTATCGACGGTTGGCGCAAGCATGTCCGGATCGATGTCGGTGCCCAGACGGATGTCGGCGAACTTGACCTGTTCGATCGCCTCACCGTCGACACCGACGAGCTGCGTTTGCAGCGGAAACGCGGTATCGACGTCAAGCCACAGGCGGTATCCATACCGATAGTCGTCGTGCGGGCGAATGGCGACGAGCATGGCACGACGTCCCGCCACGCGCTCCTCTCGAACAAGTGACACATCGTACTCGCTGCCGAAGCGCACCTCGCTCGTAGGCAGCGTGGAAAACAGGGTCGACTCGTCGCTCCATTCCTCGACGAGGACGGACTTTCTATCCGGCAGGATGCTGTGCACCTCGTTGCCGTGGCGGATGATCTCGAGGCCGTTGCCCTCCTGCGCGACCAGCTTCTCGCGCACCACACCGCCGCTGACCGTGTGCATGACCTTTAGTGCTTCCGCCTTGCCATTCTGCATGCGGATCACCGTGCCCTCGTAACTCGTTTGCTGCACTGCCGCGCTCATGCGCGTCAGCCAGTCGTTGGGTTCGATGCGTTCGGCCTGCGCCGTCGCAGAGAAGCTCAGCTGCCCCGCGAGCAAGACGGGCCAGGCGAGGCTCTTGATCCCGGAGATTCGCATCAAGGCTGCGTCGGTTCGTCTGCCGTCGTTTCGTCCGCGGCGGCGTCCTGATCCTCTTCCTCGACGAGGAGTTCTTCGCTAAGGCGCAGGGTTACGAGCCTCGCATTGACGCTGTTCGCGCCCGACGACGCTCCGTGACTCAGGTAATACTGGCGCAGCTGGCCGTCGATTCGCTCGGGGACCGTGTAGCCGGCGTCGTCCGCCGCTTCGACGACCGCTTCGTCCAGAGCTGTCGCGCTATCGACGCCCGGCGTCAGCTGCAAGCCGAACAATGCGATCAGCGCAACCGAGGCCGCCACCGCAACACCGACCAAAGGCCGCAGCGCGCTGCCCTTCTGCGTGTCCGGCGAAACTTCGCTGTCGTCTTCCGGTCTGCCATCGATACCCGCTGCAATACGCTCGCGCAGACGCTCTATGCCGGGCGCGCTGCCTTCGCCGCGCATGATGCGCCCGAGCTCGAGAAACTCGGCCGCCTCGCGGCGCAAACCGGCGTCCTGGCTCATGCGTCGCAGCAGCATCCCGGCTTCGCTATCCGAAAGCTCACCATCCACATACGCTGAAATTTGCATTCTTATTGCGTCATTCATACTCCACCCGCCGGGCACTCATGCCCTCAAGACCTTGTCAACGGACCGACTTTCTTGCCGATCGCATCGCGTGCCCGGAAGATCCTCGATCGTACGGTTCCGACCGGGCACTCCATGGTCTGTGCTATCTCTTCGTAGCTCATGCCTTCGAGCTCGCGCAGGATGATCGCCGTTCGGAGGTCTTCCGGCAGCGCCGCGATGGCACGTTCTATGGTTTGTCTCAACTCATTGCTGAGCGTCACGCCTTCCGGCGTATCCGTTTCCTTCAATTTCGCATGCAGGTCGTACTGTTCCGGGTCCTGCAGGTCCAGCTCGATGTCCATCGGCCGCCGACGCTGTGCGGCCAGGTGATTCTTGGCCGTATTCACTGCGATTCGATACATCCAGGTATAGAAGGCACTGTCACCGCGGAACCGCGGCAAAGCACGATATGCCTTGATGAACGCCTCTTGCGTAATGTCCAGCGCCAGCTCAGGGTCACGCACATATCGCATCACCAAATTCACGATCTTCTGCTGGTACTTGAGCACCAGCACGTCAAACGCGCCCTTGTCACCTTTCTGGACCCGTTTGACCAGGGTCTTGTCAGACGACCGATCCGACATCACAGCCTGCCGACACCCGGATAGACCGGTGCGGGGGCGATTAGTTCGCGAATATCGGCCTTATTCATCTTTGTTTTGTGACGCATTTCCATGGCGCCGATCCAGGGCGGTGCCCCACTCACCGCGTGTACGAATTTTCCTTGAGCAATGAGCATGTTAGCAGCTTGAGGCCGGTGCTCCAATGTGCCGCCAAATGACCTGCAGCCGGCGCCAGTCCTGCGACTCGCGGCACCGCCCGCGCAGTAGCTCGACTGCGATCCGGCCGGATGTCGTCCTGTAGCGCAGCCAGCCCCAGCGCCGCAGCAACACGCCACCCGGTGCCAGGACCGCCTGCCGCCATGTTCCATCCGGCCCGCGCACGGCCATGTCGCCACTGGAACCGACACGCAGACCACGGCATGCCGACCACGACCGCAACAACTGTCGCAGCCGCGCGATCATAAGGGACGACCAGAACACCATGCCGGCGCCGATCAGCGCTGTCGGAAACGGCAGTGTCGCAATCACGGCCACGCCCGTGAGACCCGACGCGACGCCGGATGCCAGCACGACCCCGCGCAGCGCGGGGTCAGGTTTGAACTCGGCCGAGTATGCGTTCGATGGCACGCGCGAGCGACTCCGAAGACGGCGTTTGCCGTTGCAACAGGTAGGCGTTGAGCTCGGGATCGGCAAGCGTCAGAACTTCGCGAAACGCCGCCTTATCCGCATCGGAATCGTCCTCGTAGTGACGCTCGAGGTAGCGCACCAACAGCTCATCGAGCTCGCGCATGCCCCTCCGACACTGCCACCTGAGCCGCGAATGCTCGCTCAATACTTACGCGCCGCGAGCATCTTCTTGGTCTCGGCGATGGCGAGGGCGGGATTGAGATTCTTTGGGCATGTCTGCGTGCAGTTCATGATCGTATGGCAGCGATACAGCCGGAACGGGTCTTCCAGTTCGTCGAGTCGTTCGCCCGTCGCCTCGTCGCGCGTATCGACGAGCCAGCGATAAGCGGCCAGCAACGCTGCCGGCCCGAGATAACGGTCGGAATTCCACCAGTAGCTCGGGCAACTCGTCGAGCAACAGGCGCACAGGATACAAGCCGACGGCTCGTTGATGAGTTCCTGGTCTTCCTTGGACTGCAGCCGCTCGGAATCCGGGGGCGGCGGCGTGCGCGCCTGCAACCACGGCTTGATCGAGGCGTATTGCGCATAAAAATTGGTCAGGTCCGTGACCAGGTCCTTGACGACCGGCATGTGCGGCAACGGGTAGATCTTTACATCGCCACTGACTTCGTCGTTGGCGCGCGTGCAGGCCAGCGTATTGCCGCCATCGATGTTCATGGCGCAGGAACCGCAGATCCCCTCCCGGCAGGAGCGCCGGAATGTCAGGGTCGGGTCGATCTCGTTCTTGATCTTGATCAAGGCATCGAGAACCATCGGGCCGCAGCTGTCCATGTCGAGTTCGTAGGTGTCAACGCGCGGGTTTTCGCCCGTGGATGGGTCGTAGCGATACACCGCAAACGTACGCGTGTTACCTGAACCATTGGCCGCGTCGAAGTGCTTGCCGCGGGTAATGCGCGAGTTCTTTGGGAGTCGGAATTCAGCCATCGTCGGTCTCCCTAGTAGACGCGCGCCTTGGGCGCGATGTACTCGACTTCATCGGTCAGCGTCTCGTTGTGCACGGGACGGTAGTCGATGCGCACATCGCCGGGCCCGCCGACCCAGGTCAGCGTGTGCTTCATCCACTCCGCGTCGTCGCGAACGGGATAATCCTCGCGCGCGTGCGCACCCCGGCTCTCGAGACGATTCGCCGCCGACTCGATGGTCGCGGCGGCGTTGAGCAACAGGTTCTCGAGCTCCATGGTCTCGACGAGGTCGGTATTCCAGACCATCGAGCGATCGCTGACGCCGACGTCGGCGAACGAGGCGTAGGTCTTGCGCAGCAGTTCCACGCCCTCGTCGAGCACCTCGCCGGTTCGGAACACGGCCGCATGGCCCTGCATGATCCTCTGCATTTCGAGGCGAATTTCCGCCGTTGGGCGAGGGCCGTCGGCATTGCGAAGCTTGTCGATGCGTGCGACGGAATCCTCACCGGCGCCGTCGGGCAATGGCTTGTGGCGCGTACCCGGCGTCATCGTCTCGGCACAGAAGTGCGCGGCGGCGCGGCCGAAAACGACGAGATCGAGCAGCGAGTTCGAGCCGAGGCGATTGGCGCCGTGCACGGATACGCAGGCCGCCTCGCCCACGGCCATGAGGCCCTCGACGACGCTTTCCGCGTCTTCGCCGTCCTTCGTCACGACCTGGCCGTTGAAGTTGGCCGGGATGCCGCCCATGTTGTAGTGCACGGTCGGCAGGACCGGAATCGGCTCCTTGTTGACGTCCACGCCGGCGAAAATTCGGGCCGACTCGGCGATGCCGGGCAGGCGCTCTTCGATGACTTCGGGGCCGAGGTGCTCGAGGTGCAGGTAGATGTGGTCCTTGTCCGGCCCTACGCCCCGCCCTTCGCGGATTTCGATCGTCATGGACCGCGACACGACGTCGCGCGACGCGAGGTCCTTGGCATTCGGCGCATAACGCTCCATGAAGCGCTCGCCCTCGGAATTCGTCAGGTACCCGCCCTCGCCGCGCGATCCTTCGGTAATCAGGCAGCCCGCACCGTAGATGCCGGTGGGGTGAAACTGCACAAACTCCATGTCCTGCACCGGCAGGCCCGCCCGCAACACCATGGCGCTGCCGTCGCCCGTGCACGTGTGTGCCGAGGTACATGAGAAGTAGGCCCGCCCGTAGCCGCCTGTCGCCAGGATCACCTGGTGCGAACGGAAGCGGTGCAGCCGCCCTGTTGCCAGGTCGATCGCCACGACACCGCGGCACCGGCCATCTTCCATGATCAGGTCGACGGCGAAGTACTCGATGTAGAACTCGGCATCGTGCTTGAGCGATTGCTGGTAGAGCGTATGCAGCATCGCGTGCCCGGTGCGGTCGGCCGCCGCGCAGGTGCGCTGGGCTGTGCCTTCGCCGAAATGCGTGGTCATTCCGCCGAAGGGGCGCTGATAGATCTTGCCGTCCTCGGTCCGCGAGAACGGCACGCCGTAGTGCTCGAGCTCGATAATGGCATCCGGCGCTTCCTTGCACATGTATTCGATGGCGTCCTGGTCGCCGAGCCAGTCGGAGCCTTTGACCGTGTCGTACATGTGCCAGCGCCAGTCGTCCTCGCCCATGTTGCCGAGTGCGGCCGAGATACCACCCTGCGCCGCCACCGTATGGCTGCGGGTCGGGAAGACCTTCGTAATACACGCGGTATCGAAGCCGGCGTTCGCGAGGCCGAATGTCGCGCGCAAACCGGCGCCGCCGGCGCCAATCACGACGACGTCGTAGCTGTGATCGATGAATTCGTAGTCGCTCATGCGCCGATTCCGAGTCTCAGGATGGCATACAGGCCCACGACCGCGAGGAACACGTGCGCGAAGCGGGACAGGACGAGAGAGGCGATCTTCAGGCCGTGCCCGTGCACATAGTCTTCGATCACGACCTGGACGCCGAGGTAGGAGTGATACGCCATCGTGACGGTCAGCAGCATGAGCAGGACCGCGTGCAGCGGTTCGCCGATGAACGCCGCGGCGTCTGCGTGCGCGTACCCGGGCATGCCGGCGATCGCGACAGCGAACCAGAGCCCGAGGATGGCCAGTGCCGCGCCGGACACGCGCTGCCCCCACCAGTGCGAGGTACCGTCTTTCGCGGTGCCGAGCCCCAGAACCCGCCCGAGCGGCGACCGCAGGCTCACGAGAGCACCATCCAGAACACGGCGGTCAGGACGACGGACGCCGCGATGACGAACCATGCCGAAGCCGTTGCCTGGCCCTTCTCGAGACCCCTGCCGGTATCCCATACGAGGTGACGGATACCGTTGGCGAGGTGATAGAAGAACGCCCAGCTCCAGCCGACCAGCAGGATTCGGCCGACCGTGGAACCCATCACGGCCGCGAGCGCGGCATAAGCACCGGGCCCGTTGGCCGTATTGGCCAGCCAGAAGACAAGCAGTGCGAAACCCGCGGCCATGGCGATACCTGTCGCGCGATGCAGGATCGACGACACCATCGTCACCGGCCAGCGGTAGATCGAGATGTGTGGCGACAGTGGCCTGTCGTTATTATTCATGTGACCGCTTCTTGATCAAAAGTCGATGCAGCGCCCGGCCTTTTCCCAGTCGCCGTAGCGTGTCGGGTCCAAGCCACCACGACCGCCGATCTCGCGCGGCCGCTGGGCCGGACGATCTGCGACCTCGCCTGCGGTATCATCGCTCTCCGGGACGTCCGGTCGGGCATTCTCCGCAGCGGTGTTTTCGGGGTCTTCGAGCGCCATGGCGAGGAGTATGCCAGAGCCTTCGAATAGCTGCAGTATTTGCTTACCAACCGTTACAAATCATGAATATCGCAACGATAAGAATCACGGGAGAGGACGCCTTCGACTTCCTCCAGGGCCAGTTGACCAACGACTTGCGTCGGCTCGAGAATGAAGCCGAAATTCTCGCCGCCTGGTGCAATCCCAAGGGCCGCGTGATCTGGTTCGGGACGGTGGCACGGATCGACGACGGCTACGCAATGTCGGTGCTCGCGGATATGGCCGGGGATATCGTCAGGCGCCTGACGCTGTTCCGGTTTCGTTCCAGGGTCGACTTCGAGATTGTCGACGAGGGCCGGACGGTCGAGCCGTCATTCCAGGTTGATAACGGGTTCCCCTCGATCGGCGCGAAGCAGTCCGAACAATTCACGCCGCACATGCTGAACCTCGACCTGCTCGACGCCGTCAGCTTCGACAAGGGCTGTTACACGGGTCAGGAGATCGTCGCTCGCACTCATTACAAGGGCGCGACCAAGCGCCGCACTTTGAGGTTCGCGTGCGACGGTGCGGTCGCCGCGGGCGATAAGGTGACGCTCGGCGAGCGTGCGGTCGGCGAAGTCCTGAACGTCGCAGGCAGTGTCTTGCTCGCCGTCGTACCTACCGACGTCGTCGACGGGCTCACGGCCGGCGCCGTTACGCTCCGGCACCGACCGCTGCCCTATCTCGAGGATGTCAGCCGCTCAGGGAGCCGGTAACTCCTCGACGATGTCCTTCCAGGACCGCTGGCGATTGACAAATTTCTTCAACCATTTGCGCAGCTTCACGCCGTTTGCAGACTCGTTGAAATCGGGCGTCTGCAGCGCCGTATGCGTGATGCTCCCCGCGCGGATGAAGCGCCGGTATCGATGCGGGAACAGGTCGTTAATCTCGCCGTGTTCGCTGATGATCAGGTCACGATAAGCAAGACCCGTGAGCAGGAATTCGGTCTGGTACGTCGGGTCGTCGGGCGACACCGTCGGCAGCAGGTTCATGAAGAACCGGTTGGTCGTATCGAAATCCGTCGAATAGAAGGCCTCGCGAATCGTCCGGTCGTTGTGCAGGCGCCACTTGATCAAGGCCGTGCCCTGGCCGAGAGCGTCGCAATCCGTGCAGCTCGCCGGGTAGAACTGGTCGAATTGCCAGTCGGCCGCGCGCGCCGCAATGGCCCCGGTATCGGCGAGATTGATGGCCACGGGACCGGCGTCGTTGAAGACCATGAGCTTTCGGTCGTTGCCGAACGCCATGCGCGCCAGGAACGGCGCGAATGCGGTGGCGCCGACGCCGCCGGCGCTGGAGCCTGCGACGAGGATCCGGCGTGCGCGCGGGAACTCGTGCTTCGCCAGGTCGATGCCCGCGGTCACGTTGCGCAGACCGCGATGGAACCTGGCCGGCGGGCCGCTGCCGGCCGGCAAGCCGAGCGCAGCCTCGAAGAAGGCCTGCCATTCAGCGTCCGGGACGTCGTTGTCGCCCGTGAACACCGAGCCGTCGCAATACGGCAGGTAGACCACGGACCAGTCATCGAGCGGATTCAGTCCGGATTCATCGTCCCAGATGCCTACCGGCGGCGGCGGCGGTTCCTGGCTTTCAGAGAATATGTTGCAGTTGTAAAACCCCTGCCAGCACGCCCCACCGCCCTGCAGCATGATCAACAATTTCCTGGGATTTCGCTTGCGCGAGAAAACCGAGTACGGCGAGCCCGCGACGCAGATCGGGCCGTCGAAAGACGCGCCGGGATCGAACGTGTGTTTGATCCAGCCTTCGCCCACCGGAGCCGAGGCTGCGGGTTGGAACTTGCCGACGTACTTGTCGACGTTGGCCTCCTTGAGTTCTGCCGCCGCGTGCGGATTGAGGCCGCCTTTGTACTTGTACTTTGCCTTGGAATCGGCGCTGGCGTCGGCCGTCCACAGTGACAATGCAAGAAGAAGGAACAGCGATAGTGCGTGTTTCATAGTGCCCCCTGATTTTGAGATTTATTCTTCGCCCTTGTGAAGTATAGGCCAAATCCGCCGTTTGATTATTGTCAAAGACGCCCGGCGTGTCGGGACGCCCTACTTATGTTAAATATGGGTTTGCCAGAGCAATGCAACGCAGCTGTTATCAGTCGAATACTTCCGGCCGCATGTGCGGGAACAGCAATACGTCGCGTATCGACGGGGAGTCGGTCAGCAACATGACGAGCCGGTCCACGCCGATACCGATGCCCGTGGTCGGCGGCAAGCCGTACTCGAGTGCCCGAATGTAGTCATGGTCGTAAGACATGGCCTCGTCGTCGCCGGCCGCTGCAGCCTCGACCTGCGCCCGGAACCTCTCGGCCTGTTCCTCGGGATCGTTGAGCTCCGAGAACCCGTTGGCGATCTCCCGACCTGCAATGAACAGCTCGAAGCGATCGGTGAGGAACGGGTCCTCGTCGTTCTTGCGCGCCAGCGGCGAGACCTCTGCCGCATACTGCGTGATGAAGGTCGGCTGTCTGAGCTGCGCCTCGCCCGTCGCTTCGAAAATCTCGGTCTGAAGCTTGCCGGGCCCGTAGCCCGGCCTGACGTCCACGCCGACCTTCTCCGCATAGGCGGCCAGGTAATCGTGATCGCGTGCCCGCGTCATGTCGAAGTCAGCGTTGTACTTCTCGATGCACTCCTCGACCGTCATGCGCTCGAAGGACTTGCCGAAGTCGTAGGTTTCGCCCTGGTAGTTGACGATCGTCGAGCCGGTCACGGCCTCGGCCATGCCGTGCAGCATCGCCTCGGTCGTGTCCATCCAGTCGTTGTAGTCGGCAAAGGCGCGATAGGCCTCGAGCATCGTGAACTCGGGGTTGTGCTGCGTCGATACGCCCTCGTTGCGGAAACTACGATTGATCTCGTAGACCCGATCGAAGCCGCCGACGATGAGGCGCTTGAGATTCAGCTCGGGCGCAATGCGCAGGTACAACGGCATGTCGAGCGCATTGTGGTGCGTCGTGAACGGTCTCGCGATGGCGCCGCCCGGCGTCACCTGCATCATCGGCGTTTCGACTTCGAGAAAATCGAGCGCCTCGAGGAAGCCCCGCATATAGGTAACGATGGCCGAGCGCTTGCGAAAGATCTCGCGGCTCTTCTCATTGATGATGAGGTCGACGTAGCGCTGGCGATAGCGTGTCTCCTGGTCCGAGAGGCCCGCCCATTTCTCCGGCAATGGCCGCAGCGATTTCGTCAGCAGGCGCAGCTCGTCGGCCATGACCGTGAGTTCACCCGTGTTGGTGCGAAACAGCATACCCTTGGTGCCGACGATGTCGCCGACGTCCCACTTCTTGAATCCCTGGTAGACGCCGTCGGGCAGGCGATCGCGTTCCAGGCGTACCTGGATCTGGCCCGAGCGGTCCTGCAGCTTGACGAAGCTGGCCTTGCCCATGACGCGTTTGGCCATCATGCGGCCCGATACGGACACCTCGATCTGCTCTTCTGCGAGCGCTTCCTTGTCGTGATCGTGGAAGGTCTGGTGCAGTTCCTCTGCGATCGCGTTGCGTCGAAAGTCGTTCGGGAATGGATTGCCCTGCTCGCGCAGCGCGTTCAGCTTGGCGCGCCGTTCGGCGATGAGCTTGTTCTCGTCCGGCTTGCGGGTGTCGTCACTCATGAATCTACAGTCCCTGTTTGAGGCTTGCCTCGATAAAGGCGTCGAGGCCGCCGTCGAGTACCGCCTGAGTGTTACCGGTTTCGACGCCGGTGCGCAAATCCTTGATACGGCTCTGGTCCAGGACGTAATTGCGAATCTGGCTGCCCCAGCCGACGTCGGCCTTGCCTTCCTCGACCACGGCTGCCGCGGCACGCCGCTCCTGCAACTCCATCTCGTAGAGCTTGGCCTTGAGCTGGTTCATCGCCGTCGCCTTGTTCTTGTGCTGCGAGCGGTCGTTCTGGCATTGCACGACGATGTTGGACGGCAGGTGCGTTATACGCACGGCCGACTCTGTGCGGTTGACGTGCTGGCCGCCCGCGCCGCTGGCACGATATACGTCGATGCGCAGGTCCGAAGGGTCGATCTCGATGTCGATGTTGTCGTCCACCTCCGGCGACACGAACACGGAGGCAAACGAGGTGTGGCGACGATTGCCCGCGTCGAACGGTGATTTGCGTACCAGTCGGTGTACGCCGGTCTCGGTCCGCAGCCAGCCGTAGGCGTACTCGCCGACCACGTAGACGGTCGCGCTCTTGATGCCGGCCACTTCACCCGCCGAGGCCTCGATTACGTCGGCCTTGAAGCCGTGCGCCTCGGCCCACCTCAGGTACATACGCAGCAGCATTTCTGCCCAGTCCTGCGCCTCGGTGCCGCCCGCACCCGACTGGATGTCGAGGTAGGCGTTGTTGGCATCCATGTCGCCCGAGAACATGCGCCGAAACTCGAGGCCTGCCACGCGCTGTTCGTACGCCTCGAGGTCGGACACGACCTCGGCGACGGTCTCTTCGTCGCTTTCCTCGACCGCCATCTCGAGTAATTCGCCCGCATCGCCGAGCCCCGTTTGCAATTCGTCCAGGCCGGCCACAACCTGCTCGAGCTGCGCACGCTCCTGGCCCAGCGCCTGCGCGCGCTCGGGCTCGTTCCATACGTCGGGTTGCTCGAGCTCGCGCTGGACTTCGGTCAGGCGCTCCGCCTTGCCTTCGTAGTCAAAGATACCCCCTCAACGCAGCGGTGCGTTCGGCGAGGTCGGCAATGGTCTGCTTGATCTGGCTCGTTTCCATGGGTTTGAACAGGTCCCTACAGTTCGGCAACCTGTTCAACGACAAGCTGCGGCGATTCGACGCCGCGATATTCGTTAACGTCGAGCCGGAATGCAAGCTGGATCGTGCCGCGGTAGGCCGGCCCCGCCTGGTTGAACGCAATGGCATCGACCGCTCGTCCCCCTGCCGCGGGACGCACGCGCAGCTTGAGGTGGTTCTGGCCAACGACGCGTTGCTCCTCAATCGTGAAGTCGCCGCACCACGTCGGCTCCGGAAACGCCGCCCCCCAGGGTCCTGCCTCGCGCAAGGAGCGCGCGAACTCGAGGCTGAGCGCCTCGCCCGGCAACGGACCATCCGTTACGATCGCCCCGCTGAAATCCGCGTCGGGATAGAGACGCGCCATTTGCGCCGCGACCACCTCCCTGAACTGGGCGAAATGCGCCTCGGCAATCGTGAGCCCGGCCGCCATCGCATGTCCGCCGAACTTGACGATCAGCTCGGGCTTGACGGCGTGCACGGCCTCGAGCAGGTCGCGCACGTGCACACCCTGGATCGAGCGCGCCGAGCCCTTGAGCAGTTCGTCGCTCTCGCGCGCGAACGCGATGACGGGACGATGGCAGCGTTCCCGCACACGCGCGGCGATCAGGCCGACCACGCCCTGGTGCCACTCCGCGTCGTACACGCACACGCACGCCGGCCAGCGTTGCGCCCCGAGTGAATCGACATATGCGAACGCCTGGTCCCGCATCGTCGCCTCGATGTCGCGACGTTCGCTGTTGATGCGATCGAGCAGGCCGGCGTGATGCATCGCCGTGTCGAAGTCGTCGCTCAGCAGGCATTCGATCCCGACCGAAATATCCTCGAGCCGCCCCGCCGCGTTGATGCGCGGGCCAGCCGCAAAGCCGAGGTCGGAACTCACGCAGCGCGCCGGCTGGCGCCCCGCTTGCTGCAGCAGGGCCTGGATACCGGCGATCGAGCGTCCTGCACGAATACGCCGCAGCCCCTGGTGAACCAGCACACGATTGTTGTGATCGAGCGGTACGACGTCGGCAACGGTCCCGAGTGCGACGAGATCGAGGTACTTCGCCGGAACCTTCGCGGCGCCCTCAACACCCTGCGCCTCGAGCATGCGACCGACCCGCGCCATGAGATAGAAGGCAACGCCGACACCGGCGAGACACGTGCTCGGGAAGGCGCTGCCGGGCAGGTTCGGGTTCAAGATGACGGTCGCCTCGGGCAGGTTTTCACCCGGCAGGTGATGGTCGGTCACGAGCACGGGAATGCCGAGACGATTGGCTTCCTCGACGCCTTCGATACTCGAAATGCCGTTGTCGACCGTGAGCAGCAGGGCCGGGTCGCGCTGCGCCGCGACGCTGACGATCTCGGGCGTCAGGCCGTAGCCATAGTCGAAGCGATTCGGGACGAGGTAGTCGACGTCGCCAAACCCGAATTCGCGCAGGCAGCGCAACACGAGTGCCGTACTCGTCGCCCCGTCGACGTCGAAGTCGCCGACGACGATGATCCGGCGCTCGCGATGCGCAATGACGAGTTCCGCTGCCTCGTCGATATTGTCGAGCGAACTGACCGGCGCGAGCCGCGCCAGGCCGTAGTCGAGTTCCTCGGGCCCCGCCAGGCCGCGCATCGCAAACAGGCGCGCATGCACGGGGTCGATGTCGCCGAGCGCCGCCATCGCCGCCGCGCTCGGCATTGGCCGGGTGACGATCGGTCTCGCCCTGTGCGCCGTCATGTCAGCAGCGCGTCGCTGCGACGCCAGAAACGCAGTGCATGCGAACGCCGAACTTCGGCGCGCACGCCGTCGCGGAACAGCAGCACGAGCCGGCTGACTCGTTTGGCGTGCAGCAGATTACGCAGCTCGTCGAGGTAGCCGCGCAAGGTCTCCGGGCGCACGTCGTTCTCAGGCGTAACGGCAACGAAGCCATGCGACGAGGCTTCGGAGCAGGCCGCGAAGCTACCGGGCCAGGTATCGCTGATGGCCGTGGCACTCTCCCAGAAGCCATACAGCAGGGCATCGTCGGCAAACAGTGGCGGTTGCGGCCGCGCCGTCATCTCGGGCGCCGTGCCACCGCCCCAGAGCCACAGCGAATTGACGGGCGGTTTGCCTTCTTCGACCCGGCGCAGGTTGACGTCGTGCTCGTGCAGGGCCATCTCGATCTCACTGACGGTATTGCGGTACATGGCCGTGTGGGCACCTGTTGGCAGGAAGTCGCCGGGCGGCTGCTGATCGACGACATACGCCGGTACCGCCGCCGTCGACATCGGTTCCTCGGCCCGCAGATAGCCGCTCGAACCGAGTCGCGCGAATCCGTATTGCCGCTCACCCGCCAGCGTCTCCTGCAGGTGATTGAATAGCTGCCTCAGGTCCGGCGGCGGAACGGTGTCGCCGCGCAGCGCGTGCAGGCACAGGTGATCGAGTCGCGGCTCCAGGTAGACGGGATCAGCGGCGGCAATCCACACCGTCGGCCGATCACCCGTCTGGCCCCACATGCGCAGCGCCGCCAGCCCCTCCTCGGGGTACGGCAATCCCAGCTCCGACGTCAGTACCTGCAGCAATTCACGCGGCCGCGGATTGAACGACAGCTCCGACCGAGCGAGCCAGGCGCGCAACGAGGCATCTTCGAGTCGCCCGCCCCCGACGGGCGGCAATACGGCCAGGGCCGTATTTTTGTCATATGATTCGTTCACGTACCGACTCGATGTTAAGGCAAGCGCAGGTGAAATTCACAAAAGAATCATCGGCCAGGATGGTCATCCGCAGCGTTTCCGAGGCCGCCATTCTCGTCAACGACAAACACCATGAAACGTCTATCGTCTTGACGGCCGATGATGTGCTTGGTGCGTGGAACGACACACCGATCAACGAGCTGCGCGAAGGTCATTTCGATAACGTTCTCGCCACTGCGCCCGAAATCGTCTTGCTCGGTACCGGCCATTCCAACGTATTCGCGCCGCGCGAACTCACGTTCGCTTTCGCACGACGCGGCGTCGGCTTCGAGGTCATGGACACGGCCGCGGCCTCGCGCACGTTCAATGTCCTGGCGAGCGAAGGTCGAAAGGTGGCGGCGGTGCTGTACCTGTCGGCTCAATAAAAAACGGCATCTCCCGAAAAGCCGTTCCGCTCGAGCATCTCTCTCAGCCGCTTCAGCGCATCGAGCTGGATCTGCCGGACTCGCTCGCGCGTCACGCCGATCTCGGCGCCGATCTGTTCGAGCGTCTCACGCCGGTAGCCGTGCAGTCCAAATCGCCGCTCGACGACTTCGCGCTGCTTGTCATTAAGTTCCCACACCCAGTGATCGACGATTTCGTTGACGTCGTCGCGGTGTGCGCATTGCGATGGCTCCGCCGAGCCCCGCGCCTGCAGCCGGTCCACGGGCCCGTCGTCGCCCTGCCCGTTCGACCTGAGAGTGACACGCTTGTGCAGCCCCATAAGTCGTTCGACATCGGCCGGGGCGCGCCCGAGATGATCCGCCAGTTCCGCGACGGTCGGGGCACGCTCGGTTTCCTGCCGCAGGCGCCGGGCCGCCCGCAGGCAGGCGTTGATGTCCTTGATGATGTGAATCGGCAGCCGCACCGTGCGCGACTGGTTCATGATCGCGCGCTCGATCGTCTGCCGAATCCACCACGTGGCGTAGGTCGAGAAACGGAAGCCGCGTTCCGGATCGAATTTGCCGACCGCGTGGATGAGACCCAGGTTACCTTCCTCGATCAGGTCGAGCAGCGGCAGGCCCCGGTTGATGTAGCGACGCGCAATCTTGACGACCAGCCGCAGGTTACTCTCGATCATGCGCTGCCTGGCGGGCTCGTCCCCCTTTCTCGCGAGACGCGCATAGTGTTTCTCTTCGTCCGCGCTCAGCAGCGGCGAAACGCCGATCTCGTCGAGGTACCGTCGTATCGGGTCGAGCGCTTGTCCCACAGCCTGACATCTCCTTTCTGCTGGAGGCGGCTGCTCGAATCCTGATCATTGCGCTGGCAAATACCGTCGCGGGTCTACCGGCTCCCCGTTGCGCCTGATCTCGAAGTGCAGTCGCGCCCTCCGCTCCGGCCCCTCACCCATGGTCGCAATGCGCTGGCCTTTCTTTACTTCTTGTCCTTCTTTGACCAGCAGCGACGCCGTGTACCCGTAGGCACTCAGGTAAGTGTCGTTATGCTTAAGAATAATAAGCTGGCCGTAACCGATCAGTCCACCGCCGGCATAAACGACGCGCCCCGGGGCCGCGGCCAGTATGGCCTGTCCTGCCTTGCCGTTGATCAGCACGCCGGTTCCCGGACCCGGCTTTGCGCCGAATCCGACGCTGATGGGGCCACTGGTCGGCCAGGCCCATCGCGGCGACGGTTGTGCCGGAATATCGGGCAGGCGCTGCGGCGAGGGCCGCGTGGTGCCGCGATTCGAGGCCGTTGCCGCACCCGACGGCGGCGTCAGGCGCAGTACCTGGCCCGGGTAGATCAGCGAACCGTCGCCGAGCCGGTTCCAGCGCGCGATATCCCGCGCCGACTTGCCGTAGCGAAACGAGATCGCGTGCAGCGTCTCGCCCTTGCGCACGATGTGCGCGTCTGCGCCGTCACGCCACGAGGCGTGTCCGCCGCAGGCGGCGAGCACGAGGCACAGAGCGAGAATGGCAAGAGGACGGGACGACATCAGCCCCGCATCATAAACCACGCGATGCCAATTGCCGTGATGACGACCACGGCCCAGCCGATGCGTTCGACGTATTTCCTCAGCGTCGCCTCGAAGCGGTCGCCGCCGAACTTGACGAGGCCCGCGACCAGGAAGAAGCGCGCCGCGCGTCCGATCAGCGAACCGATGAAAAAGCCCGGCAGGCTGAGCGCCGCGACGCCGGCCGCGATCGTGAACACCTTGAACGGAATCGGCGAGAAACCTGCGACGAACACGACCCAGACGCCATATTCGTCGAACCACTGCCGCGCCGTCAGGTAGGCGTCCCAGTAGTGCGATTCGCGCAGCCACGGTTCAATCGCCTCGAACATGCCCCAGCCGATCGCGTAGCCGGCAAGCCCGCCGAGCACGGAAAACACGGTCGCAATAGTCGCGAAGCGAACCCACCTGCTGCGGTCCGCGAGGCACATCGGCGCCAGCATGACGTCGACGGGTATCGGGAAGAACGAGGACTCGGCGAAACTCATTGCGCCGAGGTAACGCTCGGCGTGCGGATGCCGCGACCACTGCAGGACGCGGTCGTAGAGCGGACCGAACAGTTTCATGAATTGTCCTTGACGAGCGGTACGAAGGTCACGGCGCCGAGCGATACCTGCTCGAAATGGTCGCCGCACTTGGTGATCATCACGAGATCCTGCACCCCCTGCGGTCCGACCGGGATGACCAGCCGCCCGCCCGGCGCGAGCTGCTGCAACAGCTTCTCCGGCACGACGTCCGGTGCGGCCGTGACGATGATGCCGTCATAGGGCGCGTACTTGGGCCAGCCCTTCCAGCCATCGCCGGGCTTGAACTGCACGTTGTAGATGTCGAGCTCCCTCAGGCGCTGTTTCGCGCGGCGCAGGAGTTCGGGGATGCGCTCGATCGTCCAGATGTTCTTCACGAGCGGCGCGAGTACGGCCGTCTGGTAGCCGCAGCCCGTGCCGACCTCGAGCACCTTTTCGCCCTCGAAGCCGTCGAGCAGGGCCTCGGTCATGCGCGCGACGACATAGGGCTGGCTGATCGTCTGCCCGAGCCCGATCGGCAGCGCCGTGTCTTCGTAGGCGCGACTCGAGAGCGCTTCGTCGACGAACAGGTGCCGCGGCACGTTGCGGATCTGCTCGAGCACGGCCTTGTTGCGGATGCCCTGGTCACGCAGGCGCTGCACGAGCCGGTCGCGCGTGCGCGCCGAGGTCATGCCGATGCCCTGTTTAAAATCGATCATCGCTCGAGCCACGCGGCGATACCATCGACGGCCTCGTAGCGGGTCAGGTCGACCTTGAGCGGCGTCACCGAAGCCGCGCCCTGTGAGATCGCGTGAAAGTCCGTGCCCTCGCCCGCGTCCTGGCCCTCGCCGGCCGGCCCGACCCAGTAGATCGTGCGCCCGTAAGGGTCGAGGTCCTGCAACACCTTTTCGGACTTGTGGCGGAACCCGAGGCGCGTCGCGCGGATCCCCTGCAGCTCTTCGTAAGGCAAATCCGGCACGTTGACGTTGAGCACCGTATCAGGGGCGAGCGAGGCGCGCTCGATCTTCTCGACCAGCTCGACGGCCACGCGCGCCGCCGTCTCGAAATGCGTCAGCTTGGCGCCGACCAGCGTCCTGCCGACCATCGACACGGCAATCGTCGGCAGGCCGAGGAACCGGCCCTCCATCGCCGCGGCAACGGTGCCCGAGTAGATTGTGTCATCGCCCAGGTTCGCACCATGATTGATCCCCGAAACGACGAGGTCGGGTTCTTCGTCGAGCAGCCCGGTAACGGCCAGGTGCACGCAGTCCGACGGCGTGCCGTCGACCTTGTAGCGCTTCTCGCCGTACTCGGACACCCTGAGCGGCCTCGACAGCGTCAGCGAGTTGCTCGCCGCCGAGCGGTTGCGGTCCGGCGCAACCACGGTCACCTCGGCAACCTGCTCGAGCGCATCGATCAGCGCATTGATTCCCGTGGCGAGATATCCATCGTCGTTGCTTACGAGAATCTTCATCGATGATTGCGACGCGCGAAGCCTTGAATGGTGTCGGAGACGCGCACACTATACCGGCTGTGAGCAAGAAAGACATCGACGAGTTCCGCCGGGCAATGCAGGGCACGAAGCCGCTGCAGGCGGACGATCGCGTGCCTCACGAGAAGCCCAAACCGAAGCCGCGGGCACGCTTCACGAAGGCGGACGAACGCGAGGTACTCGCCGAGAGCCTCGAGGACGATATCGACACGATCGAGCACGGCTACGGTGGCGCCCTGCGCTTCGCCCGCCAGCACGTCGGCCGTCGCACGATGCGCAAACTGCAGCGCGGCGGTTACGCCGTGCAGGCCGAGATCGACCTGCACGGCATGACGCTCGAAGAGGCCAAGCCCGCGCTCGCCGACTTTATCGACTACAACGCGGCACAGGGCAAGCTCTGCGTGCGGGTCGTGCACGGCAAGGGGCTCGGCTCGGGCCATCGCGGGC
>JABDQH010000057.1 GCA_013042375.1 Woeseiaceae bacterium
GACAGGCTCTGCAGGCGTTCGATCTCGGCGCCGAGGGTATCGAGGTTGCGCTCGAGCCGCGCGACGCTCGCGTTCGAATCGGCGACCGACTGCTGCAGGCCCGCGATACGCTCGTTCTTGCTGTCGACATTGTCGCCGACCTTCGCGCCGACCGCAGCGCCGATGACGAATCCGAACGGCCCGCCGGCGATGGCGCCGATCACGGCGCCGGACCCGACGCCGATGTTCTGGTTACGTTTGGATTTCTCGGCCGCCAGTGCCGGCGCGGCACAGACGATCGAGGTCGCGGCAATGATTGCTATGGCTGATTTACGCATGTGAATGATCTCCTGGTTTTGGTGACGGCCGTCGGCCGGCTTCAGGATCAATTACACGCGCACAAATGGATTGCAGTGCGTCGGGCTCGTGCGGGTTTGCCGATCAATTGTGGCGAAAGATGGCGGGACTCTTTCAGCCACTGGTTGCCGAAGGTCGCGTGCCAGCCATACAAAAAGAAACCCCGCTCAAGGCGGGGTTAGTCGCAGTTTCTCGTTGTTATTGTAGTTGTTCTTATCAGGCCTTGCGGCGGCGTCTTGCCAATCCCATGCCAGCAAGGCCCATACCGAAGAGCGCCAGGGTGCCGGGTTCGGGGACGGCGGCAGACGCGTCTTCAAAAAGGAAATTCGCCGCAGTCCAGTCGCCCCGGCCAGCGTTGACGCTGTTCGGAATACATGGGGGCCTTCGGCAGTAGCGGACATTGTTCGATGAAACGACAAGTGGATCGAATGTCAGGACAACGCCTTGGGAATTGGCTTGCGGAAAAAGTCCTTCTGCGCCTCCACCGCCGATCACGTAGGCCACTCCGGGAGACAGAAGCAAAGTCGGGATGTTCTGATATCTAAATCTGCCGGTGAGTGTGTCAGCCGGGTCAATAGATGCTGACGCAAGTTGCACCTGAGAGTCTATATCCCAGATTCCAACGCTCGCCGGACCGGTCAACCAGCCATCCTGGCCCACGTCAAAAAAACCCAATGCCGAAATCAGTATCTCGTCGGTTACCTCGAACTCAAATCCGCAGATATATTCAATACCATCACACCTGCTCACGCCTATGGCGTCGCTACTCACAGAGTATCCCGGAATCGGGTCGGCATTCGCCGCCATCGGGGACAGCAGCACGGCCAGGAAGGCCAGGTAAATCCCTTTAGTCCTATTCATTGGTCTTGTCCTTGATCAATGTGAATCGGTTGCCCGCGCCAAGTAAATGCAGGAATCAAGCCAAGAAATGAAACGTAGGAGTCACGCGGGCTTAGAGGCGCGCCAAAACGACGCGTGTCGAGACCTGTAAATATTTTCGAAAAAAAATTGAGATATCGATGCCAGTTATGTAAATCAGCGAAGCTGAGATAGCCCATGCCCGTGTCCTACTGCATTCGTAGATTGCCAGGAAAACTGATTCCCGCAGCGAACTTGGGAGAGTCTGAAAAGGGTCTTCAGCGGAAATCAAGTCCGAATATCGCGAGCGGCGGGTAGGCGAAGTGAAGCGGCCGCCCGCTGTACGCGCGTAGAGCGCTATTCTGGAAACTTAAAGTAGATTCTAGGGAATCCGCCACGTGGCGGATTTCCTCGAAATTACTTTAAATATCGCGAATAGCATCCGCCACGTGGCGGAAACCGGCTCAACGGTTGGCGTCGGTCAGGGCGACGAAGGTGCCGCCGTTGCGATCGCACAGCACACGCATGAGCGTCGCAAACCGGATGGCCGAGCGCGGGATGTTGCCGCCGCCGCGGAAGCCGCGCGGGAAACCGACGCCGTGGATGCGCACGCGCCGCGTGCCGTCGGCCTGGACCCGGTTCCTGCGGTCGATCGTCCCGACCACCTGGTCGATGTTCATGTCGCCCGCGAAGTCGTCGCCGAAGACATAGATGCTGATTTTCTTGTCCGGCGCCCAGTAAGTTTCGATCGCGGCCTGGATGCCGTCGACCGGGTTACTGTCACTCTGTGCAAACCACGTGCGCATGCGGCTGATGATGGCCTGGCGGCGTCCGGGGGAATCGGGAATCCAGCGGCCCGCATAGTCCGGGAACATGTACATGCCGTCGTCGTTCATGATCTGGATGCCCTTGACCGTCGGGTAGGCCTCGAGCGCCTCGCGCACCTTGCGCTGCACGAGCCCCCAGTTGTAGTTGATCATACTGTTCGACGTGTCGATGACGAAGATGATGTATTCGCTGTCGACGGGAATACCGGCGACGGCATCGGCATCGCTGCGCTGGTAAAACGGCAGCAGGCGCTTCATCTCTTCGGTCAGGCGCTGGCGCGCCGAGCGCAGCTCGCCCTCGTCGATCGCCTCCTCCTCGTTCTGGCGGCTGGCCTCGTACTGGCCGCGCACCTTGCTCAGGTCGCCCTGCGCAATCGACAGCTCGAGCTGCGTCGCGGCCGCGTCTTCCTGCACGACCTTGAGCGTGCGGTCGAGCTCGGTCGTCTGGCCACGCAGCTGGAACAGCTCTTCCTGCAGCAGCGCGATGAGCTGCTCGAGGTTGCTCTCCGCCTCCTCGACGACGACCGGCTCGTAGATCTTGCTGAGCACGAGCAGCAGGATGATCGCGCCGAAACCGCAGCAGATGCAGTCGAGGAACGACAGGCTGAATGCTTCGACATTGCGTTTACGTCTCATCGGCTTGCCTCGCTATGGCCAGTCGCGACTGATCGTCAGGAAGGACCCGTTGGACGCCAGCGCCAGCGACCAGAACGAGATCGGCGCATCGAAATCGCCTTCCATCGGGAACAGCATGATGTTGACGGGAATACCGGACGGCAATTCGCGCGTGGCCCGCGCGAAGATGTTCTGGCGTTCGATCGCGCCGACGCGATCCTTGTCCGTCGTGGCCGCTTCCATGGTCGGCATGCCGTCGACCAGCAGGATAATGTTGTCGGGGCGTGGGTCGAGGCTCTTCACGACGGCAAACGCGCCGTGCATGTTGGTGCCGTTCTTCGGTGTCGTGCGCCGCAGTACGCGCACTGCTTCGCTGAGCTGGGTGCCGTCACCGGCCGTCAGCCACACGCCCTCGGTGCCGCGGATGACGGGCTCGGCCAGGTTGTTGAACATGTAGATCTGGTACTGGTCGTCCGGACGAAACTGCGAGGTCAGCCAGTCGACCGTCTGCACGGCCTGCAGCCACTTGCGCGAACGGCGCTGCTCGTCTTCGGGCAGGTTTCGCCGTATCAGGATGTTGACGAGCCGGTCGCTGAGCATGCTGGCCGAGCGGTCGACGAGGATCAGCGTGCGCTCGCCGCCGAGCTTGAGCCCGGTCAGGTACTGGCGATCGCCGTCGCCCTTGAACGTGCGTACCTGCTCGCCGGCCGCGTCCTGCTCGGCCTTGATTGCCATCAGGCGCCGGACTTCCTCTTCGAGCGACTTGATGTCGGACTGCAGCTTCTCGACGCGCTCGATCTTGGCCAGGGTTTCGTTGTCATACTTATCGAGTTCGGCCTGCAGTTCGCGAATCAGCGCGATGATCTGCGCGATCTGGCTGTCCGCGTCCTCCATCTTCGTCTCGAGCTTCTGCATTGTGTTGCGCTTCAGCGCGAGGTTCTTGCGGCCTTCGAGCACTTCGATCTCGAGACGATTGGTCTCGGCCATGAGCTCGGCGTTCTCGTTCTCGGTCGTCGCATTGACGTGTGAGTTGATGATCATGAAGAACAGGATCACCGCGCCGAAGCCGCAGCTCATACAGTCGAGGAACGACATGCTGAATATTTCGTTTGAGCGGCGGCGCCTGCGGGCCATGTCAGCGCTCCACCAGGATCATGCGCATCTCGACGCCGGGGGTGCCGACGCGAATGACGTCGCCGGCCTGCAACACGGCCGAGCCGTCGATGCGATGGCCGTTGAGGAACGTGCCGTAGCGGCTGTGGTCGGTAACGACGCACTGCCCGTTCGCCGCCGCGATCTCGCAATGCCGGCGCGACACGCCCGGCAGGTCCGGGCCGAGATCCAGCCAGCGTTCGTCCTCGGCCGCGTGTGTCCCGAGCACGAGCGCTTCCTCGCCGACCGGTGTCGCCCTGTCACCGACGAGGACATGCGTCGGCCGGGCGCCGCTCGTGCCGTGGTCGGGCTCGACGTCGATGCGCGACTGATCCCACGGCAGATGCCGCACGAGCGTAACGGCGCTGCCGGGCCGCCCGTCGGGACAGCGCAGCGCGAGCCCGCGCGCCGTGGCACCGGGCTCCAGCAGGAACGCTTCCCCACCGACGCGCGCGGTCAACGTATCGGCAAGGCCGGGCATGAGTCCCACGCGATCCGACAACTGCAGAGCCGGCGTCTCGCCGGCGCGCAGCAGCGCACGCAGGTTACTGACGATGGCCTGGTAGACGGGCGCCGCCGCGCTGACGAACGCCAGCGACTCGATCTCGGCCTTGTGCGCGATGCCGCGATACTCGATCTCGACCGGCACCGTGTCGCGCGTTGCCGCGATGGCCAGCCAGCCGAGAATTTGGTCCTGCAGGACCTGCTCCGTCTCCGCCGTATGCAGCGGGTCGAAGCGGGACTGCTGCACGAAGGCCTCGGCGATCATGCGCAGCCAGATGCCGTAGAGATGCAGCATGCCCGCCTCGTCGACGATGGCCGCACGCTCAAACCGCGCCTGCCCGTCCTGCGCCAGGCGCGTCAATATCGCGCAATGCAGGCTCAGGTCGACGTGCACGGGCACGCCGTGCGCGTACTCGCGCCGCGTCGCGGCCACAGCGGCGTCGACCATGCCGACCACGGGAATATCGAGGTCGGCCGCAATACCAAGCACGAGGCCGAGCGCCTCGTTACTCATGTAAGCCGGCACCGCGAGCGCCAGCTTGTCGCCGGGCC
>JABDQH010000083.1 GCA_013042375.1 Woeseiaceae bacterium
CCCTAACTCTGCGAGTTAGGGTGACTGTCCCCTTTTCTGTTCCTACGTGCCGGTAGCCTCGTCGACGGCTTCCTCGGCTTCGTCGACTTTCTTCTTGAGCATGTCTTCGACGCCTTCCGCGGCGTCCTGCGCGTCTTTCATTGCATCGGCGGCTGCTTCGCCCGCGCTGTCAACGGCGTCGCCGGCCATGTCGGCAGCGTCCCCGGCCATGTCGGCCGCATCACCGGCCATATCGCCGGCTTTGTCATACGCGGCTTCGGCGCCTTCGGCCGCGGCATCGGCAACATCACCAGCCGCTTCCTGCGCATCCTCGACCATGTCTTTGGCAGTCGTAGCATCGGAGCTGCCCGAGTCGCCACCGCCGCAGCCGTAGATGAAAAGGCTGATTGCCAGAATCCAGTACTTCATTACTTTCCTCCCAAAGGGCCTGTCACCCCGTAAGTTTTTCGACAAAACGTCGCAGATATTCGTTGATTTCCTCGATATTCGCGGTCAGGCGATGGTCGCCATCAACGATGTGCAGGGTCGCACTGCATGCCCGCGCGAAACGAATACTGTTGTCGACGGGGACAATATCATCATGCCAGCCATGTACGATGCAAATCGGCACAGGCGGCGGCGTGGGCGTCAGCTCCTCTAGCCCTTCCATGAAGTACGCCGGAGCCAGTACAAACAGGCCTGCAGCCCCAACCTCCCGTGCCGCAGCGGTCGCGACATGTCCGCCCATGCTCGAGCCGACGAGCACCAGTTGGTCGTCAAATTGCGCGCATTCGCGGACGCATTTCGTGACCCGCTCCGTCGGGTCGGCGATGCCCTGGTAGTCGATGCTCTCGGTCGTGCACCCCATGCTCTTCACGAGTTCGGCCATCGCTCGAATCTTCGTTCCCCACGGCCCGCTTTCCTGGCCATGCGAAAAGACCACGGTTGTCATACGAGTATCCCCTCCCCGGTATCACAGAGTTCTTCGATGTGGCGCGCCAGCATCCAGACGCGATCCTGACCCCACACCACGAAGTCGCCAATGCACATCGTCGGCACGCCCCAGCTTCCGAGGGACAGCATGAGCTGCCGATCTTCGGCCTCCGTCTCGCGCCAGTCGTCATCTTCCATCGCCAGTTTCGCCTCGGGCCAGAACAGGCCCGTCTTCGCGGTGATCTTGCGCATACCCGTATCGGTCGACACGTCGATGGCATGCGCCCAGATCATCTCGCCCGCGTTCAGCACGAAGTCCCGCTCGCGTCGTTCCGAACTGGCGTAGGCAAATACGGCATGACACCGGTCGACGCCTGCGCCGACCGGGTCCACCGCGTTGCCGAACGGCACGCCACAGGTTTCCGCTTCGCGCATCGCGTCGCGCACGATGTAGCGCAACTTTTTCGGCGGTAACGGCTCGTCGCGCATGACCATGGGCAATACGGGGCGCACGACGACGTCGAGCCCGAACGCATCGGCGAGCGCGTATACGCGCGGCAGGCAGATCTGCGAGTAAGGGCTGCGAAACGAATAAAACAACTCGATGGGCGGCAATTTGCCGGCGGCGGCCGGTGGCCTGACCGGCAAGTCCATGTGCATCACCTGGCGAATCGACGCGAGCAGGACATCGTCGCCATTCCTGCGGGCGATGCCGAGATCGTCGAGCCGTTCGACGAGATAGGGCAAGCGGTCGACGCCCCAGAACCATTCGCCGCCATAGTGCAGCATGGCGCTGTTGTAATGGCCCATGCGCGCCAGTACCTGCTGCGAATCGGCAATGACCGTTTCCGCCGCGCCGGGCACCGCCTCCTCGGCTCGCCGCGCCGCCGCGCCCGCGTCGCCGCGCCAGTATATCTCGAGGACGTCGAACAGCTCCTCGGCAAAGCCGTCCTCGGCGGCACGCCCCGCCAGCTCGTCGAGCAGCCCGGCGCGCTGGTCGACGGGTGGGGCACTGCCCTTGTCGAGAAACGGCACGCCGAGCTCCGCAGCGAGGCGCGTGCAGTCGAGCAGTGCGTATTCGTCCTGCATGTCCGGCGCCGGCTCGTAATCACCGCCGAGCGCCGCCGACAAGCGCACGCTCAGGTCGACGTGGTAGTGATCGGCCAGTGCCGGCAGGTAGCGTGCAAGCAGGTACGAGTAAGGATCGTCGAGTTGCAGGAAAGCCGTGACGACGTGAGGCCTGCCGGCGATCCTGCGCCGGGCTTCCTGCCAGTCCCTTGAACGCTGGCGCACACCCGGCCGGATCCACGCGCTCAGCAATTTCGATCGCAGCTTGTTCCTGACGCTCACGTTTCGTCCCACGCCGATGACGGCTTCCACAATAACTCATCGAGATCGGGTTGCCAGCGGTACCTGTTCATGTCGATCCTGCCGTTCAGCATGACGACGCCTTCGTCGGCCAGCCGGTCCCGCTGTTTGCGAAACGCGCCGCTGTTCGGGTCGAAGGCGCTGCGTCCCGACGCCTGGACGACCCGGTGCCACGGCAGCTCCAGGTCCCGCGGCGTATGCCGCAGGGCATACCCGACCTGGCGGGCGCCCCGCGGAATGCCCGCGATTTCCGCCACCTGTCCGTAGTTGGCCACGCTGCCCGGCGGAATCTCCGCGATCGTCTCCCAGATGCGGCGCATGCGTGTCTCGCGCTCCAACTAGCTGATTCCCAGCCGCGCCTGGATCTCGCGCCGCGCATCGCGCAACACCGTCTCGCGATCGAGCGAATCGAGAATCTCCTTGACGACTTTCTTGGGCCCGCCGTCGCCCCAGGACTTGCCATGCGACAGGTACTCGGCCGCGGCCTGACCGACGAGATACGTGCTGTAGTACGCGATCGCACCCTGCGCCCCGGCCGTGAGTATTGTCGAGAGCCCGAGCGTGCCGACTTTCAGCGCGCTCGAGACGAAGTGCAGGGCCCAGACCGTGCCCATGAGCGCCGCCGATTCGGCGACGATCACCTTGACGATGGAGCCAGCCTCCCGCCTGGACAGCGGCAGATCGTAGACGCGCGACAGGTGCACGACCATGCCGACGTCGATGAAGGCGGCGGCGAACAGGTCGGCGACCGGAACCGGGTTGAACGCCACGGCGATGCCCTTGCCGATGCAGTAGGTTCGCACCAGGCGATCGCCGAGTTCGCGCCGCGCCGCCAGGATGCGCCGACCGACCTGGTCCGACAGGTCCGCCGCAAACAGGCTCGCGTTGAGCGCCGCGAGCGTCTTGCCCTCGGCTTCGAGGATGTCCCACAACTTGAGCCTGAGTGCGGTCACGTCAGCCTCGCGCGGCCGCTCCGTCGCGACCTCGTTGCCTGTGGCATCGACTTCGACGACGACCTGCGGTCGCGGCTGCGATGCCGCGGTAATGACGTGCCCGGGATCGATGAGTCCCTGCACTTTGTTGCGAATCGACGCAAGCAGCGCCTCGCACTCGCCGCCCGTGTACAGGTCGATCTTGTTGAGCACGACGATGACGGGCCGCCCCTGGGCGAGCACGGCCCTGAGCGCATCGAGTTCGGTCTCGGTGATGTCGCCGTCGAGGACGAAGATGACGAGGTCGGAACGCCCCGCGACCTCCTTTGCCAGCGCCTCGCGATCCTCGCCGCCTGCCTCGTCGAGCCCGGGCGTGTCGATCAGGTACACGCCGCCCGCCTCTTTCTCGGTCCAGGCCTCCATCTCGGAATAACGGGTCTCGCCGTGGATCGGGCTGACCGAGAAGCGCTCCTCACCAATCAGGGCGTTGAGCAGCGACGACTTGCCCGTGCTGACGCGACCGAATACCGACAGGTGCAGGTGACCGTGCTCGATCTTGTCGAGCATGGCCTGCACCGCTTCGTAGTCATGAATCAGCGAATCGCGGACGCCTGCCGGCAGGCGTTTATCGTGCACGAGCTCACGCAGGCTCTCGCGCGCGAGCCCGAGATGGTCGTCGCGCGCTGCGTCTTCGTCAGCCTTTTTTCTCTTCCAGGGCAATCCTGGCAATGCGGCGAACGCCCGCTTCCAGATGCTCACTAATGCCTTCCTCGAATTCTCTGGCCGCCACGTCCGGCAAGAGCTCTCCATGCTTTGACAGCGTCAGTACGAGGCTGCGCCCAAGGGCGTCGAAGATCAAGCCGTAGGCGACCGCATGCACGGCACCGCCGGCAACCGTACCGAGGCCGGGGAAGGCCTTGAGCCCATTGCCCGCAACCGCGAGCGTCAGCGGCAGCGCCCTGCCTACGCGGCTCTGGCTGAGATTCAGGAATTCCTCGATATCGAGGTCGCGCGGCGCGGCGCCGTACAGGCGGCACAACTCCTGCGTCATCATCGTGCCAATATAGCCCTGGATGAAGATGTCGGTTCCCGGGCTGATCGCCGCAAGGGCGCCAAGCACGGCGCGGCGGGTCGCACTGCGAATGATCTGTTCGGAACGCTGCAGGCGATACTCGCCCTCGGCCTCGGCCAGCCGTGCAGCCGCCATCTTGAACACGGCGCGTTCGCGGCGCACGTCGAGTTGCTCCCCCTCTGCCGCGAGCAGGCGATTGACCGCCACGACGAGGACGCCGATATCGGCCGGCCGCGTGCGGCGCACGGTTTCCTCGTCGCCCGCGGCGCCGCGCTCGACCACTTCGACCTCGCCGCCCGCGCTGACCGCGACGACATGGTCACGCTCCACCGTGCCGCCGACGGAGTCGACGCGCTCCAGCAGTTTTTCCATCAACGCGGCCTGCTCGTCGGGCGAAAAACGGTCGGCCTTGTTGAGCACGATGACAAGCGGCTTGTCGAACTCGAGAAGGGAGCCGATGGCCGCGACTTCGGGCCGGGTCAGGTCACTGTCACAGACGAACAGCACGACGTCGGCGCGCTGCGCCTCGGCCGTGGCGACTTCGCTGAGGCCCTCCTCGGTACCGCCGATGCCGGGCACGTCGGTCAGCAGGATCTCGGCACCGTCCTCGCTGCGCCACTGGTAGTGACGCACGTCCCCGGTCGAGCCGCCGACGACGTCGATGACGACATCGGCCTCGGGCGCGAGCGCCCGTATCAGGGAGCTCTTGCCCGCGCTGACCTCGCCGAAGAAGCACAGGTGCACTTCGTCGTGGCGCGCCGCGAGTTCGCGCAGTTCGGCCTGCGCCTCGCTGACGTCGATGCCCGCGGCCTCGGCATCACGCAGGCGCGCCTCGATCTGCGGCTTGGTGAGCGGCGTCGCATCGAGCTTGCGCTGCGGCGCGATCTTGCGCCGCACGACGAGCCGCCAGATGAGCCACAGCGCCGTAACGGCGAGTAACAGCATGATGGCGATGTACGCATACAGCAGCGCGGGCGGGCCGGCCTTGAGCCGGTCCCACACGTTGAGCGCCGATTCCGAGATGAACAGCAGCGCGCCCGTCGCGACGACGAAGACGAGCAGGATCAGGGCGGCTAGCGCAACGCGGATGACGCGGTCGAGTTTCACTGCAGCTGGCTATCCACCCACCGGTCGATCTTGGCCTCGAGCATCGAGAGCGGCATGGCACCGTCCTTGAGCACCTGCGTGTGAAAGGCCTTGACGTCGAAGCTGTCACCGAGGCGCTCCTCGGCCTTGTCGCGAATCGCGCGGATCTTGAGCTGGCCCACCTTGTAAGCAAGCGCCTGGCCCGGGATCGCCATGAAGCGCTCGGCCTCGGAGACGGCGCGCGCTTCGGCGACCGCGGAGTTCGCGTACATGTAATCGAGCACCTGCTGGCGCGACCAGCCCTTGGCGTGGATACCCGTGTCGACGACGAGGCGAATCGCACGCCACAGCTCGGCATTCAGCCCGCCGAAATACTGGTAGGGGTCCGTGTAAACGCCGATTTCCTTGCCGAGCGACTCGGCGTACAGGCCCCAGCCCTCGGAAAACGCCGTAAAGCCGCCGAAACGCCGGAAGTCGGGCAGGTCCTCGTTCTCGCGCTGGATCATGATCTGGAAGTGATGCCCCGGAATGGCCTCGTGCAGGTACAGCGATTCCATTGCCCAGTTCGGGCGCGCACTCAGGTCGTACGCGTTGGCGTAAAACACGCCGGGCCGCGAGCCGTCCGGGGTCCCGGCCATGTACGAACCGCCGGAAGCGGATTGCTCGCGGAACGGCTCGACGCGACGCACCTCGAAGTCGGTCTTCGGGAATATCTCGAACAGGTTCTTCGCCAGCTCGTTGACGTGGTCCGCCATGTCACGATAGCCCTGGATGAGCTGCTCGGGTTCGTCGAAGTAGAACTGCGGATCGGTGTTGACGTACTCGAAGAACTCCTTGAGGTCGCCGTCGAATCCCACCGCCTCCATGACCGAGTGCATCTCGGCATGAATGCGCGCTACCTCGTCGAGACCGATCTGGTGGATCTCGTCGGGCGTCATGTCGGTCGTCGTGATCCTGCGCACGTTGTAGGCGTACCAGTTCTCGCCGTTGGGCAGCGCGTAAAGGCCGACCGTATCGCGCCCCGCGGCCAGGTACTCGTCGCCAAGAAAATTATTCAGGCGCGCATACGCCGGGATAATCGCGTCGGCGATCTTGTCCTCGAATGCCGCCGTCAGCCGGTCGCGGTCCGCGTCGCTAAAGTCCTCGGGCAGGTAGCTGATCGGCTTGTAGAAGGCACTCTGCGTCACGTCGTCCTTGAGCTGCGACTCGAGCTGCGGCACGACCTTTGCCATGAGTATGCGCGGCTGCACGATACCCTGCTGCATGCCTTCCTTCATGTTCGCAATCATCTGGTCGACGTTGATCACGAAATCGTCGACGCGACTCAGCCAGTCCTCATAGTCCTCGACGGTCTTGAAGGGATGCGCGCTCGCACCGCTGCCGAGCTGCACGAAGAAATTCATCATCGAGCGAAACTGGTTGAGCGGCTGCAGGTGCGTCGGGTACTGGTTGCCCTCGAGCGACTCCTCGCGATCGAAGCGGAAGATGTCGTAACTGAGCTGGTCCTGGTAGCCGAGCTGACCCCGGTCGATCTCGAGCAGGCGCTCGAGAAACTCGCGGTCCATCGCTTCCTCGGCCGCGCGGTGTTCGGCGCTGTAGGAATGCGCGAGCCGAGCGTTGAAACGATTGTCGCCGATGAACGTCGCGCGCAGCGGGTTCAATTCGAGCTCGCGCTCGAAGTGCTCGTCGAACAACGCGTGCAGCGCCACCACAGGATCGACACTTTCGGCTTGTTCATGAGCCGCCGGCTCTTCCTTGCTGCCACATGCCGCGAGCACCATGATTGCGGCTGCGGCTGCGATATTTCTCAGGATCATGCACTGCCCCCGTAAAAAAAGAGGCACAGTGTAGCAGTTCAGATCATGAAGCCGAGGTCGCGCTGGAGGAAGTTCGGGAGGTTTGGAGCCACGATGTCGAGGTCCGCTTCCGGGATGCCAAACCAGCGCGCCAGCGTCGCCGCGTATTGATCCGCCGACGTCGACGGAATCATGCGGCCCCCGCCCACATCCTCGGGTCCGTCGATTTCCAGCGCGGGATAGCTGCCATACAGGTCACCGCCGTTTACCGCGCCGCCCACGACGAGCTGGTTGCCGCCCCAGGCATGGTCGGTACCGTCACCGTTCGACGTCAGCGTACGACCGAAGTCGGACTGCGTGAAGGCCGTCACGTTGCTCGCGACATTGAGTTCGGCCGTCGCATCGTAGAACGCCGCCAGCGCGTCGGACACGCCGCCGAGCAGGCCGGGCTGGTCCTCGTTCTGGTTGTCATGAGAATCGAAACCGCCGCTCGCAACGAAGAACACCTGGCGCTGCATCTGCAGCTCGTCGCGCACGGCAATCAGTCGCGCGACGGTCTGCAGCTGTGTGCCCAGCTGCGAGGCCGGGAACACGGTCGCGAGGTCGGGCGCCAGGTCGAGCGCCGCGCTCACCGTATCCGCGGCGGCGATGGCGCGTCGCTGCACTTCGGCAAAGCCACGTTCGTAAATCGTCTCGTACTCGGCATTGACGATACGCTCGAACGCCAGCCGCTGCTCGTAGAACAGGTCTCCCGGCGTCGTCGAGAAGCCCTGGAACTGAATGGGGCCGCCCGGACCCATCACGTAGGCGACGGTCTCGTCTGCCGACTGGAACAGGTTCGAGCCGAACAGGGATGCGTTGGTCGCCATTTGCTGCCCCGCAACCCCGTCGCGAATCAGGTCCGCCATGCGCCCTGCCCAGCCCGTCTTGCTCGGCACATTGCCGCGCAGCGACGTCCATTGGTCCTGCTGGTCGTTGTGTGAGAACAGCTGCGGCGGCAACGTCACCGACTTGTTGAAGTACTGGTCCCTGGTCGTCGGCTCGACGAGCGGCCCGACGTTAGTAACGAATGCCGCCACGTTGTCGCGGAACAGGCGCTCCACGCCTGCCATGCCGGGATGCAGGCCGAAGTCGGGCCCCGCCGCGGACGCGGGGGTAATCGGCAGCAGGTCGCCCTGCAGCAGCGCGAGATTCTGCCGCGAAGCTGCGTAGGCGTTGTATTCAGCCGTCGTGTTCGGTACCAGCATGTTGTACGAATCGTTACCGCCGAACAGGAAGACGCAGACCAGCGCCTTGTAATCGTCGAACGGCCCGGGACCGCCGACGACCTGCGAGTAGGCGAGACCCGGTGTCGCGGCAAACAGGGCCGCCGCACCGCTGGTCCTCAGGAAATCACGTCTGTTGAGCGTTTTCATGTTCTGTCTCCGGGCCTATAGCTGGTACGCGTATTCGGGCGATGCCGCGATCAGATAGATGGTCTCGGCCGCACGCAGCGCGGCCTCCTCGGGCGGCACGCGCTCGAGCATGCCCTGGATTTCCGTTCGCAGCGTGTCCGATATCTCACCGCCGAGCAGCTTGCCGGCCGCCATGTCGATCAGGGCGTCGACGTTATCGGCGACATCCATCTCCGGCTGGATGTCGATGAACACGTTGTCTTCCTCGAGGTCCGGGTTCGTGTGGTTGAGCCCGAAGGTTTGCAGGAACAGGTAGTTGGTCACGAAGGTGTTCTGGTACTCGGTCGCGATCTCGAGCTCGGGCGCGACCAGGCTGCTGTCGCGAATCTCGCCCGGCGGCGCGTAGAAGGGGCTGAAGAAGTTGAACACCGACGGCGACTGCAGCGGTCCCTGGCCGAAAACGATGTACGCGCCGAACAGCTGCCGGAAACTGCCGCTCTGCGAGGTCGCGTTGTAGGCGCGATACAGCTGCGTCAGGCGCAACAGGGGCTCCTTGAGCTTGCCGTCGATTTCCATGTGCAGCGCCGGGCGCGCTTCTTCGTCGAGCAGGATCGCGGTTACGACGGCACCCAGGTCGCCGCGAACGCCCGAGCCATTGTCGTTGAAGACCCGGGCAACGCGCTGCACGTAGCCCGGCGACGGGTTGCTGGTCGTCAGTCGCTGGATGAGGCGAATTGCGATAAACGGCCCGACATTGGGATGATTGAAGATGTTGTCGAGGGCGTCGGACAGGTCCTGCTCGCCCGACTGGCCCGCCGGCAGTATCACGCCGTCCAACAACGTCTTCGCTCCCGTGTCGTGGAAGTCGGGCCACAGTTCCATGGGCGCGTACTGGCTCGTCACGGGTACGCGATTGCTGCCGAAGACCGGCGAGTTCGCCCACGTCCAGCCCGTGAAGACGTGCGCGAATCCCTCGATGATCGCCTGGTCGTAAGTCGGGATGGGCTCGCTGTTGGCATCCAGTTTGTCGCTGCCGTCGATATTCAGCTCGACGAGTCCGATCGAAAACAGCTGCATGAGTTCGCGTGCGTAGTTTTCGTCGGGGCGAATGTTGAGCACCGGGTCGGGCCTGCGGTTGCCGAGCATGCTCAGGTAAACGCCCATCGCCGGGTGCAGCGTCACGTCTTCAATGAGGTCGCGGTAGTTGCCAAAAGCGTTACGCGCGAGCATGTCGTAGTAGTCGGCGACCGCGAACGGCCTGCCCTGCAGTGCGCCGAGTTGCGACACCACCATGATCTCCGACAGGGCGAACGCTACGCGCTGGCGCAGCTGGTCGGAACCGGTCAGCGAATTGCGGAACCAGATGTCGACGCGATCCGCGTGCAGCTGTCCCATGAACTGCGGTGGCGGCAGGCTCAGCATGTGCGGCAGCTGCAGCGACGCCGGCGTTCGCATCTGGCTGCTGATCCACGCCGGAAATCGTCGGGCGATGACGGAGCCGGCCTCGGCTTCGGTCGCACCGAAGGTCGACTGGTTGAGGAACTGGAAGGCCTCCGCCTTCTCGATCGGCGGCGGTGGAGGTGGGGGTGGGGGCGGCTCCGTGGTTGCCGAGGAACCACCGCCACAACCGGCGAGGCCGAGCAGAATCGAGCCGAGAACGCCGAGAATCCTGGTATTGCCCATGTCCGTACCCCTCCGGATGCGCGCCTGTTCAGGTTCTAACGCAGCCTACCCGGTTCGGGTTGACGCGACGAGGAACCATATTTGCTTTTAGGCCGCACTACGGCCTAAAGGTTACAGGCTTATGTAAACTCCTGAGGCCCGAACGCCGTGCTGCCGACGCGGCAGCCCGAGGCCGTCAGGTGCAGGGTCAGCGACACGGGCTCGTCGGACGAGACCGGGCGGAATTGCAGCATCAGGGTGACGCCGTGCTCATCGTGGTCGCTGCGTTTGCTGACACCGGCATCGCAGTCGACGGCGAAGTCGTTGTCGGCAAAGGCGCGCAGTTTGCTCAGGGAGTAGAAGTAGGCCAGCACCTGCGCGCGTACGCGCCGCGCGAGGTTCTTGTCCCACTGCTCAAATATGGACCACTTCGTCGCGTCCCGTATCGCGCTGATGATGCGCAGGCAAAAACGACGCACGGGAAGCCTGGCGAACGTACGGTGTACGTCGAAGCCGCGCGCCATCGTGACCGAGCCCGTCACGCGCGAGCGGCCGGCCGAGCCGATCGTAATGACATTGAGACCGGCGCGCTTGAGCAACGCGGCATCCTCGTCGTCAATGGTGGCGCAAGGCACGAATTGCCGCTGCAGGCCGAGACCGGGTTGTTCCAGATCACCCCAGGGGCCGACAGTCCGGTCCTGCTTGCACAACAGGCCGGCGATGGCGCCGCCGATCGACTGCACTTCGTCATCGCCGTCACGGTCGCGCATGGGTGGGTAGTAGCCGATCATGTTGGGGCTCGCGTAGCCGAGTTCGCGCACGCCGCGCACCGCGTCCCCGGCGCTCGCCCACGCCAGGTGCGGATCGACGATGAGCATCGCGCGTCGCGCGCGGCAGAACATCTCGGCGGCGAGAATGGCGGCAGGTCCGGTATCGATGTCCTTGCCCGGCGGAGGCAGGTAGAGGATGTCGAAGCTCTGTGCATGTTCGAGCGCGAACAGACCCGTACCCTCGGTGCGTGAGCCCACCAGGTCGTAGTCGGACAACTCGGCGCCATCGTGTCCGGATTGCGCGGCCCCGACATACGCGGCGCCGCCCCCCCCGGCCGAATCGGCGGTAAGCTCGGGACGGCGTGCCGGGTACGGATGCTCCACGCGGGCCAGTGCAGACTGCGCCAGGACGTCACCGAAAAACCGCTCGCTGTCTGAGCTGCAGGACAGCTCGTCGAAATATTCCTGGTCCTGGACCAGACCGCTCGCCGGGTCCAGTCGCTGCAGCGTCAGGTTGAAGTGTTCACCATCGTCGATGCCGTCGTAGTCCACGGCAGCACGGATGATCTCGGCGGAGCCGGGCTCGACAGCGCGCAGCACGAGCGCCGAGCCGCTGGCGGGCAGGCAGATCATCGCGCCGCGTGCAGTATTGGCGACGCGCACGACGTACAGCCGCAGCCCGCCATGCTCGAAGAACTGCTTCGCCGCAGGACCGAGGCTCGAGCCTGACCAGAGGTCGCCGAACACGCGCCTGAATTCGCCGAAGCTCTGCACGAGTACGGGTGTATTCAGGGGTCCGCGCAATGCGCGGCCGACAAACGCGGCCGTGGTTTCCGGCGACACATCGATCGGTTGATCCGTCGCCGCTATTTCGGTGACTGTGATGCCGTGATCAACTGCGTCTGACAAGCCTGTCTCCGAAACCGCCCAGATTGGCGGGGCCCAATAGTAAGTCATTCGCACTCGCCAATGCACTTCGATAGTCTCGGCGCATGAGGGACTTCCTGGCAGATGCGTTTCCTGCAATCGGACGCCGCATACCGAAAGACGCGATCGCCGATCTGCCGACGCCGGTCTCGACAAGACGCGTGTCGCTACAGTCGGGTTCGTTCGACATCGGTATCAAACACGACGAGGCGACGCACGCGCTGTGCGGCGGCAACAAGGTGCGCAAGCTCGAGTACCTGTTGCGGCGCGCGCGCGATCGCGGCGCCCGGCGCGTCGCAACGTTCGGCGCGGCCGGATCGAACCATGCGCTCGCCACGGCAATTCACGCACGCGCAGCCGGCTTCGAGTGCACCTGTTTCCTGTCACACCAGCATCGGACGGGCAAGGTCGCGCGCACCCTCAACATGCATCGGGAGCTGGGCACCGAGATATTCCTCTGGGGCGACCAGATCGATCAGCTGGCGCTGTTTCGCAGGCACCTGCAGCGCCGCAATGTATGGGTGATACCGCTGGGCGGCAGCTGCTGGCTCGGCGCGCTCGGCTTCGTCAATGCCGGCCTCGAACTCGCCTGGCAGGTCGAGCATGAACTCGTGACGAGACCGTCGCGTATCTATGTCGCCTCCGGAACGAGCGGAACGGCGGCGGGCCTCGCGCTCGGCCTGGCGGCCGCGGGGCTCGACACCGAGGTCCATGCCGTCAAGGTGGTCGACACCCGCTTCGGCAACGAACGCAAGCTGCGCAAGCTGGCGGCCAAGACACACGAGCTCCTGAACCGCATCGAGCCCCGCTTCATCGCCGCAGGCTGGCAGGACCGCATCGTCTGGCGCGACGAGTTTCTGGCCGGCGGTTATGCCCGCGTCGACGACAGAACGCAGAAAGCCGTCGAGTTGGCAGAGCAGCAGCTCGGCCTGGCGCTCGAGACGACCTACACGGGAAAGGCCATGGCCGCACTGCTCCATGACCTGCCGTCGCACCCGGGTGACGTCATGTTCTGGTGTACCTATGGCGCGCAGCGCTTGCCGGTCACGGCAGAAAAGCCCGACGAGTTACAGAACATCCCTGGGGAGTTCGAGCGCTACTACGCGTGAGTGGCGTGCCGGGCCGGCTCGTTCCGGGTTAACTTCCTTCCGGCGGGTTCGCCGCCGACCCCTCTTTCTCCGCCGCGATTTCCGCCTCGATCTCCTCCATCATCTCGCGGACCTCGGTCAGCGTCGGCGCATCCGGGTCTGTCTCCACCGTGTTTTGCACGACGCGTGCGCGCGCCATGTACTCGTCCGGGTCGAGTTCGAAGATGCCGACGGGAATACCTTGCGGGTCCGCGGCAACCTCGCCGACGTAGCGGCGCAAGTGATCGTTGAGCGGCGCGCCGTTCGCATCGACCTGCGCATCGAGCAGCGCAGCGAGGCGCACGTCGGGGCCGAGCTCGTCGTCTTCCAGCGACGCATGCGCCTCGAAGTACAGCACATCGCCCCGGTAACCGAACTGGAAAGGCTCGTTGATGATCGTGACCGTCTCGCCGATGTCGACCAGCTCATACAGGCGCTCGATGTTCTCGGGGTAGAGCCGCACGCAACCGTGGCTCACGCGCATGCCGACGCCATACGGGCTGTTGGTGCCGTGGATCAGGTAACCCGGCATGTCGAGTTTGAGCACGCGGTTCCCGAGCGGATTATCCGGCCCTGGCGGCACGACGGCCGGCAAGGGATTGCCCATCTCGGCGTGCTCCCTGCGCACCGTCGCCGGTACGAACCACTGCGGATCCCTCGCTTTGGCTACCACGGCCGTCTCGCCGAGCGGCGTTTCCCAACCGACACGGCCGATGCCGATCGGATAGGTCTTCACCTCTCGCGGCTCGCCATCGACTGCCTGCGGGAAGAAGAACAGCCGCTTGGTCGCGATATTGAGAATGACGCCCCTGCGCTGCACGTCTGGCAGCACGTACTGCGTCGGCAGCAGGATCGGCGTCCCCGCGCCGGGCAGCCAGGGGTCGACGCCGGGATTCGCCGCGACGATTTCGTCGTACCCGAGTCCGTAGGCGCGCGCGAGATCAGACAGCGTGTCGCTGTCGGACGCAAACACGATCTGCGGCTCGCCGACGACGCCCTGGCCCGGCGCCTCGATCAGGAACGTGTTGGGGTCGAGCGGCTCTTCGACGGGGCGCTCATTGAGCGGCACAGCCGGCGCCCACAGATCGTCGAGGGCCGCGCAGCCGCCGAGCACCAGCAGCGGCAACAGCAAGGCTGCGCGACGGGCGGTCAATTCGCCTTCTTCTCGGGTTTGAGATCTTTCACGTAGCGCGGGCTCTGGCCGCCGCAGTCGGGATTGCGCCCCTCGGCGACCGCCTCGTTATACAGGGGCAGCGTCTCCTGCCATAAGCCGATCAGGTTCTCGATACGCGTATCGGGCGCCGGGTGCGTCGACATGAACTCCGCGGGCGCGTTACCCGCGCCCTCGGCCATGCGTTGCCACAGCGGCACCGATTCACGCGGATCGAATCCCGCCCGCGCCATGTAGTCGAGGCCAACGGTGTCGGCTTCGGTCTCCCTGCCGCGGCTGTATGGAAGCGTAATACCGACGGTCGCGCCCGCGTACAGCGCCTGTTGCGCCGTGTAGGTCGCGCCCGTGTAGCCGCCGCCCAGAATGATAGCGAGTGCGTTGATCCCGAAGTTCGCGAACCCCCCGGCACGCGAGGCGCGCTCCCCGGCGTGATTCAAGGTGACGTGCGCGATTTCGTGGCCGATGACGGCCGCCAGCTGGTGCTCGTTCTCCGTGACCTTGAGGATGCCGCTGAAAACGCCGATCTTTCCGCCCGGCATCGCGAACGCGTTGACCGAATCGGCCTCGAAGATCGCGAGCTCCCAGTCTATGTCGTTGTAGGGGGGTTCCAGCACATCGACGACGGCCTGCGAAACGCAGGCAACGAAATCGATGGTCGGCCGATCGGTTACGAGCGGCACATCGGCGCGCATGCGATTGAACGCCGCCGACGCCTGCGCTTCCATCTCCGCCCGCGTCGTCGAGGTCGGCTGCGACGAACACGCGACGAGGGATAATGCCGTGACGGCGAACGGAATCAGCAGACGGGCACGAAACTGGCGCATGGGCACTCCTTGGTACGTGGCCGAGATTATAGCGTCTCGGCAGGGCCGGAACCTGCGCAGGTTTTGACCACAGCGCCCAAGGCGGGTTCCGTCGCTAGCGTGGCAGGCGCGACTCGAACTTGCGCCGCCAGCCGGCCGCGTCGGCACGCTCGAGCGCGTTCTCGACATTGGCGATCACGCGCTTCTGCAATGTCGGCTTTATCTTGTAGGACACGAAATAGAGGTCGCGCTCCCGGGCCTTTTCGGCGAGCAGCTCGTCGCTCGTCCTGAGCTCGTCCGCCAGGCCCAGCTCGAGTGCGCGCGTGCCGTACCAGTGCTCGCCGGTCGCGACCTTGTCGAGATCGAGGTCGGGCCGGTATTTCGCGACGGCATCCTTGAACAACAGATGCACGTCCTCGAGTTCCTCTTTGAGCTTGGCGCGGTCCTCGTCCGTGTTCCTGCCGAACATCGTGACCGTGCGCTTGTACTCGCCGGCCGTTACCTGTTCGAAATCGACACCCTTGTTGTCGAGCATGCGATTGAAGTTCGGGATCTGCGCCAGCACGCCGATAGAACCGAGGATCGCGAACGGCGCCGCGCACACCCTCGAGGCGACGCATGCCATGAGATAGCCACCGCTCGCGGCCACCTTGTCGACGCAGACCACGAGCGGGACGTCGCGATCACGAATGCGAACGAGCTGCGAAGCCGCCAGCCCGTGCTCGTGCACGATGCCGCCGTGGTTTTCGAGACGCAGGATGACCTCGTCGCCATCCCTTGCGACATCGAGGATGGCGCTGACCTCCTCGCGCAGCGAAGTCACCGCGCTCGCCTTGAGATCGCCCTTGAAATCGATGACGAAACTGCGCGGCCTGCCCGACGGCGCCTTGTCGCTTGCCTTGTCCTCTTTCTTGCGCGCCTTGGCGGCTTTTTTGCGCTCATCGCGCGAGGACACCGCGTGCAGCAGTGTGTCCGAAAGCTTGCGGTACTTCTTATTGAGGTTCTCGACCTCGAGGCCTTCATGCGCCGCCTTCTTCTGCGCGGCGGCGGCGGCCCCGATAACAGCCAGGATCGCCAGCACAATCGTGATGGCTTTGAGGAGGAACAACCCGTAGTCGGCGAAGAATTCAGCCATGCTCTGCAGCCAGCCCGACGTTGTTCTTTTGCAGCACCTGCTCGGCGCGGTAACTCGAGCGCACCATCGGTCCGGCGACGACCTCGAGGAAGCCGCGGTCCAGCCCTTCCGCGCGATAGGCCGCGAATTCCTCAGGCGATACGTAGCGGTCGACGGGCAGGTGATTCGGCGTCGGCCGGAGATACTGGCCGAGCGTCAGGATGTCGACATCGGCCGCGCGCAGGTCGTCCATGGTCGCCAGGATCTCCTTGTCGCGCTCACCGAGGCCGAGCATCAGGCTCGTCTTGGTCAGGACGTCCGGCCGATGCGCCTTGGCGTGCTTCAGGACGCCGATGGTCTTGTCGTAACCCGCGCGCGGATCGCGCACCGGATGGGTCAGGCGCTCGACGGTCTCGACGTTCTGCGCGAACACTTCCAGCCCGGAGTCGACGACCATCTCGACATGCTCGCGCACGCCGTCGAAGTCGGGCGTCAGCGCCTCCACGGCCGTATGTGGATTGAGGGCCTTGATTTCGCGCACGCACTCGGCGTAATGCGCTGCGCCGCCGTCGGCGAGATCGTCGCGATCGACCGACGTGATGACGACGTACTCGAGGCCCATCAGCTCGACGGCGCGGGCCGCGTTCTTTGGCTCTTCGCGATCGAGCCAGCCTTTCGGGTTGCCCGTGTCGACGGCGCAGAAACGGCACGCTCGCGTGCACACCGAGCCGAGCACCATGATCGTTGCGGTTCCCGCGTTCCAGCACTCGCCGATGTTCGGGCACATCGACTCCTCGCACACGGTGCTCAGGCGGTGTTCGTGCACGATCTGGCGCGTACCCGAGTAACCCTTGCCCGACGGCATCTTCGCGCGCAGCCACCTCGGCTTGTCGCCGCGTACTGCGGGTGCGGTCTCGCGACCGCTTTTCTGGCCATTCTTGATCGCCGTGAATCCGGCGTCGGTCCTGTACTTGGTGCCGCTCTTGCTCATCGGGTCCTGGAATCAGTGTTTCGGAAGCCGAATTGTCGCACAAAAAAAATCCCGGCCGAAGCCGGGAAAGTCAGGGGGAAATAATTAGCGACGCCAGAAGCCAGATTCAGTGCAATCGCGACCAGCTGACCAGGCGGACCGCGCTCTGCGAAAGGTCCAGATCCCTGGCGAGAATAGCCTCGATATCGCGCTTGTCGGAGTCCTGGGCCATCGGCTGGCTCAGCTCCACCACACCGCAGAATTCGTTGCCGCCTTGATACTCGGCGTCAGTCAATACGAACTGCGTGTAGTACTTTGCGGTCATAGCTAAAGACTACTTATGGACCAGATCGGCGACCGTGATACAGAGCACAAATCGCGGCAAAAAGCCCTGCAATGTTAAAAATCTTGACAAAAGTCACCAATTTCGCCGGACTTCGTGCTTTTTGACGTAAAATCCGGTACTTGACGACGCACCGCACAGTTTTGCGAGTGCCCAATATGTAACATCGGCCGCATCTGCCTTCGCTTGGGCGGATTTCGGACCAGCACACTGAGGAAGACCCATGGTTGCGAAAACCAATTTTCTACGCGCCATCCTGGCGCTTGCACTGTTGTTTGCCGGCCAGGCACTGGCGCAGGACGAACTGCGTGCCACTTTTTTCAAGGATGCCGATGCCGCCAAAGCCGCGGCCGAGGCCGCCGATGCCAGCCTGCTCGCACCGCGTGCCTGGGAACGTGGCATGAGCGAGTACGAAGACGCCGAGGACCTGCTGCGGCGGGGCCGCAACATCGAATACGTGCGCGACAACGCCGCCGACGCGACGCGTTACTTCCGTGAGGCCGAAGAAAAGGCGAAGCTCGCGCGCACCAAGTTCGCGCAGGTCTTGAAGAGCCGCCAGGACGCAGCCAATGCGCGCGCCAAAGACCTCGCGCCGGAACTCTGGGAGCAGGCGCAACGCAAGTTCGGTGAAGCGATCCGCTATCTCGAGCGCGGCGACCTCAAGGGCGCCAGCCGGCGTGATATCGAGGCGACGGGCCTGTATCGCGACGCCGAGCTCATGGCCATCAAGGAAGAGTATCTCGCCGAAACGCGCCGGCTGCTGGCCAATGCCGACCGCGCCCGCGTCGGCCGCTACGCGCCGATCACGCTGGGCAATGCCAAGAGCCTGCTCGCCAACGCCGAGCGCGAGCTCAACGAGAACCGCTATGACACTGACCTGCCGCGCAGCCTCGCGCGCCAGGCCAACTACGAGGCCAAGCACGCGCTCTACCTGTCCGAAGTCGTCCGCAAGGTGCGCGACCGGGACCTGACCGCCGAGCAGCTGGTGCTGCAGTGGGAAGCGTCGCTGCGCGATATCGCCGGCGTCGCCGACATCGTGCCCGACATGGAAACCGGCCCGGACACGCTGACGGCCGAGCTCGTCAGCTACTTCGAAAACCTTCAGAACGAGCTGCAGGCCCTGCGCCAGGACAAGGCCGAGAACGAGGTGCGCATCGCCGACATGGAAGACGAGCTGCGCGCGCTGGACGAGCGCCTCGGCGGCGCGACGGCCGAGCGTGCGGCACTGATCCAGCGCCTCGAAGCGCAGGAGCGGGTCAAGGAGCAGTTCGTGCGGGTCGAGAAGATGTTCACCTCGGATGAGGCGCGCGTGTTCCGCGAGGGCAACAACGTCATCCTGCGGCTCGTCGGCCTGAGCTTCGACAGCGGTGCCTCGCAGATACGCCCGGAGAACTTCGACCTGCTGGCCAAGGTCGAGAAGGCCATCGACGTGTTCCCGCGCAGCGAGCTGATCATCGAGGGCCACACGGATTCACACGGCGGTGACGAGTTGAACCAGGAGCTGTCGCAGGAACGCGCCGAGTCGGTCATGCAGTACATGATCAACGCGATGCGTATCCCGACCTACCGCCTGATTGCGACGGGTTACGGCGAGACGCGCCCGGTCGCGAGCAACGAGACCGAGTCGGGCCGCGCACGCAACCGCCGCATCGACATCGTCATCAAGCCCAATTTCGAGGCGAACGGATCCTAGCCTGCATGACCGCGCCACCATTCGACGATGGTGCGCGCGGTCTTCTCGTGCACCAGGTACCCGTACTCGGAGTGCGCGTTGAGCTCGCCCTCGTAATGAAAGTACGTCAGTAGCGGCTCGTCCTCGATACTATCGACGAGTCCCAGCTCGAGCATCTCCCTGAAATCGTCGGCGAGGCGCCGATCGAGCGACGTCAGGTCGCCGAGCGCCGCCATGTTTTTCCAGCGGCGCACGTTTCCCGGATAGCGGTCGCGCCCCGTCTCGCGGCCACCCTTGATTCGCTCCTGCAGGAAGCGCTGGCCTAGCGGGCTGCCCATGGTCAATAGGGTGTCGAGCCGCAGGTTATCGCGGCCGCTGTGGCTGAGCTCCCACAGGCTGTCCCACGCAATGACCGAGCCCATGCTGTGGCCGATCAGCAGAACGGGCTGGCCGCCTTCGTCGGCGGCGCGCAGGCGCATCTTGAGCATCTCGCGCGTGTGCGCTGCGATGCCGTTCTCGTCTCCGACGTAGCGCATCAGGTCGCGCAGGTGCACCTCGACCTTCTCGGGTGCAAGGTGTGGAATCAGGAACGGCACGAGATCGCCGAGCAGGTACAACCAGCGGGTGAAGCGGCGCCCGAGGGACGTCGCTTCGGCAATGTCCGCTTCACTCGGTTCGGTCTGCTCGATAACGGCGTCGACGCCGGCGCGATCGAGCTCGAAGTCGCGATGCTCGAGGTAGAAGTCGTAGGTCCAGGCGACGAGATCGAAGGAGGCTGGCGCGGCCTCGATCGTGTCGGCGACCCCGGCGTCGACGCGCCGCACGCCGGTCAGCAGGCAGCGCAACAGGGCCTCGCGGTGAATCGCGGGCTCGGGCTTGGGCAGCAGGCCCGGCACGAACAGGATGAGCGGATGTTCCGGCTTGCTCAACGCATCAGCTCCAGCAGCTCGCCGATGTGCCGCACCTCGACATCGGGCGCTTCGTATTCGTCGGGCCACTCTTGTTCGCTGCGATTAACCCAGACCGTGCGCAGCCCCGCCTGGCGCGCGCCGTGCACGTCGAACCACGGATGATCACCCACGTGCAGGGTCTGGGCCGCGCTCGCGCCGCCCGCCTCTACCGCGGCGTCGAAGATCGGTCGCTCCGGCTTCGCCGCGCCCGCCATCTGGGCATTGATGTGCGCGTCGAAGAGATCGGCGATACCGATCTTCTCGAGGTTGGCGTTGCCGTTGGTCAGCGCGACCAGCGTAAAACGCTCGCGCAGGGCGACGAGCGTCGGCCGTGCCTCGGGAAACATGTCGACGTCGTTGCGCACCTCGTCGAACACCGCAAACGCTTCCTCGACGAGAAACTCGGTATAGCCCGCAGCCGTCGCGATCTCGGACAGGATCGTCTGCCGCAGGAAGGTCAGGTCGTGCGCCCGGTCCGCGTGGCGCTCGAGCACGCGCGCGCGCAGCTCGCGCGTCGCCTCCAGCGTGAACATCTCGGTTATGCGCGGATAGTTATCGCCCAGCCACTCGTACAGGCGCAGCTCGGCCCGCCGGATCACGGGGTGAATCTCCCACAGCGTGTCGTCGAGATCGAGGGTTATTGTACGAATGTCTTTCATGTTGCCTGGAGCGCGAGAATCGACCAACATTGTGGGCTGACATTTCGCGCGGAGCAAGACGATGAAATACCTGCACACGATGGTACGCGTCAGCGATATCGACGAGTCGCTCGACTTCTACTGCAACCAGCTCGGGCTCATCGAACTGCGGCGCAAGGACAGCGAACAGGGGCGCTTCACGCTGGTCTTCCTGGCCGCGCCCGGCGACGAGGACGCGCAGGTCGAGCTGACCCACAACTGGGATCCCGAGGAATACGGGGAAGGCCGCAATTTCGGTCACCTCGCCTACCGGGTCGACGATATCTACGCACTGTGCCAGAAGCTCATGGACGCGGGCGTCACGATCAATCGCCCGCCGCGCGACGGCCACATGGCGTTCGTGCGCTCGCCCGACAACATCTCGATCGAGCTGCTACAGAAAGGCGATGCGCTGCCGCCGCAGGAGCCGTGGGCGTCGATGGAGAACTCGGGGGAATGGTGAGCGGCTGCTTTGGCCGAGACCGGTCGTTAGAGCGGCGAGATTCCGGCTGAAATGGCCGGCTGCATTCGGCCAGAAGCAGACGAAGGAAACAGGTTTGTGGCAGGCTGTTTGCCCTATTCCGAACCTAGAATTGCACCACTTTTGACTCGGAGCCGGATCTCCCGAACGGCGGCAATGTCGTCGAGCGGATTATTCTCAAGCACTAGGAAGCTGGCCTCGGCACCGTCTACAAGCTGGCCTATACGCCGATCTGGGAAAATCGCCTTGGGCGTGACTACACAGATCATCCTAAGTAAGGTCGCGTTGTCGTACAAACCGAGAGTATCCAGATGCATCAGCTCATCGACTGCATGCTTGCTGAACTGATCACTCCCAATCCCCAGTCTGACCCCCGCTTGACTGAGTAAACGCAAATTCTCTCTATGGTTCTGCATCATTCTGCTGTATTTCGCTTCGTGACCTTCTGATCGATCCTCACTCAGCAGCGTTGTCGTGAGAACAACAACGTCATTTTCTGCTGCGGCGACTGCGTCATCTTCGATGAGTCGATAACGATTGACGTCGTCGTTGATGCCAATGTCGTAGCCCGGCAAGTGAGCAATGATGTCAACGCCGGCTGCTACGGCTAGGCGAAAGTCCTCAGCTGTTTCTATATGCGCCGCGACTCGCAGGCCCACCGCATGTGCTCTGTCGACAATGTCGTCCACTAGCGACGGATCTACACCCGAAAGCCCAAAGTAATGAGGATCGATTCTTCGCTGCTCATATTCTTCGCTGAACTGGAGCATGATCTTCACAAAGTCGGGTCGCGTCGCCTCGATTTGCGGCCATTTTTCAAGCAAGTCAGCGGCCGTCTCAATCACGAAGTACGCCTCGCCGTCCAATTCGTGCTCTTCGATGTCAGGAAAGGCACCGCGTGCATGCAGACGCTGCCAAAGCTCGACGCTATGGCTCTGAGGCGACGAGACGATTCCGTTCGAAAAAACCGCATCAACGGTGCCTGCCGACGCCAGCGCACTACGGAAACTCTCGGAGTATCGTGAAATGTTGCCGTGATTCATGATGTAAAAGATGCCGGCATCAAGGAAGAACTGGCTGTCACTAAGAATACGGTCAGTAGTGGCAGGGCGATGAGTATGCGCATCTGAAAAGGGCGGTATTACGTATCCGCCCTCCAAGTCTATCCTTTCACTAATGGAGTCGGGTTTAGTGCTGACCAAGGAGTCGCCGACGATGTATCGAGTTCCCGACTCAAAATTCGTTCCATTGAACCAAGTGCCATTCTGAAGCTCGATGTTTGGTTCGTGCTCCGCAACGACGGCAGGGCTGCAAAAGCCCGCAAATACCATACAGGTCCATATGCCGAAGGCGGCGAGCCAATGGGAGGTGGTTGGCATATTTCTTGTTCTGCCTCTCAACAGTCCGCTTTGGGTCAGCACCAGCCACCGAGTCTAGCACCAGATAACCGGCTGCTTTCGAGAGCAAAGCGGCCGCTCAGGCACGTAAATCTCGGTTGCCCATATTTCAGCGTCTGCTTTTCTACACTCTTGACATAATTCTGTGAACTCCGTCATCTCGCCTAATGGCGGTCCAGCGTAAATTCAA
>JABDQH010000088.1 GCA_013042375.1 Woeseiaceae bacterium
TGGGATCATGACGCGTATCGCCATGCCGAAAATCAGCGCAACGAGGGTGACCAGCGACTCGAAACAGCCGATCAGCGCGATCCAGGCCGGGCGCCACCACATGAGCGCCAGGCAAACGAAGCAAAAGCCGTAGTACCCGGCGCGAGCCTGTGGCCAGGGCTCGAGGAACGTCAAGCGCACGTTGACCCCGAATGCGTAGTCGAGGACGAGAAACACCAGCGTCGCGGCATAGTAGGCGGGAAGCAGTCGATTGGCCGTCACGGAGGCGTCTCTTGAATCAAGATGTAACGAGCATCCCTGCATCGAGCCAAATGTGCAATATTTGCGCGGCTTGACCGGTCTTTAGGTGTGAACTCGCAAGGGAGAGCCGCGTTGCTGATCCGCAAACCGTCCGACATTCGTCCGTCCGAAATCACGAGCCGGGAAAACTACCTGAATCGTCGCCAGTTCATGCAGGCCGGCGCGATCGCAGGGGGCACGCTGCTCGCGCCCGCCGCGCTCGGCGCCATCGTCCCCGAAGAACGGCGATCCAGATTGCCTGACGTTCGCGAAAGCGCGTTCAGCACGGACGCGACGCCGAATAGTTACGACGACATCACGACCTACAACAACTTTTACGAATTCGGCACCGGCAAGGACGACCCGGTCGTCTATGCCCGCGACTTCGAGCCGCGACCCTGGACGATCACGGTCGAGGGCCACGCGGAGAAGACCGGGACGTTCGACTTCGATGACTTTATGCGGCCGTTCGATCTCGAGGAACGCATCTACCGCATGCGCTGTGTTGAGGCGTGGTCGATGGTCATCCCGTGGGTCGGCATCTCGCTGGCCTCGGTCGTCAAGCACCTGCAGCCGACTTCGCGCGCGAAGTACGTCGCGTTCGAGACCCTCAATGACCCGACGCGCATGCCGGGCGTACGCAGGCGCGTGCTCGACTGGCCGTATCGCGAAGGCCTGACGATTGCCGAGGCCATGAACCCATTGCCGATCCTTGCCGTGGGACTCTACGGCGAGGTCCTGCCCAACCAGAACGGCGCACCGATCCGGCTCGTCGTACCCTGGAAGTACGGCTTCAAGGGCATCAAGAGCATCGTCGGGATCCGCTTCACGGAGAAGCAGCCGCCATGCAGCTGGAACGAGGCGCAACCCCGCGAGTACGGCTTCTATGCCAACGTCAACCCGAAGGTCGCGCATCCGCGCTGGAGCCAGGCGCGCGAGCGCCGCATCGGTGCCGGCGTCTTCGCGAGTAAACAGGAAACCCTGATGTTCAACGGCTATGGCGAGCACGTCGCGCACCTGTATGAGGGTCTCGACCTGCGCCGCAATTTCTAGGGCCCGTTGGACACGCTGACGCAAATCCGGCTGATCTGGAAGCCGCTCGTGTTCCTTGCCTGCCTCGTGCCGTTCGCCCTTGTCGCGGGTGATACGTTCGGGATCACCGGGCGTCTCGGCGCCAATCCGGTCGAGGAAATACTCGACCGCTTCGGCAACTGGGGCCTGCGTTTCGTCATGCTGACCCTCGCGGTGACGCCGGCGCGGCGCATCACGGGTTGGAACTGGCTGCAGCGCTTCCGGCGCATGTTCGGGCTGTTCACGTTCTTCTACGTCGCCCTGCATTTCCTGACCTGGCTCGTGCTCGACCAGGGCCTCCTGATGTCCGCAATCCTCGAGGACGTCGTCAAGCGGCCCTTCATCACGATCGGCGTCGTCGCCCTGCTGTTGCTTGTCGCGTTGGCGGCCACTTCGACGAACGGCATGCGCCGCCGCCTCGGCAAGCGCTGGCAGTCACTGCACAATACCGTCTACCTGATCGCCATTCTCGGCGTCTGGCACTACTGGTGGCAGGTGAAGCTCGATGCCTTCGAGCCGATGATCTACGCCGTGATTCTCGCGATCCTGCTGGGCGCGCGCATCGCCCATTCACGACGATGGGGACAGTGAAAAAGGGGACAGTCACCTTAACTCTTGGAGTTAAGGTGACTGTCCCCTAAATAAAAACCGGGGCGGCCATGGCAAGTCGCCCCGGTAATCACAACACAGCTACTTCGTCAGGCAACTTTCACTGTGTGTTTTTCCGCCACCCGGATCTTCGGAAGGTGAATACTCAGGATACCTTCCTTCAGTTCGGCCTGGACCTTGTCAGCGTCCACTTCGTCCGGCAGGGCAACTGTGCGTACCAGCTTGCCGTAGCCGACTTCATGCCGATAGAAGGTTTCCTTTTCCTCCTCTTCCTCGAACTTCCGTTCGGCCTCGATCAACAGGCGGTCGCCTGCAATCTCGACCGTGACGTCTTCTTTTTCGACGCCGGGCAGTTCGGCACGGACTATGAGCTCTTTATCGCGATCAATGACATCGAGGCGGAATGCCCGCTCATAATCGATGTCAATCGGCCGCTTCCATCCAAGAGGCTCAAACGTCTCCATCCAGCGGCGTGGTGGGAAGTCCTCGAAGAACTCCTCCATGCTGTGGGTGAGAGGCGTAGTCCGTCTTACGTCAATTACCCCTTTGCGGGGTTCGATTTTGCGCAGGATTGACACTTGACTCACCTCCTTCCCGTACAACACTGGCTTTCCTCAGCCAGCGTTCCACTTATACGCCGTTAAGAATTGCTAACAATTCGGTATTCCGCGCATTGACAGGTATCAGGCCGTCAGTCGATTTTCCGGATTGACACGAGTTCGGCGCCGCGCGGACTCGCGGAAAGGACAGTCAGGCGGTTTCCGCGCCACTCTAGCGCGTCGCCCCGCCGTGGGATATGGCCGAGCGACTCGTTCAGCAGGCCGCCCACGGTGGCCACTTCGATGTCGTCGGGCAATGCCACGCCGAGAATCCGGCACAGACGGTGCAGTTCCGCGGTACCGAAGGCCCGGATCGTCCCGTCAGCGTGCTGCCACAGGTCGTCGCTGGGCAGGTCCGACTCGTCGAAAATGTCGCCGACAACCTCTTCGATGACGTCCTCGAGCGTGACGATCCCCTGGAAGTCACCGTATTCGTCGACGATCAGCGCCATGTGCCGACGCGTCTGGCGGAACGTCTTAAGCAGTGACTCGAGCCCGGCGGTCTCGGGGACGACAATGGCCTCGTGGACGAGGGATTGCCAGCGGATCGTGTCCGAAGGCGATTCGACGAGCTGCGCGAGAACCTCCTTGGCGAACACGATGCCGACGACGTCGTCGAGGTCGCCGGACGGCGTGTAAGGAAAGCGGCTGTAGCCCGATTTCCTGATCCTCTCGAGTACGGCAACGGGCGCATCATCGTGCGACAGGAATTCGACCTCCTGGCGCGGCACCATGACGTTCATGGCCTCGAGCTTGCGCAGTTCCGACACGCCGATGATCATCTCGGCGGCCTGCTTCCCGACGACGCCTTCGCTCTTGCCGATCGTCGCGAGCAGGCGGATCTCGTCCAGCGACGTCACGGGCCCGGCTTCCCTGCCACGAATCGATCGCGACACCGCTTCGGTGGCCATGACCAGGGGGCGGAACATGACGGCCAACGCGCGAATACCGTACGCGACCGGCTTGGCCAGGCGTCTCGCATAGGCGACGCCGAGCGTTTTTGGAATGATCTCGGTAAACAGCAGCACGACGATCGTGAACACGACCGTAAATATCCACAGCGATTCGGCACTGAAGACATTCGCGTAGCTTGCGCCGGCGACGGCCGTGCCGATGGTGTGCGCAGCCGTGTTGGTGATCAGGATCGCCGAGATCGGGATGTCGATGCGTTCCTTGAACGTCCTGAGGATCCTGCCGGACGGCTTCCCTTCCTGCACGAGCCCCTCGATTTGAGCCCGACTCAGTGACAGCAGCACCGACTCGAAGATCGAGCACATGAACGAGACGACCAGCGCCACCGTAACCGCAACAACGAAAACCTGCATGAGCACCTCCTCTGAAGTGCCATTCTAACGCCGAAACAAATCAACGGCCGATGCCGGACCTCGCTCGTTATGTGCCGGTAGGCAAGCTGACCACGAAATCGCGAATCCCGTTGAGCAGCATCTGCGTTGCCAGAATCACGAGAATCATGCCCATGAGCCGTTCGAGCGCGCGCGCACCGCGCCTGCCGAGCACGCGCATCAGGTAGGGCGACGCGACCAGCAGGATCATCGTCGCAACCCATGCCAGCAGCAGCGAGACACTCCACTCCAACATGCGATCCGGCTGGCTGGAGCCGAGCAGTATCAGGATGGCGATGGTCGACGGCCCGGCGATCATCGGTACAGCGAGCGGCACCAGGAACGGATCCTCGGCGCCCTCGATCTCATCGCGCGACGTGGTCCTGGGGAAGATCATGCGCAGCGAAATGATGAACAACAGGATGCCGCCCGCAATACTGAGCGACGACTGGCTCAGCCCGAGAAAGCCGAGCACGGCGTTGCCCGCAAACAGAAACATGAACAGGATCAGCAACGCAAGGAACAACTCGCGCGCCATGATCCGGGTACGCTTCGCGCTGTCGAACCCGGACAGGATGGCATTGAACACGGGCACGTTGCCAAGCGGGTCCATGATAAAGAAAAGCGTCACGGCGACGGACGCGATCTCGTTCCAGTTCATTGCATTTCCCCAAAAAAGAAGCCCGGCACGAGGCCGGGCTTCTAATTTACTGCGATTACAGGCGCAGCCTACATCATGCCGCCCATACCGCCCATACCACCCATGTCAGGCATCGGCGGCGCGGCCACTTCGTCCTGCGGCGCATCGGCCACCATGGCTTCCGTCGTCAGGAGCAGGCCCGATACCGAAGAAGCGTTCTGCAGCGCGTAGCGCGTGACCTTGGTCGGGTCAAGAATACCGGCCTCGATCATATCGCCGTATTCGCCCGTAGCGGCGTTGTAACCGAAGTTGCCCTTGCCTTCAGCGACCGCGTTGAGCACGACGCTCGCATCACCGCCCGCGTTGCGAACGATCTGGCGCAGCGGCTCTTCGACGGCACGACGCAGGATCGCGATACCGACAGCCTGGTCGTCGTTGTCGCCCTTGAGGTTGCCAATGGCGGCTACGGCGCGCAGCAGCGCGACACCACCACCGGGTACGACGCCTTCCTCGACGGCAGCACGCGTGGCGTGCAGCGCGTCTTCGACGCGAGCCTTCTTTTCCTTCATCTCGACTTCCGTCGCAGCACCGACCTTGATGACGGCAACACCGCCCGACAGCTTGGCGACACGCTCCTGCAGCTTCTCCTTGTCGTAGTCCGACGTGGATTCCGCAATCTCGGCGTTGATCTGCTCGACACGACCCTTGATGTCTTCGGGGCGTCCGGCGCCGTCGATGATCGTCGTGTTTTCCTTCGTGATCTGGATCTTCTTGGCTTCGCCGAGATCGTCGATCGTGGCTTTCTCGAGCGACAGGCCGACCTCTTCCGAGATCACCTGGCCTCCGGTCAGGACCGCGATGTCCTGCAGCATGGCCTTGCGACGATCACCAAAGCCCGGCGCCTTGACGGCCGCGACCTTGACGATACCGCGAATGTTGTTGACGACCAGCGTGGCGAGCGCCTCGCCCTCGACGTCTTCCGCGATGATCATCAGCGGACGTCCGGCCTTGGCGACGGCCTCGAGGACCGGCAGCAGGTCACGGATGTTCGAGATCTTCTTGTCGTACAGCAGGATCAGCGGATTCTCGTGCTCGACCTGCTGGCTGTTCGCGTCGTTGATGAAGTAGGGCGACAGGTAGCCGCGATCGAACTGCATGCCTTCGACAACGTCGAGCTCGTTGGCTAAGCCTGAACCTTCCTCGACCGTGATGACGCCTTCCTTGCCGACCTTCTGCATGGCATCGGAGATGATCTCACCGATTTCCGTGTCCGCGTTGGCCGAGATCGAACCGACCTGCGCGATTGCATTGTGATCTTCACAGGGCTTCGACAGCTTCTCGAGCTCGGCGACAATCGCAACCGATGCCTTGTCGACGCCGCGCTTCAGGTCCATCGGGTTCATGCCAGCGGCAACCGACTTCAGGCCTTCGCGCAGGATCGCCTGGGCCAGCACCGTGGCGGTCGTCGTGCCGTCGCCGGCAACGTCGGACGTCTGCGACGCGACTTCCTTGACCATCTGGGCGCCCATGTTCTCGAACTTGTCTTCGAGTTCGATTTCCTTGGCGACGGATACGCCGTCCTTGGTGACGGTCGGTGCGCCGAAGCTCTTGTCGAGCACGACGTTACGGCCCTTGGGGCCCAGCGTCACTTTAACGGCGTTGGCGAGGACGTTCACGCCAGCAAACATCTTCTGGCGAGCGTCGTCGCTGAAACGTACTTCTTTAGCAGCCATTTATCTGATTCCTCTCTATGCTTCGATGACTGCCATGATGTCGTCTTCCTTCATCACAAGCAGTTCTTCGCCTTCAACTTTGACTTCGGTGCCGGCGTACTTGCCGAACAGGACCTTGTCACCCACCTTGACATCCAGTGCCCGAACCTCACCGCTCTCGAGGAAGCGGCCGTTTCCGGCAGCGATGACCTCGCCCTTGATCGGCTTCTCCGTTGCGGCGTCGGGGATAACGATTCCGCCGGGCGACGTGCGCTCTTCTTCCATGCGCTTGACGATTACCCGGTCATGAAGCGGACGCATCTTCATGGTGTTTTTCTCCTATAAGCTATTGATTCAAAACCGTATTGTGTCGGTTTTCGGGGATCGCGCTGTTAGCACTCACCCGCAGCGAGTGCCAATGATAGGCATGAAGTCCCGAATTTCAAGCCTGCGAGGCGAAGAATCTTCGAAAAATCGGACCCGCACCGGTGACAGCAGCGGCCCGAACGGTGACAATCGGCACCCCCGGACGGTCTCTCTCAACCTATGCGCAAGTTCCTCGCTGTATTGACGGCCCTGCTCCTATTCGGTCCTGCCGCGGCCGAAGACGAGCTCGTGCCGGTCACCGAGGCTTTTCGCTACGTGGTCAGCGATGCCAGCGACGCGTTCGAGGTCGACTGGTCAATCTACGAGCACGCCTACCTGTACAAGAACAAGCTCGCCTTCGAAAGCGGCACCAAGACGATCGTGCTCGGCGAACCGGAGCTGCCGAGAGGCATCGACCACGAGGACGAGTTCTTCGGCAAGCAGGAGATCTACCGCGACTTCTTTTTCGTCCGGGTTCCGTACACAGTCCGCGGGGAGCGACCGGAGACGGCGGATCTCATCATCAAGTCACAGGGCTGTGACGACAATATAGGCCTGTGCTACCCGCCGCAGAAGTGGACCGAGACGGTCAGCTTACAGGCCGCTGCGGCGCAGGAGCCCGGTCTGCAGCTCGGCGATCTGGCCGGCGCGGGCATGAACGAATTCCCGCCTGCCGACGAAGTCTTTTTTCCCGAGGCCTTCGCCCTCGATGGCAATGCCGTCGATGTCGGCATACGCATCATGCCCGGGTTTTATATCTACAAGAGCAAGCTGTCGGTACGCGCATTGAACAATGACGCGCAGGCCGGCGGCTGGGACCTGCCGCAAGGCACGATGAAGACGGATGAGTTCTTCGGTGAGCAGGAAGTCTACCTCGACAGCTTTATCGCACAGCTCGCGATCGCGCGCGCCACGCCCGAGGCCATGGAACTCGAGCTCGAGCTGGGCTACCAGGGCTGTGCCGAGGGCGGCCTGTGCTACCTGCCGCAAACGCGCGTTCTCACGGTGAGCCTTCCCGAGGCAACGACGGTCGGCGCATTACCTGCCGCCGCGGATGCGCCCGCCCCGCAGAGCGAACAGGCGCGACTCGCAAACATTCTCACCGGCGAGAGTATCTGGAAGGCACTCGCGATCTTTTTCGCTTTCGGACTGGCGCTGGCGTTTACGCCTTGCGTCCTGCCCATGATCCCGATCCTCTCAGGCATCATCGCGGGCGAAGGAGACGACGTCACTCCGACGCGCGGTTTCACGCTCGCGCTCTCGTACGTACTCGGCATGGCTATCGTCTACACGGCGGCCGGCGTGGCCGCCGCCGCGGCCGGCATGCAGCTGCAGGCGACCTTCAACCAGCCATGGGTCCTGATCCTGTTTTCGACCCTGTTCGTCGTCCTGGCGTTCGGCATGTTCGGCGTTTACGAGTTACAGATGCCGAGCGGCGTCCAGACGAAGCTGTCCGGGATCAGCGGCAACCAGAAGAGCGGCACGATGGTCGGCGCCTTTATCATGGGCGGCTTGTCGGCGCTGATCGTGACCGCTTGTGTTGCGCCGGTCCTGATCGCGGCGTTGATGGTGATCGCACAGACAGGCGACCTGGTCCGGGGCGGAGCCGGGCTGTTCGCCATGAGTCTCGGCATGGGCGCCCCCCTGCTGCTCGTCGGCGCCGCGCAGGGCCGCTTTCTGCCCAAGGCCGGCCCGTGGATGGTCGCCATCCGCAATGCTTTCGGCTTCATGATGCTCGGCCTCGCGATCTGGATGCTGTCGCGCATCCTGCCCGGCAACGTCACGATGCTGCTGTGGGCCGTGCTGATCTTCATGGCCGGCGTATTCATGGGCGGCCTGACAACCCTGACGAGCGAATCGTCAGCGGCGCAGAAACTCGGCAAGGGCTTCGGCTTCCTCGCCATCGTTTACGGTCTCGTGCTGCTGCTCGGGGCCCTCGCCGGCGGCAGCAATCCGCTGAAACCGCTCGCAGGCGTCGGCTTCGGCGGCGGCACTGTGCTTGCCGAGGCCCAACACGAGCTGCCATTCCAGCGCATCAAGACCATTGACGATCTCGACAGCGAACTCGCCGCGGCATCGCGCCAGGGCAAGACCGCGTTTCTCGACTTCTACGCCGACTGGTGTGTGTCGTGCAAGGAGATGGAAGCGTATACGTTCACCGACGAGGCCGTGCAGGCTACACTGTCGAACACGGTCTGGCTGCAGGCCGACGTCACGGCCAACGACGAGGCCGACCAGGCCCTGCTCGAACGCTTCGGCGTGTTCGGCCCGCCGACGATTATTTTCTTCGGCACCGACGGCGCGCAGCGCCACGGCTACGAGGTGGTCGGCTATATGAAAGCCGCCGACTTCGCCGCGCATGTCGAGAAAGCGCTCAGATAAGAGGTTCTATCGTGTCACGAGTTACTCTGATCTTCGCCGCCGCACTGCTCGCCCTGATGGCGGGTGCGCTGTTCTATGCCGCGCGCATGCCCGTCGAGGTCGAGGCGCCGGCGCAAACCGTGCCCGCGCAACTCGAGACCGTTTCACATCCGGCGTTTGCCTTGCCGGACCTCGAAGGCAAAGCGCGCGAATTTTCCGAGTGGGACGGCACGCACCGCCTGCTTAACTTCTGGGCCACGTGGTGCGCGCCCTGCCGTCGCGAGATCCCGCTTCTCAAGGAATTCCAGGCGCAGCACGGCGCGGACGGCTTCCAGGTTCTCGGCATCGCCGTCGACTATCCCGAGGAGGTCGTGCTGTATGCCGAGGACGCGGCGTTCAATTACCCGGTCCTCGTCGGCCAGGAGGACGCGATGGCGGTTGCCGAAGGGTCCGGCATCGAGTTCATCGGCATGCCGTTCACGATGTTCGTCACGCGCGACGGCGAGTACGTCGGCGCCTACATTGGTGAACTGCACCAGTCGCACCTCGACGACGTCGTCAATATTCTGACCCGCCTCGACAACGCCGACATCACCAAAGACGAGGCCCGCGGCGCCCTGGCCATGCTCTAGGCCGGCGCCGGTCAGCCAGCTCCGATTCTCGACGCGCGCGTCGCCAGGACCCGAAATAAGGTGACTGGCACTGCGAAACGTGCGTAGAATTGCGGCCATCTCCGGCAAACTTGCGTGCATCAGGCCAGAAATGTCCGATTTTCTGCTCGTCAACGGCCCTAACCTCAACCTGCTCGGGTCGCGCGAACCCGAGGTCTACGGCGCGACGCGCCTCGAGGATATAGAGGCCCGCTGCGTCGCACTCGCGGGCGAGCTCGGCCACTCGCTCGTCGCCTGCCAGAGCAATGCCGAACACGTACTCATCGATCGCGTGCAGCAGGCCGCGACCGACGGAGTCGACTTCATCATCCTGAACCCGGGCGCATTCACGCACACGAGCGTCGCGCTGCGCGATGCCCTGCTCGCGGTACAGATCCCGTTTATCGAGATTCACCTGAGCAACACGTTCGCCCGGGAGGAGTTTCGGCAGCGCAGCTATTTCAGCGATATCGCGAAAAGCTGCCTGTTTGGTTTTGGGGCATACGGCTACGAACTGGCGCTGCGGGCTGCCGCTCGCTTCGCCGCAGGAGCCGAGGACTGACGATGGATATCCGAAAAGTAAAAAAACTGATCGAATTGCTGGACGAGTCCGGCATCGCCGAAATCGAGATCACCGAGGGCGAAGAATCCGTGCGCATCAGCCGCTACGCGGCGGGGACGCCGGTTGCGGCAGCGCCCGTCGTTGCGCACGCGCCGGCAGCGGTTGCGCACGCAGTGCCGGTGGCAGCGCCCGAGGCGCCGGCGCCTGCCGAAGCGCCGGACGAAGACGGCTTCGAAGTCACAGCCCCGATGGTCGGCACGTTCTATGCGGCGGCGTCACCGGGCGCGGCGCCCTACGTACAGGTCGGTGACCGTGTCAACGAAGGCGATACGCTCTGCATCATCGAAGCGATGAAGATGATGAACCAGATCGAATCCGACGTTTCCGGCGCCATCAAGTCGATACGCGTGCAAAACGGCGAGCCCATCGAATACGGGCAGGTGCTGTTCGTCATCGACCAGAGCGCGGGCTGACGCCCGCTCATGTTGGACAAAATCCTAATCGCCAATCGCGGCGAAATCGCGCTGCGTATTTTGCGTGCCTGCCGCGAGATGGGCATCAAGACCGTGGCCGTGCACTCGACGGCAGACAACAACCTCAAGCACGTCCTGCTCGCGGACGAGACCGTGTGTATAGGCCCGCCGCCGTCCGTAGACAGTTACCTCAACATGCCCGCAATCATCTCGGCGGCCGAGGTCACGGACGCGACCGGCATCCATCCGGGCTACGGTTTCCTGTCCGAGAACGCCGATTTCGCGGAGCGTGTCGAGTCCAGCGGATTTACGTTCATCGGACCGAAAGCCGACGCGATTCGCCTCATGGGCGACAAGGTATCGGCAATCCGGGCCATGAAGGCCGCCGGCGTGCCCTGCGTGCCCGGTTCCGACGGACCGCTGGGCAACGATCCTGACGAAAACCTGCGCATTGCCCGCGATATCGGCTACCCGATCATCATCAAGGCGTCGGGTGGCGGGGGCGGTCGCGGCATGCGTGTCGTGTACTCGGAAGCCTCGCTCATCTCGGCGATCACGGTTACGAAGGCCGAAGCACGTGCCGCATTCGGCAACGACGTCGTGTATATGGAGAAGTTTCTCGAGAAGCCACGCCACGTCGAGTTCCAGTTACTCGCCGACACACACGGCAATGCGGTTCACCTGGGCGAACGCGATTGCTCGATGCAGCGCCGCCACCAGAAGGTCGTCGAAGAGGCGCCCGCCCCCGGTATCACCGAAGAACAACGCCGGCAGATCGGCGAGCGCTGCGTCAAGGCCTGTCTCGAGATCGGCTACCGCAGCGCCGGCACGTTCGAGTTCCTGTACGAGGACGGCGAGTTCTACTTCATTGAAATGAACACGCGCCTGCAGGTGGAACACCCCGTCACCGAGATGATCACGGGCATCGATATCGTGCGTGAGCAACTTCGCATTGCCAGCGGTGAGCCTCTGTCATTCAAGCAGGAGGACGTCAAGCTGCACGGTCACGCGATCGAGTGTCGCATCAACGCGGAAGATCCGAAGACCTTCATGCCGTCACCGGGCGTCATCACGGTTTGGCACCCGCCGGGCGGACCGGGCATTCGGATGGAAAGCCACATATACAGCGGCTACAAGGTCCCGCCGTTCTATGACTCGATGATCGGCAAACTGATCGCGCACGGCGAAACGCGTGACGCGGCTTTCGCCCGCATGAAGAACGCGCTCGTCGAGATAGTCATCGAGGGCATCAAGACGAACGTGCCCCTGCACCAGGAAATCTTCCAGCACGCCGCGTTCCAGGCCGGCGGTACCGATATTCACTACCTCGAGAAGCGCCTCGGGCTGACCTGACGGAACAACGATGGGGTGGCTGCAGTTCGTCATGGAACTCGACTCGCTGGATGCCACCGACGTCGAAAACGCCCTCCTGCGTCTGGGCGCCTGCTCGGTGACGCTGTCCGACGCCGGCAGCGACCCGGTCCTCGAACCCGGTCCCGGCGAGACGCCACTTTGGTCGAGAACCTGCATTACGGGCCTCTTCGGGGGCGATACCGATGCCGAGTCGCTGGCTGCCAGGGTGCAGGCCGAGCTCGGTGTCGACGCGTTGCCCGGCTGGTGTATCGAAGTACTCCCGGACCGCAGCTGGGAACGCGAGTGGCTGAAGGACTTCGGGCCGATGCGTTTTGGCGATCGCCTGTGGATTTGCCCGACACAGGCATCTGAGGGAGACCCTTCAGGCCTTCGCCCTGCCGGGGCTGAAGGCCCTCCCACCGGCAGTGCGGTAGTCCGGCTCGACCCCGGGCTCGCCTTCGGGACGGGCACGCACGCGACGACGGCGCTGTGCCTGGAATGGCTCGACGGCGTCGACCTCGAGGGTCGCTCGGTCCTGGATTACGGCTGCGGTTCGGGCATCCTCGCCATTGCGGCGCTGAAGCTCGGTGCAGGGTCTGCCACGGGCATGGATATCGACCCCCAGGCCGCGCTGGCGACACGGGAAAACGCGGCAGCCAATGATGTTCGGGTGACAGTCTGCGAACGACCTGAGGACATCGAGGGCAGATTCGATGTCGTCCTGGCCAATATCCTCGCGGGACCCCTTGTCGAGTTTGCCGATTCCATCACAGCACGGCTCACCAACCGCGGTATGCTGGCCCTGTCGGGCGTATTATGTGAACAAGCCGATGAGGTAATGGCGGCGTACGACACCTGGATCGAGTTTGCGAAACCCGATTTCCGGGACCAGGGCGGCCAGACGTGGTCGCGATTGACGGGCAGACGAAAGGACTGATGCACTGATGTACACCCAGTGCCCCGATTGCAATACAGCATTCCGCGTAACGGCGGACGCGCTCAGGCAGGCCGCCGGCAAGGTTCGCTGCGGCGGCTGCGGCAACGCGTTCAACGCGCTCGAGTTCCTGTCCGAGTCGATGCCCGAGCCGGCTGCGCGGCAAAAACCCGGCGGGGGGCTGCCCGAACTGAAGCCCGAATCGAAAGCAAAGGATGACCTGCCCGAATCGGATTCGTCCGAGCAAAGCGTCGCGCTCCTGAAGACGCTCGACGAGCTCGCCGGCTCCGACGTTCGCATCCAGGACACGGGCATTGAATGGCGCGTCCTCGACGAGGGAGAATTCGGCATCGCGGCAGACGACGATATCGCCGTCGATGTCGAGGTCGAAGACCAGCCGGGCATGAGCGACATATTCCAGGCGTCGCCAACGCCCGTTGACCAGTTCCTGAAGAGCTCACCGCCCGAGGTCGACGCGCCCGAGATCTTTGCCGAGGAAGCGAACGGACCTGCCAAGACGCCTGTCGACCAGCTGCGGTTCGACGACAACACGCCGCTGCCGGAAGACTTCGGCATCGACGACGAACCAACCATGGTGCCCGTAACGAGTGCGCCGGATCAGGATTCGCCGTCGCCGAAGGCCGCGCCGGAGTCCCAGGCCGACCTGGAACTGACGCAACCGGGCGAATGGGAAGACATTCTCGGCGAATTCGAGAACATCGCCGGAAAACTCTCGGAGCCATCGATTAAGGATGAGCTCGAAACCCTCAGGGAAGAACCGCGCGACGACGGCGAGTCCAACGATCTCGAGAGGCTGCTGCGGGAAGCCTCGGGCGAAGTCCGTCGTCTCGACGAGCTGCTCGAGGACAGCCGGGCCGACGAAATCGATGCTCCCGACGACCTCAGCGAACAGCCGCAATGGGAGAGCATCGCCGATTTCTCCGACGAGCCTGTCACTGCGGCAGACGACTCGGGCCAACTCGAACTCATCGAGCCGGGCGAAGACGACGTCGACCACGTGCCGCTGGTCACCGCACCTGAGGAAGCCACGGAAAAGCTGGCGAGCACGGACACCCATGCGCTGGACGAGGACTTCTACGGGATCGGCGAGTTCGATGAAGCGGACGACGAGGCAGCAGGGGAAGCCGCCCACAGCGCTGCAGGCTCTATGCGCGACGATGCAGCCCCGGGGTTCGAGACGATCATCATGGAAGGCGAGAAGATAACCGGCAGCGTCGTCGACGACACGTTCGCCGCCGACTTTGAAGCCGCGGCGGCGAGCCTCGCCAATGCAGCTCGAGCGGAGCGCGAAGCCCACGAAGTGGCGGCCGCGACAAGCAAGCGCAGGTACAGGCTCGCGGCCGGTCTCGGATTCCTCGTCGTGCTGCTCGGCGGACAGTACGTGCACCAGGCGCGCAACTCGCTCGCGACGATCCCCGCCTTCAACGATTTCCTCGGCCCGGTGTATCGCGCGCTTGGGAACCCGCTGTCTCCGGAGTGGGACGTGACGGGCTGGCGCTTCGAAACGACCAGGCACGATACGGGCGAGGCTGACAGCAACCTGGCCATTGCCTCGCGCATCGGCAACGCATCGCAGACGGCCTTGCCTTATCCGATCATCGCCGTTTCTCTGTCTGACCGGTTTGAGGAACCCCTGGGCAGCGTAACGCTGGACCCGTCCGAGTACCTGGCCGACAACCTCGATCCGCGCCGCCTGGTTGAACCCGGGAATACCTTCGACGCTGCGATCCTCGTAAAGGACGTCCCGGAAAATACGGCGAGCTTCCGCCTGCGCGTCTGCTATCGTGCCGCGAGTGACCAGCTACGCTGCAAGGAAGACGGCTTCCTGTAGACTGGCTCCCGTGAGTCCAGACTCCCTGAGAATTGGCCCGTACGAACTGGGCAGTCCCTTCGTACTGGCACCCATGGCCGGCATTACCGATGCGCCATTCCGGCGCCTTTGCCGTGCGTTCGGCGCCGGCATGACGACGTCGGAGATGACGACGGCCGACACGAGCCTGTGGCAAACCCCCAAGTCCCGGCATCGGCTGGACCTCGATCTCGATGCCGAGCCAGTCACCGTGCAGATCGCGGGCTCCGAGCCGGCGCAGCTCGCGACGGCCGCTCGGGCCTGCGTCGACCGCGGCGCACAGATCATCGACATCAATATGGGCTGTCCGGCAAAGAAAGTCTGCCGGAAGGCCGCAGGATCGGCGCTTTTGCGTGACGAGCAACTCGTAGCCAGGATCCTCGAGACCGTCGTCGCTGCCGTCGATGTGCCCGTCACGCTCAAGTACCGCACCGGGTGGGACCGGGAGCATCGCAATGCCGTACGCATCGGGCGGATTGCCGAACAGGCCGGCGTCACCGCACTCGCTATTCATGGGCGCACACGTGCCGACCGGTTTCGCGGCGCGGCGGAGTACGAGACGATCGCGCGGGTCAAGGAAATCGTCTCTATCCCTGTTATCGCCAACGGAGATATCACCACAATCGAGAAGTCGCTTGAAGTTCTGAGCCTAACTAACGCTGACGGTTTGATGATCGGACGTGGCGCGCAGGGCCGACCATGGATTTTCCGCGAGCTGCTCACGCTGGTCGATCCCACTGCGGAAACTACGCAGCTTGGCATCGATGATCTGCGTGCTATTATGCTCGGCCACCTGGACGAACTGCACCGGTTTTATGGGGAATCGACCGGCGTTCGGGTGGCCCGCAAACACCTGACCTGGTACTGCGAAAATCTCGCGAATGCTGACGAGTTTCGGTATCGGGTGGTGCGCGTCGGCAGCGCTCAGGAGCAGATAAGACTCACAGAGCAGTTCTTTTCGGGGATGGACCAAAGTGGCACAGAAGAAGATCACGAAATCGAAATTCACGACCAGCAAGAAGCCGCTTTGCAAGCACGCTGAAGACGCACTCGATTCCTATTTCGAGACGCTCAATGGCGATCGCCCCGGGGACCTCTACGACCTCGTCATCGGTGAAGTGGAACGGCCACTCCTGAAGGTCGTCATGGACTACACGCACGGCAACCAGAGCCAGGCCGCCGGCATTCTCGGCATCAACCGCGGTACCCTGCGCAAGAAGCTCAGGACGTATTCGCTGATCCAGTAACCCTTTCCAGGTAGCCAAGCATGTTCAAGGTACGACGTGCGCTCGTCAGCGTCTCTGACAAGCGTGGACTCATCCCTTTTGCAAAGGGGCTCGCCGGACTCGGCGTCGAGATTCTCTCGACCGGCGGCACCTGCCGCCAGTTGCGCGAAGCGGGCCTCGACGTCGTCGAGGTCGCCGAGAAGACGGGTTTCCCGGAAATCATGGATGGCCGCGTCAAGACGCTGCACCCCGTGATCCACGGCGGCCTGCTCGGGCGCCGCGGCACCGACGAGGCCGTCATGCAGGAGCACGGCATCGAGCCGATCGACCTGCTGGTCGTCAACCTCTACCCGTTCGAACAGACCATCGCACGCCCGGACGCGACCATCGACGACGCGATCGAGAACATCGATATCGGCGGGCCCGCGATGATTCGCGCCGCCAGCAAGAACCACGACGGTGTCGCCGTCTGCGTGAGCCCGGACGATTACGACGACGTGCTCGCGAAACTACAGGACGAGGGCTTGCGGCTCGAAGACCGTCGCCGCCTGGCTGCGAAGGCCTATGCACACACGGCAAGTTACGACACGGCCATCACGAAGTACCTGTCGGGGACCCTCGGCGACGACGTACTCGGCGAGCGCTTCCTTTACTCGGGCACGGTGTCGCAACGATTGCGCTACGGCGAGAATCCGCATCAGGACGCCGCGTTCTATATCGACCAGCAAGCCGCTCCCGGCTCGCTGGCATCGGCCAGGCAGCTGCAGGGCAAGGCGCTCTCCTACAACAACATCGCCGACAGCGATGCCGCGCTCGAGTGCGTCAAGCAGTTCGCGGAACCGGCCTGCGTCATCGTCAAGCACGCCAATCCCTGCGGCGTCGCGGTAGCGGGGACGCTTCTCGAGGCTTACGAGAAGGCGTTCAAGACCGACCCGACGTCGGCCTTCGGCGGCATCATCGCGTTCAATCGTGGGCTCGATGCCGCGACCGCATCAGCCATCGTCGACAGGCAGTTCGTCGAGGTGATCATCGCGCCGTCAATCGACGCCGATGCGCTCGAGGCCTGCTCGAAGAAGAAAAACGTCCGTGTCCTCGAGACCGGCGACTGGCAAACTGTGGGAGCGGCTTCAGCTGGTTTCGATTTCAAGAAGGTCTCGGGCGGCCTGCTCGTGCAGACTTCGGACCTTGGCGTCGTTGGCGAATCCGAGCTCGAGGTCGTGACCCGCAAGGCGCCGACGCCGGAACAGATCGATGACCTGCTGTTCGCGTGGACCATCGTTCGGTACGTCAAGTCCAATGCCATCATCTTTTGCAAAGACAACATGACGATCGGCGTCGGTGCCGGCCAGATGAGCCGTGTCTACTCGACGAAGATCGCCGCGATCAAGGCGGCGGACGAAGGGCTCGAGGTCGCTGGCTCCGTCATGGCATCGGACGCGTTCTTCCCGTTCCGTGACGGTATCGACGCAGCCGCCGAGCACGGCATCGCGGCCATCATCCAGCCCGGCGGTTCGATGCGGGACGACGAGGTCATCGAGGCCGCCAACGAACACGGCCTGGCGATGGTCTTCACGGGCATGCGACACTTCCGCCACTGATGAAAGTACTCGTCATTGGCTCGGGCGGTCGCGAACACGCACTCGCGTGGAAGTGTGCGCAGTCGCCGCGCGTCGATGAAGTGCTCGTTGCCCCGGGTAATGCCGGCACCGCGCGCGAGGACAAGCTGCGCAACGTCGCCATCTCGTCCGACGATATCGAGGCACTCGCGCAGCTCGCCAGGGACGAGAACGTCGCGCTGACCATCGTCGGCCCCGAGGCGCCGCTCGTCGCCGGTATCGCAGACCGATTCGCCGAGCTGCGCCTGCCATGCTTCGGCCCGACCGCAGCCGCCGCGCAGCTCGAAGGCTCGAAGGCCTTCACCAAGGACTTCCTGGCGCGTCACGGCATCCCGACGGCCGCCTACGGCAACTTCTCCGAGCTCGAACCCGCACTCGCCCATATTCGCGAACAGGGCGCACCAATCGTGATCAAGGCCGACGGTCTCGCGGCTGGCAAAGGCGTCATCGTCGCGCACAGCCTCGAGGAGGCCGAACGCGCGGCGACGGACATGCTCGAAGGCGGCAGCTTCGGCCAGGCCGGGGCCCGCATCGTCGTCGAGGAATTCCTCGACGGAGAGGAAGCGAGCTTCATCGTCGTCACGGACGGCGCGACTATCCTGCCGCTCGCGACCTCGCAGGACCATAAGGCGCGTGACGAGGGGGATACCGGCCCGAATACGGGCGGCATGGGCGCCTATTCGCCGGCGCCGGTCGTCACGCAGGCGATCGAGACGCGCATCGTGGATGAGGTCATCCGCCCGACGCTCGAGGGCATGCGCGCGGACGGCCATCCATACCTGGGCTTCCTCTACGCCGGGCTCATGATCATGGCGGACGGCACGCCAAAGGTGATCGAGTTCAACTGCCGCATGGGCGACCCCGAAACGCAGCCGATCCTGGCGCGCCTCAAGTCCGACCTCGTCGATATTTGTCTATCGGCCATCGAGGGCGAACTTGCCGAACGCGATACCGTATGGGACACGCGCGCGGCGCTCGGCGTCGTCATGGCCGCCGGCGGCTACCCGGGCGACTACGAGAAAGGCAAGCGCATCTCGGGACTCGACGTCGCCGACAGCAACACGCAAAAAGTCTTCCACGCCGGCACTGCGGGTGACGGCAACGACATTACGACGGCCGGCGGTCGCGTGCTGTGCGTCGTCGGCCTGGGCGATACGGTCGGCGGAGCCGCACGGGATGCCTATGCGGCGGTCGACAAGATCGACTGGGAAGGCGCCTGTTTCCGCCGCGATATCGGACATCGCGCCATCGCGCGCGAAAAGACTTAAGCCGTGCTGACCACGGTCGAGGCGCTCGAGACGATCCTGGCGGCGATGCCGGTGCTGCCGGCCGAAGTACACGGCGCCTCCCGGGTAACGGGCAGGATCCTGAGGCAGCCCGTGATCGCCGAGCGTGACCAGCCGCCGTTCGACCGCGTCATGATGGACGGCATTGCGGCCCGGCATGCGGAAATCGCCGCCGGCCGGCGGGAGTTCCCGCTCCAGGCGACGCAGATGGCCGGGCAACCGGCCCTGATCCTCGAGCCCGGCCACTGCATCGAGATCATGACGGGCGCGGCCTTGCCGGCCGGCGCCGACTGTATCGTCCCCGTCGAACGCATTTCCGTCGCGGGCGGCGTCGCGACGATAGAGGCCGGCTACGAGGCTACCGCCAGGCAATTCATCCACGCGCGCGGCTCCGATTACGCGCAAGGCGACCAGCTGCTCGGCCCGGGGCAACGCATCGCCGCGCTCGACATTGCGGTCATCGCATCTGCTGGGCTTACCGAAGTCTCGGTCAGCGCGTCTCCGTCTATTCGCGTGATTTCGACAGGCGACGAACTCGTTCCCGCGGGCGAGCCGATCGAGCCGCACCAGGTGCGCCTATCCAACGGACCCGCGATCTGCGCAATGCTCGCCGCGCACGGCTACGGCGACAGCCGTCACGATCACCTCGTCGACGAGAAAGCCGAGCTGGAGCGGCGCATCGGCAAGCACCTCGACGAAGCCGACGTGCTGGTGCTGAGCGGCGGTGTATCGATGGGCAAAGCCGACTACGTCCCCGAGGTGCTCGCCACGCTCGGCGTCGAACTCGTCTTCCACAAGGTGGCACAACGTCCAGGCAAACCGATGTGGTTCGGCATGGCGCCCGGCGACAAGGCCGTGTTCGCGTTGCCCGGCAACCCGGTTTCGGCGCTCGTCTGCTGCCGGCAATATGTCGTTCCCGCGCTCGACAAGGCATCGATGCGACCCGCCCCGCTGCCCGAATTCGCGACGCTCGCGAGCGACGTCGCGTTCGAACCCGATCTGACCTGCTTCCAGCCCGTGCGCCTCGTTTCGAGCGCGGGCGGGCAACTGCTGGCGCTGCCGGTCAGGACCAATACGTCCGGCGATTTTGCCGCGCTTTCCGGCACCGACGGCTACGTCGAGCTCATGCAGGCACAGTCGCATTTCCCGACCGGGACTCCCGTTTTCCTGCGGCGGTGGTAAGGTGCGCACATGATTTCTCCGGCTGAGGCTCTCGAGCGCCTGCGCGCAGGCAACCGTCGTTTCGTCGCGGGCAAGAGCAACATACTCGAATCCATCGGCCAGGCACGTCGGGCCGAACTCGTCGAGGGCCAGAGTCCGTTCGCCGTGATTCTCGCGTGCTCAGACTCGCGCGTGCCTGTGGAGCTCGTGTTCGATCAAGGTCTTGGCGACCTGTTCGTCATCCGTGTCGCCGGCAATGTCGTTTCGCCGTCACAAATCGGGAGTGTCGAGTTTGCGGCGTCTCAACTCGGCAGCCGGCTGGTCGTGGTTCTGGGCCACAGCAACTGCGGCGCCGTCGAGGCGACGCTGAAGGAACTTGCGCGCGAGCAGGAGAGCCGTTCACCCAACCTTCGAGCCATCGTCGAGCGCATCAAACCCGCGGTCGAGCCGCTCCTGGCCAGTGGAGTCACGCTGCAAGGCGCGGTTTCGGCCAACGTACGGTATTCGGTGCAACGGCTGCAATACGGTTCGGCGATTCTTGAACAGCTCATCGCGGAGGATGAGCTGAAGGTCGTCGGCGCCGAATATTCGATCGAATCCGGCGAGGTCGCGTTCTTCGATGACTGAGACGCTCGCCGGTGGCTGCTTCTGCGGGACCGTGCGCTTCGAGGTCGAGGGACCCGAGACCTTCGCGTGCTTCTGTCATTGCAGGAGCTGTCAGCGCGCTGCCGGTGCGCCCGTGGTTGCGTGGGCAACGTACCTTCGCAACACGTTTCGACTGACTCATGGCGAGATGCAATCAATCCGCTCGTCGCCCGGCGTAACGCGGGGATTCTGCGCCAGGTGTGGTTCGTCCATTACGTACGAGCATGCCAAGCGCGGCGATGATATCGATATCACAGTCAGTTGCCTCGACGATCCGTCGGCGCCAGCCCTGAAGGCGCATATCTGGACGGAAGATAAGCAGCCCTGGTTGACCATCGGGGACGATCTACCCGTCTACGAGAAGAACTCCGGCTGACCGAGACCGGTTTCCGGGCTGCCCCCCGTCTTATGGGTGAGTTACCCAAAAGCAGCCAGGAGAAAAAACATGAAGACCCGTAACCTGTTGTTTGGCGCAGGAATCGCCTCATTGTGCGTAGCCCCCGCACTTGCCGACAAGTATCACCATGCGCATGGCGACGAGAACGGCGAAGAAATCGAGTGGGACGTCGCCGAGATCTTCTTCGAACTCAACGACACCGACGGTGACCTCGGCATCCATGCGCTCATCGACGGTGAGCCGTGGAAACGCCTGCAGATCGAGGACCTTAAAGAACGTCGCATTCTCGGCGTCGGCGTACGCAGCCGCCTGCGTCGGCAGGGGCTGACCGAATTCTTCTTCGAGAGCGCAGAACCGACATTCGACGAACTGCCCCCCACGACCTTTTTCAGGCGTTTCCCTGAAGGTACCTACGAGGTCGAGGGAATCTCTCTCGATGGCATCGAGATCGAGAATGAGGTCGAGCTCACCCACGCCATGCCGGCACCGCCTGTCCCGACCGTAAACGGCATTGCAGCCGTAGCGCGGGAGAAATGCGACGACGAAGATCCGGCGTACGACCCTCCGGTGATTGCGGGCGACGAGTACATCATCAGGTGGCAACCGGTCACGATGACACATCCGACCCTCGGCAATCCGCAGAGTGCGGACGGCCTGGTTGTCGTCAACTACCAGGTGGTCGTCGAGACCGATCTCGAGCTGCCGGATGACGAGGAATTCACCGCGATTTTCAGCGCCATCGTGCCGCCGGATGTCTTTGAAATGACGATTCCGGCCGAGTTCATGAACCAGAGCGATGAGTTCAAGTATGAAGTGCTCGTCCGCGAGGAGAGCTGGAATCAGACAGCCATCGAGAGCTGCTTCCTGACGGAAGAAGATGACTAGCTGGCCGGCAATACTGCAAGGCGGGGCCCTCGCGGGCCTCGCTTTGCTCTTGCCACTGGACGCAACTGCGGAAGACTCCCTGCGCGAGCGCGTCCATGACAAGTACAAGCACGAAAGCTATATGCTCGTGGAAGACAAGAACGGCGCGCGGCTGTTCCTGTTCGGCGACGGCCCCACGGAGGTTGAATTGATCGCGCCGCCGGCCGAGCCCTTTGTCGCTGCGGCCATCGAGAAGACGCGCAGCGCGGATGCGCGCATGCGCGTACGCGGACTCGTTGAACTCGCGGGCGCCGAGGATCCTGCGGCGCTCGATGCGGCCCTGACCTTGCTGACGGACCCGTCCGCAGCGGTGCGCGACGAGGCGCAAAGCCTGATTCTCGACCACCCGAACGGCGCGTCCGTCGCCAGGGCGCTCGGCCTGGAGGAGGAGGCACCCGCGGGGCGCTCTACGCGCGTAGAACGCTAATCGCGAAACTTAAAGTAGATTCGAGGGAATCCGCCACGTGGCGGATTTTTGACCGACCTTGAAAACATGTTTCCGCGGAAACGTGCCCTCGGGGTACTTCGTACCCTCCGGGCCGTCGCATTGCGGCCAGCACCGATCATCTGGCGTAGTCCGCGTTCAGTCAACATTTCTCGCTGAGTAATCGACCCAATTCCAATCTGAATTGGTACGATTAGCAGTAACAGGGGAGCGAGCCATCCGGCTCCATCGAGAAAGCCGCGCTCATGAGGGCGCGGTTTTCTTGCATGTGCATGTCAGCTTACAGCCATGAGCCGACGATGAATTTGAACGCGCGTAGGCGAGCTACTTGGCTTCGGGATCGGCCTCCACCACCCCAAAGAGCAATCCGCCAGGTTCGGCACATGCCGCAAACCATCCGATTCCCGGGATTGGCATCTTTGGCTCGATGACCTTGCCACCAGCTTGTTCTACGCGCGCGATGCAATCGTCCACACTAGGCACGGGAATTGTCACTTGGGTTAGCGGTTTCCCTTCGGCCGTTGGAGTATCAGCTATCGCGCCGACCCCCCCATCAATCCCAGGCTCGTCCTCGGCCCCCGCCTGGATTCGGTAGTAGTCGTAGGGCATGCCGTCAAACTTTTCGAGCCTCCAGTCGAACACGTGCTCAAAGAAAGTCTTCGCCTTGTCGAGGTCTTTGACGGTGAAATCGAAATATGTAGGTTTCATAGATTCAACCTACCACGCCGAGGGTGTCTGGATTTTGCATTTTCCCCTTACGTGCTGACGTTCCGGTTCGGGTCAGTAGCGACCATTGTAGCCGGCTTCCCGCTTGACTCTGCGAATGTACTTACGAGCCGTTTGATATTGGCGTGTGGTGTTGATCGATAACCATCGAGCGATGGGATAATTGCCGGCCCATTCATAGACGCCTGTCTCCAGCAGCTCCTGGTCATCCAGGCCTTCAATTGTCGCCAGAAGGCGCCTGTACTGTCTTCGTAGGTCGGAAACGACAGGTTTGAATCGTCTTCGTTGCGACTTCTCAACTACAGCCGCATTCAGCCGAGGAGTCTCACTCCAGCGGTAGCCTCGGGCAGGAGTGATTGGTATGAGCCCTTTTTTGCCTTTATCGATCCAGTTCAAGACGCTTCGTGTCCACCATAAGCGGACGGCAAGCAAATCCTTCACCGACCAATCGTCAACACAGAGCCTGGTGGCCATTTCAGTGTCGATGTCGCGCAGCTCAGCATCCAGCTTCTTGAAGGCGGTCTCGATCTGGTCGACGAGTTGCCTCCTTGTCTGCGGAATGGGCATGGCGGACATCTAAGCTCTGTCATGGGTCAGTAGCCGAAATTATAGTCTGACCCGGGCTGACGCCAGCATCCGGCCAATAGAGGACGTTTTCAAGAAGATAATCACGTGCCATCATGAGTCATCGCACTTGCTTTCGCCCGGTTCCGACGCTTCAACATCGCACACGGCGCGACCCCTAGTATGAGAAAAACCGCGGCCATAACAGCATTACCGGCTACGCCACCGCCAATCGTGACATGATCTGGTGCGACGGCAGCGGCATAGACTCGATATGCCGAATTGGCGGACAGGAGCGTAAAGACCCCGAGGGATAGCCAGCAGGCGCTTCGCCGACGCCCTGCCCCAACCAATCCGCCAATCGCGCCGCCGCCGTACCACATAAGGGCAACTGTAGGCGCAGCAACCAGCACCGCCGGCAAAGCAAAATACGCAGGCGTCACCCACGGGCCTGACCGCTTCGAGCGAGCCGTCCTGTAACAGAGTGCCAGGTTGGTTACCGCACCGGCGAAGAACAGTCCGTACTTGAGAACCAACAGCAACGACTCAGGCCATTGATCTCCAACAATGAATGCCTGCATGCACGTGGCCGCCACGACGCCGAAAAAGACAAACTTGACTGGATGAGCTCTGAAAAAGATGTCCTCGAACGACGGCGGCCATTCGCTTCGATCATTGCGCAGTGCCGGTACGCCAAAGATTACGCCCAAAGCAATAACCCAGACGATCAGTATCGAAGCGACCGTGAAAATCGATGGCTGAAAATACAAGGCGAAAAGGCTCGGAGCGACGCCAACTCCGTGTCCGATAAGAATTCCCGGAGAGCACAGGAAAGCGATGATCGTCGCACGGAGAACTCCACGCGGTGTGTTGGCCGGTACAATGATAGAGGCATACCAGGCCACAAATGTCGCCCCCAGGCTGGCAGCAAAGATGAGCGTCAGAATCATCAGGATCTTCCTGCAAGCCGCATCCAATTAATCGGCAGGGGCAGGGGAAAACTTTTGAAATCCGTAGTCAAAATATCTCAGTTCTTGAACAGACCAAGAACTCTGCCGGTGTGTCCGCTGTTGGATAAACAGCGCTCAACGACGATTCTAGCAGCCGTCTGACGGGTCTCCCCAGGAGCCGCCGTTCAAGGCGTTTCCACGACCGTCAAAGATCCGCCACGTGGCGGATTTCCTCGAAATCACATCAAGTTCGGCGGCTACGGAAGATCAGAACTCCCACAGAACCCCGATCGCCGGCAGTAGGGGCATCCAGTGATCGACGCCGCGCTCGAGCTCGCCATTGTCGTCGATATCCCAGTCGAGACAGCAGACGTTACTTCGATCCAGAACATTCGACACCTCGACGAACGCCAGCAGGCTGCCGCGCGACAGATCGAAACGACGGCTCAGGCGCACGTCGACGCTCGCGAACGACGGCAGGCGCTCGGCGTTTCGTGGGCCGGGCGTTGCTTCGTAAAGTGGCTCGCCCTCGTCGTCGATGCCGACCTCGGCGAGGCTCAGCGAAGTCGTCGGCCAGCCCGAGTGCACGCTGGTCGCGGCGGAGAAGTCCCACTTTTCGTTGCGCCAGGCGAAGCCGGCCTGCAGCGCGTGACGCTGGTCCCAGCTGCGTGGCTGGTCATGTCCGTCCACGCGATCGCTGACTTCCGAAAACGTGTACGACGCCCACCAGGTCCACGGACCTTCCGTCCGATCCGCGGAGACTTCTACGCCTTGCGCCCGCGCGCTCGTCGGCGCCACGCGCACGCGATCGGGCTGCAGCTCGGGCATGATGCCGAGCGGATCGTATAGATTTTCGTAGCGAGGCCGCACCTTGCCGACGTCCTTGTAAAAACCCTCGATACGCAGCGAGGTGTCGTTGGCAGTCCTGTAGTGGAACCCCGCGATCAGGTGATCGGCGCGCTGCGCTGGATGATACGTCGTGACGCCGTCCTCGATCTGTAGCGACTGGATTGCCTGCGACTGGTGATATCGCCCTGCGCTGATGCGCAGCTCGCTGTTTTCCGACATACGGTACATGAGGCTGAGGCGGGGACTCAGCTGCGAGTCGGAGCCGAGCTTCGTGTACGTTTGGTCGTCCCAGCGCAGACCCCATTCGAGGATTGCCTTGTCGGACAATTTCCAGCGATCCGACACATACAGCGCATAGCTCGCGCCACCCGGACTCGCAGTCAGCGAGCGTACAAGTTCGTCAGGTCGATCGACATAGGACGCCTGCAGCTCGAAATACTCGGCGTTGGCGTCGTATGCGAAATCGGCCTCGCCGTAGACAACGTGCAGACCCCAGGCCGTGCGGTGCCTGTCCGACGGGCTCCAAATCCAGTCCTGCTGCAGACCTATCTGGCGTGTGTCGCGCAGGTCGCGCACGCTCGCGATCATCTTTTCTTCGTCATCGGCCACGCCGACGCGGACATTGGAATAGTCGACAAAGGACAACACCGTGCTGCTCGCCAGTGAGTCCGACCACTCGCTCGCGAGTTGCAGCCAGACTTGCGCGTTGCGCGTGTCGCTCGTGACGAACTCGCGCTCGGCGGGATCGGTCTCGAGAACCAGCTCGACCGAATCGTCGGCGTACAAGGCATTGACCGACAGCCGCGCGGCGGGTGACAGCTCCCACGCGAGCTCGCCGAATACATCGAAGTAGGAGGGCTGACCAAACATCGGGTCGATGACGAGATCGAGATTGCCGCGGCGTGCCGAGAACAGCCAGGACGTGTCGCCGCGAGATCCCGCAGTCAGCAACGACGTATTGTATACACTCAGGCCGATCTCGTTATGCGTGTCATTTTCGGGCTCGAGCGAATCCATTAGAACGAGACCACTCATACGATCGCCGAAGCGCACCGGAAATCCGCCGGTGTAAACTTCCACACCCTGGATCGCGCGCGCATCGATGGCGCTGAAGACGTTCTGGTAGTCGCGAATGTGAAACGGATCGAACAACCAGTTGCCGTTGAGCATGATGCCGATCTCGCTCTCCTCTCCGCCCCGAAAATGCGCACGCGCCGAAGCGCCGCTCGCGGCGGTTCCGGGCAGGCGCTGCGTGACTCGAATCGGGTCTTCGCCGATATCGGGCATGGTCTGGATCGAACGCCGGTCGAGCGAGAACTGCGAGGTCGAGAAGTCGCGGGAGATCTCGTAACGGCTGGCCGCCACGATCACGTTTTCGAGCTGCGCTTCTGCCGCCGCGCCGGTGTCGGCGCCTGCTTCAGGCCGCACAGCAGCCGGCGCCTCCTCGGGTACGATGAACCAGACGCCGGCGTCGCTTCGCAGCACGAGCCGGTGCGGCACGAGAATCTGCCTCACGATGTCGAGCGGTTCGCCAGGGTCGGGCTCGGACGCAACGTAGAGATCGTCGGCAACGACATTAGTCGCGTAGGCGATGTCGAGCCCCGCGTCGCGGAAATCCTCGAGCACAGCCGTAACGCGTCGTCCGGCATAAAAGTTCCCCTCGTCGGCCGCAGCGGCCGTCGATACGAGTAGCGACGCGACCAGAAGAACGCGTAGCCGGTGCCCCCTATTCGCGAATATAGATCACTCCCTCTTCTATGTGGTATTCGAGCGCGGCGGTGGCGACGCGCACCGGCAGCGCGTCCAGCGGCGCCGAGCTCACCGTGCCGACCAGTTCGGCTTCGTCTTTTGCAATCGCCTCGGCACCATCTTCGTAACGGATTTCGAGACCGGTTTCCCGGCCGACCCAAGTCAGGAACTCATGCAGCGTCCTGCCGTTCACGTCGCGCGCCGGCGTCGTACGACTGATCCAGCCCCAACGTTCGCCAAAACGATCAATGGACAGGACATAGGGCCGTCGTGATCCACTCAGCGTTGCCTGCTGTCCCGACGAAACGCGTTCTTCATAGACGCCCGCCTTAATTTCGACTTCGCCTTCGCGCACGCTGACGACAAGTCCAGACGCATCGGCCTCGACCATGTATTGCGTTCCGACGTGCCTTACAGTGCCCCGATCGGTCTCGAGCAGGAAATTCGGCGAACCGCCCGCATCGGTGCCGGCTGCGAGCCCGGGCCGCGAATCGAAATAGACACGCCCATCTTCGAGGAATGCAGAAACGTCGCTCACAAATCGAATACGCGTGTTTGCATCGATACGAAGCGACCCGCCTCCGCCCCAGGCGAGGGCAATGGCGGCCTCGCTGGCGGTCACGAGCATTTGCCCGCTCTGTATCGTCGTCACATCCTCGAGCTCGCGTAAAGTCCCATCTTCGCCGAGCACGTAGACATCACCGAGTTGCTTTTCGATCGACGCGACCTGGACAATCTCGACGATCGGCGTGCGCACCGCGTTGAACACTGCGAAAAGGCCTGCGAGCACAGTCGCCGCAAGCGCCACCGTGCGGATGCGCCGTTGCGTCCGGCGCTCGCCTGCCACGTCCTGCCAGTCCTTTCGCACAGCCGCCTTCGCGGCAGCGATATCGGCAGAGGCAGGTATGGGCCGCGGTTCCGAGCGCCGCAACAATTCTTCAAGGGCGTCGTATTCAGGCTTGCTCATAATTTCACCAGTTCGCTCTTATGTCCTTCCAGTCCTTCGATCAGCGACGAATACACTTCGGCAAATGCGCGCTTGGCGCGCGCGATCAGCGATTGCGCCGCTTCCGTTCCGATACCCATACGCGTCGCGATTTCCTTCACCGAGTGCTCCTCGATGTACTTCCATTCGAGGACGTCGCCGTATTTCGGCGGCAGCCGGTCGAGGGCAACCTGGATAAGCCGCAACAGCTCGACCCGCTTGAAGTGGCGTTCCGGGCTCATTTGCTCGGGCACCCGCAACGAATCGACGGCGGCCTGCACCTCGGGAAAGTCCTCGGTCAGGACAATGTGCTCGCGGTAACGGCCTTGCTGGGTAAGCCAGTCGCTGGTCACGTTCCGGCATATGGAACACAGCCACGTGAACAGCGCCGCCTCGGCCCGATAGGTATGCAGTTTGCGCACGGCCTTGCTTAACGTAATCTGGGCGACCTCGCGTGCTGCGTCCTCATCGTCGGAAAGCCGCAACAAGGCGAAGCGGTACAAGCGCGCAAAATTCTCGTCAAAGAAACGGTCGAAGGCACGCTCGTCGCCCGCAAGCAACTGTTTTACAAGCCGTTTGTCGTCGAGCCAGACAGCCATGAGGCAATCTCCTCGTGGGTTCCTTCATTAGACGGACCGTTCCGCCAGAACCGGTTGTTTGGCGGCTTTCATTGTACGCACACCGGGGCCGCGGCAACCCAAAGCAAAACGGGGCCCAGAGGGCCCCGTTTGCAGTACCAGCTGTGGAAGGGCCTTCAGGGCCGAATTCGCGGCCAAAGCCGCTCCCACGTTGCCAATTGGTTCACCAGGGTAGCGCGATCAGCGTTTCATCGCCTCGAAGAACTTGGCGTTGGTCTTGGTGTCCTGCAGCTTGTTGAGCAGGAACTCGACGGCGGCGAGCTCGTCCATCGGGTGCAGCACCTTCCTCAGGATCCACATCTTCTGTAGTTCCGCCTCTTCGGTCAGATACTCTTCCTTGCGTGTGCCCGAACGGTTGATGTTGATCGCCGGGAAGACACGCTTCTCGGCAATGCGGCGATCCAGGTGGATCTCCATGTTGCCCGTGCCCTTGAACTCCTCGTAAATGACCTCGTCCATTTTCGAGCCGGTGTCGATGAGCGCCGTCGCGAGGATGGTCAGGCTGCCGCCTTCCTCGATATTGCGCGCGGCACCGAAGAATCGCTTCGGTCGATGCAGCGCATTGGCGTCGACGCCGCCGGTCAGGACCTTGCCCGAGCTCGGCACGACCGTGTTGTAGGCGCGCGCCAGTCGCGTGATCGAGTCGAGCAGGATGACGACATCGCGCTTGTGCTCGACGAGGCGCTTGGCCTTCTCGATGACCATGTCCGCGACCTGGACGTGGCGACTGGCCGGCTCGTCGAAGGTCGACGACACGACTTCGCCGCGCACGGTGCGCTCCATCTCGGTCACTTCCTCGGGTCGCTCGTCGATCAGCAGGACCATGAGGTCGACGTCGGGACTGTTCGCGACGATCGCCGACGCGATGTTCTGCAGCAGCATCGTCTTGCCGGCTTTGGGCGGCGAGACGATGAGGCCGCGCTGGCCTCTGCCGATCGGCGCAACCATGTCGATGATGCGCGCGGTCAGGTCCTCGGTGCTGCCGTTGCCCTGCTCCAGCTTGAGGCGCTCCTTCGGGAACAGCGGCGTCAGGTTTTCGAACAACACCTTGGTGCGCGCGTTCTCGGGCGCATCATGATTGATCTGCCCGACCTGGAGCAGCGCGAAGTAACGCTCGCCGTCCTTGGGCGGACGAATCAGGCCCGATACCGTGTCGCCCGTGCGCAGGTTGAAGCGCCGGATCTGGCTCGGGCTGACGTAGATGTCGTCGGGCCCGGCGAGATACGAGCTGTCCGCCGAGCGCAGGAAGCCGAAGCCGTCCTGCAGTATCTCGAGCGTGCCGTCGCCGTAGATGTCCTCGCCCAGGGCAGCATGCGCCTTCAGGATGGCGAAGATCATGTCCTGTTTGCGCGAGCGCGCCATGTTCTCGATGCCGAGCGATTCGCCGAGTTCGACGAGCGCTGCGGCAGGACGGGTCTTGAGCTCAGTAAGATTCATCATGTTCTTACTGGCTTCGAGCTGCTCGGGCGGAATTACCTCGAGATTACCGTCGTCATCGGGATACTCGTGCTGCGGCGGACGACGCCGACGACGGCGATTGCCGCTACTTTTTCCCTTGTTGCCCGACTTGTTCGGGCGATTTTTAGTTGAAGTACCCAAGTACCCTCTCACAGATTAGTGTCCAGGAATTCTTCGAGCTGGGACTTCGGCATGGCCCCCAGCATCTGCGCTTGCACGGCACCGTCCTTGAACAGCATCAGTGTCGGGATGCTGCGGATGCCGAACTTCTGCGCCGTGTTCGGATTTTCGTCGACATTGAGCTTGACGACTTCGAGTTTGTCCTCGTACTTGTCGGCCATCTCATCGAGGAGTGGCGCGATCATCTTGCAGGGTCCGCACCACTCGGCCCAGAAGTCGAGCAATACGGCTTTGCCATTTTGTAAAACGTCGGCATCAAAGGTGCCGTCCGAGGTGTGCACAATCTTGTCGCTCACCGGATACCTCCAAAAAACATCTAAAACGAACGTGTGGATTAGCTCGTTACGAGCTTGGCTACCAAGGCCAATTTAAAAACGGGTGACGCTGACTTTACTATCAGGCAAACTGTCGCAGCTTAAGGGCCGACTCTGTCCGGCTTCTTTCTGGATAGATTGAAAGGCGAAACTGGCGGGAGCGACGGTTGTCGCGTCGAACTAACGCCAATTTGACCGTTTCGCGAGCCATTTTGCAAGCATTTAACGCACTTTTTCCGGTTCTAATTTTATGTCTCAAGATCATCTGAGCGACCTCAGATTCGACACCCTGCCACTGCACGAGCAAGTGCAGAAAGGTATACGCGACGCGGGATTCGAGTTTTGTACGCCCATCCAGGCGTCGACGCTTCCGATCGCGCTCGAGCCCCGTGATGTCGCCGGGCAGGCGCAAACCGGGACCGGCAAGACCGCCGCGTTCCTGATCGCGGCCTACGAGCGCCTTTTGAACAACCCCGTCGAGTTCGACGGCCCGCACCAGCCCCGCGTGTTCGCGCTCGCCCCGACGCGCGAACTGGCGGTGCAAATCGCGAACGACGCGGAAGTTCTCGGCAAGCACACGGGTCTCAAGATCGGCCTCGCCTTCGGCGGCACCGATTACGAGAAACAGCGCAAGACGCTCCAGGACGGGGTTGACCTGCTCATCGGGACCCCCGGTCGCATCATCGACTACTACAAGCAGGGTGTGTTCAAACTCGACCATGTACAGGTCGCCATCCTGGACGAAGCGGACCGCATGTTCGACCTCGGCTTCATCAAGGACATCCGCTACCTGCTGCGGCGCCTGCCGAAACCGGACAAGCGCCTCAACATGTTGTTCTCGGCTACGCTGTCGCACCGCGTCATGGAACTCGCCTACGAGCACATGAACGAGCCCGAACTCATACGCATCGAACCGGACAAGGTCACGGCCGACCGCGTGCGCCAGGCTATCTTCTTCCCGTCTAACGAAGACAAGATGCCGCTCCTGATCGGCCTGGTCCGCGAGATGGGCGCAGCGCGCATCATGATCTTCGTCAACATGAAGCGGGAAGCCGAGCGCGTACAGGACTTCCTGGAGGCAAACGGCATCCACGCGAAGGCGATCTCGGGCGACGTGCCGCAGAAGAAACGCCTGCGCATGCTCCTGGATTTCCAGAGCGGTGAGCTGCCCGTCCTGATCGGCACCGACGTGGCTTCGCGCGGCCTGCACATTCCGGACGTGCAGTACATCATCAACTACGACCTGCCGCAGGATGCCGAGGACTACGTGCATCGCATCGGCCGCACGGCGCGTGCCGGCGCGGCGGGGGATGCGCTCAGTTTCGGGTGCGAGACCTACGCGGTGTCATTACCCGACATCGAGGACTATATCGGCCACAAGATCCCGGTCGCCAGCTACAGCCCCGATGAACTGCCGGACATCGTCAGACCGAAACCACGTCCGCGCCGCCCGCGCGGCGGCGGCCCGCGCCGCAGGCCCGGAGGCAAGGACCACAACAAGCGTCCGGGCAATCGTCGCCGGCACAAGCCGCACGGCAAGAAGGACTAGTCGAGAAGGTCGCCTATCCCTTCGACGCCCCGAAAGTCCGACCCATGCCTTACCGGCTCGGTCGTGGCGGGCCGGGTCACCGTGACGAGCATCCTGACCCCGTAGTCCTGTGCGCTCCTTAAGACCGGCTGGCTGTCGTCGACGAAGAGCGTCGTGCCGATGTCGAAACCCACATCGTCGCGCAGTGCACGCCAGAACGACTGCGACTCCTTTGCATGACCGTAGGCGTGCGAGCTGTGCATGCCGTCAAAGTAATCGCCGAGACCGGTAACGGCGTCCTTGAGCTCGAGCGTATCGGGATGGGAGTTGGTGACGAGCAGCACACGCTTGTCCAGCTCGCGAAGCTTGCGCAGGAATTCGAGCGCCCCCGGCAGGTAGCCGATGCGATAGGTCACGTCGTGATGAACCTTGACGACATCGATACCGAGCCGGTCATTCCAGTGGTCGAGACAGTACCAGGAGAGATCGCCCTGCACTGAGCGGTACTTCTCGATCAGTTTCTCGCGCGCCTCCTCGTAGGTCATGTTGTTGGCGGCGGCGTAGCGGCGCGGCACGAGATCGAGCCAGACGAAGTTGTCGAAGGCCAGGTCCAGGATCGTGCCGTCCATATCGAGCATCAGCGTCTCGCAACGCTCGAGGGCCTCTTGAGGCGTGATGTTCATTGTTATACTGCGCGCCCGATCTGCCGGAAGGAAGCAAGCATGAAGCCCGAGTCTCTCGTTGATCCCATCGTTGCGCTGGCCGAGGATGCCGGCCGCGCGATCCTTGAAGTCTACTCCACGGACTTCGACGTGCAAGAAAAGCAGGACGATTCGCCGCTGACACAGGCCGATCTCGCCTCGCATCGCTGGATCGCGGCCGGGCTCGCTTCACTGACGCCCGATATCCCGGTCATTTCCGAGGAAGAAGGCCTGCCCGGGTTCGAGGAACGGCGGCAATGGCAGCGTTACTGGATCGTCGATCCTCTCGACGGCACGAAGGAATTCGTCAATCGCAACGGCGAGTTCACGGTCAACATCGCGCTCGTCGACGACGGCCGGCCGATCCTGGGCGTCGTGCACGTACCCGTGCAGGGCAAGACCTACATCGGTTGCGAGGGCGCAGGCGCCCAGCGGCGCGAGGGAGAGGCGGCGCCGGTTCCCATCCGTGTCGCCGGGGCGGCGGCGCAGCCGCCGCGCATCGTCGGCAGCCGCTCGCATCGCGGTGCAAGCCTCGATGCGTTCCTCACCAATGTCGGCGAACACGACATGGTGCCGATGGGCAGTTCGCTGAAATTCTGTGTCGTCGCCGAGGGCGGCGCCGACATCTACCCGCGCCTTGGGCCGACCTCCGAATGGGATACCGCGGCGGCCCAGGCCGTCGTCGAACAGGCCGGCGGCAGCGTCGTGACGCTCGACGGCAAGCCCATGAAATACAATGCAAAAGCGGACATCCTGAACCCGCATTTCCTGGTCATCGGTGCAGCCGATCGCGACTGGTTGTCACTGCTGCCCGACAGCGAGTAGCATGCCCTTATGGTCGACAAGATCGATACGGAGTCCTTCAGGCAGCTCGAACGCCTGCGTGAGCTGCGCGTCAGCCACCGGGATCTCGACTACCTGATCGATCGCCTCCAGGAAGACCCCATGGTCGACCAGCTCCGTATCCGCCGGCTCAAGAAACGCAAGCTCCTGCTCAAAGACATGATTACGGCGCTCGAGAGCGAGTTGATCCCGGACATGGATGCGTAGAAGCGCGGCCCAGGCTACGTGGGAGGGCCTTCAGGCCCGAATTCGTGGCTAAGACCGCTCCCGCGCCATAGCTGGAACAGGGCGGGAATCACGGCCAGCGTCAGCAGCGTTGCGCTGACCATGCCGCCGAGCATCGGCGCGGCGATACGACGCATGACCTCCGAGCCCGTGCCGGTACTGAACATGATCGGCAACAGTCCGCCGATCGTGGCCGCCACGGTCATGATGACGGGCCGAATGCGCAACAGCGCGCCCTCGATGACGGCCTCCGCAACATCACGCCGGGATCGCACCGTGCGCCGGCCTATGGCCTGGTTCAGGTAAACGAGCATGACGACGCCGATCTCTACGGCGACGCCGGCCAGCGCGATGAAGCCGACACCGACCGCAACCGAGAGCTGATAGCCGAGCAGGTACAGCAGCCATAGCCCGCCGACCAGCGCCAGCGGCAGCGTGCCCATAACGATCGCGACTTCGGCAAAACGCCCGAAGTTGATGAACAACAGCAGGACGATTACGGCCAGCGTAATCGGGCCGACCACGGCGAGTCGCTCGCGCGCGCGCACCATGTACTCGTACTGCCCCGACCACGCGAGCGAGTACCCGGCCGGCAGCTCGAGCGACTCGGCAACGACGCGCCGCGCATCGGCTACATAGGAGCCCAGGTCGCGGTCACTGATGTCGATATAGGTCCAGCCGTTGGGTCGCGCGTTCTCGCTCTTGATGACGGGCGGCCCGTCGACGACGCGTACGTTGGCCACATCGGCGAGCGCAATCCTCGCGCCGTTCGGCGTTACGATCGGCAACAGCCTGAGTTGCTGCACCGAATCACGCGCACGCTGCGGGTAACGCACGTTAACCGGGTAACGCTCCAGGCCTTCGACCGTCTGCGTCACGTTCATGCCGCCGACCGCCGAGCGGATGATGTCCTGGATGTCCGCGATGTTCATGCCGAATCGTGAGGCACGCTCGCGGTCAATGTCGACGTCGACGTAGCGGCCACCCGCGACGCGCTCTGAGTAAACCGAGGCCGTGCCCGGCAGACCGTCGAGAATCTGTTCGAGCTGTCGCCCGATATCCTCGATGACGCGCAGGTCCGGGCCGGCGATCTTGATGCCGACAGGCGTCTTGATGCCCGTTGCGAGCATATCGATGCGCGTCTTGATCGGCATGACCCAGGCATTGGTCAGGCCCGGGTACTGCACGGCTTTGTCGAGCTCGGCGCGCAGTCCTGCGGGCGACATGCCGGCGCGCCACTCGCTACGGGGTTTGAGCTGGATCACGGTCTCGATCATGGTCAAGGGCGCCGGATCGGTCGCCGTTTCGGCACGCCCGATCTTGCCGAAGACCTGCCTCACCTCGGGCACCTGTTTAATCATGCGGTTCGTGTGTTGCAGCATCTCGCGTGCCTTGTCGATCGACACGCCCGGGTAGGTCGTGGGCATGTACATGAGATCGCCCTCGTCGAGGGGCGGCATGAACTCGGAGCCGAGGCGTGTCGCCGGCCACAGGCCGATTGCGAGAATTACGGCGGCAATCGCCAGCGTCGTCCTGGGCGCCCGGATGACGGCGCCGATCACGGGACGATAGGCGGCGACCAGCGCGCGGTTCACGGGGTTCTTCCCTTCGTGAATGACCTTGCCGCGAATGAAGTAGCCCATGAGCACGGGCACCAGCGTGATCGACAGGCCCGCGGCGGCAGCCATGGCATAGGTCTTGGTGAAAGCAAGTGGCGCGAACAACCGGCCTTCCTGCGCTTCCAGCGTGAACACAGGCAGGAAACTCAGCGTGATGATCAGCAGCGATACGAACAGCGGCGGACCCACCTCGACCGCGGCATCGCCGATGACGCGCCAGCGATTCTCGGGCGTCAGCGCTTCCTTCTCGATGCGCTTGTGCACGTTCTCGATCATGACGATGGCCGAGTCGACCATGGCGCCAATCGCGATCGCGATGCCGCCCAGCGACATGATGTTGGCGTTGATCCCCTGTGCACGCATGACGATGAATGCAACAAGAACGCCGAGTGGCAGGCTCAATACGATGACGGCCGACGAGCGCAGGTGGAACAGGAACAGCGCGCACACGAGCGCGACGACGATGAACTCCTTCACCAGCGTACTTTCGAGCGTCTCAACGGACCGCCGGATCAGGTCCGAGCGATCGTAGGTCGTGACGATCTCGACGCCGTCCGGCAGGCTCTTGCCGAGTTCGGCGAGGCGCGCCTTGACCGCGTCGATCGTCGCCGACGCGTTCTCGCCCCAGCGCATGACGACGACGCCGCCCACGACCTCGCCCTCGCCATCGAGGTCTGCGATGCCGCGCCGCATCTGCGGCCCGATGCGGATCTCGGCCACGTCCGACAGCACCAGCGGCGTACCCCGATCGTTCACGCCGAGGGGAATGTCCTCGAGGTCGTCGACGCCCTGCAGGTAGCCCGTGGCTCGCACCATGTACTCGGCTTCGCCCATTTCGATAACCGAGCCGCCCGTTTCCGCATTGCCCCGCCGAATTGCGCGCTTGAGCTGCGCCAGCGTCACGCCGAACGCCCGCAGCTTGTCCGGATCGACGACGACCTGGTACTGGCGCACCATGCCGCCGATCGTCGCCACTTCGGCGACGCCGGGCACGGTCTGCAGCTCGTACTTGATGAACCAGTCCTGGAGGCTGCGCAGCGCGGCGAGATCGTTCTGCCCCGTGCGATCGACGAGCGCGAACTGGAACACCCAGCCCACACCTGTCGCATCGGGTCCGAGCGACGACGTCGCATCGGCAGGCAACGTCGACGACACCTGGTTCAGGTATTCGAGCACGCGCGATCGCGCCCAGTACAAATCGGTGCCATCTTCGAAAATGACGTAGACGTAGGAATCGCCGAAAAAAGAATAGCCGCGCACCGTCACGGCGCGTGGTACCGACAGCATCGCCGTGGTCAGCGGGTACGTTACCTGGTCCTCGACGACCTGCGGCGCCTGCCCCGGGAACGACGTCTTGACGATCACCTGGACATCCGACAGGTCGGGCAGCGCGTCGACGGGCGTCTGCCGCACCGAGTAGATGCCAATGGCCGTAACGATCAGCGCCGTGACAAGGACGAGGACACGGTTTGCGACCGACCAGCGAATAAGGGCCGCGATCACGGCGTGTCTCCCATGCGCCGGAGTGCCGACTCGATGTTCGATTCGGAGTCGATGAGAAACTGGGCCGAGACGACGACCCGCTCACCCTCCCGCAGCCCGCGCCGGATCGCCACGCGCTCGCCGGATTCGATGCCGACCAGGACCTTGCGTGACTCGTACATCCCGTCCCCGAGGTCGATGACGACGCGCTTCGACGATCCGCCGCGGATCACCGCCTCGCGCGGCACGTGCACGATATCGTTGATTGGCGAACCGTCGATCACGACGCGCGCAAACATGTTCGGCAGCAGGCGTGCGCCTTCGTTATCGAAGCGCAGGCGCACCTTGAGTGTCCGCGTCGTCGGGTCGAGTTCGGGATTGACGTAGTCGACCCTGCCCTGCAACGTCGTGCCGGGCAGGTAGTCGAGTTCGACGGTCGCTTTGTGACCGGCTTCGACCCATGCCGACTGCCGCTCGAATACCTCGGCGACGATCCAGACCTTGTCGATCTGCGCAATCGACATGACCTCGGTGCTCGGTGTAACGAACATGCCTTCGCGAATGCCCAGCTGCGATACCACGCCGTTCGACTCGGCGAAGATCTGCACACGCCGGCGGGCCGTTCGTTCCCGCTCGAGCCGACGAATCTCGCGCTCGGGCACACCGAGTGCCCTCAGGCGATCCCGCGACGCACCCTGCAGCCCTTCGTTACTGCCGGCGAGCGCGGCCAGGAACTCCTGCTGCGCATTGACGAGTACCGGTGAATACAGCTCGAACAGGAGTTCGCCCTTGCGGACCGGGTCACCCGTCGCCGTCGTGGCCAGCTTCTCGACCCAGCCCTCGACGCGCGTGTGCACGTGCTGCAACGTATCTTCGTCGTAGCCGACATAGCCGACGGTCTCGATGCGACGCGGCAACGCGCCGCGCTCGGCGACGGCCGTGCGCACACCGAGGTTGTTGACCAGCGTCGGATCGATCGACACCACCCCTCGCCTCGCCGCGACCTCGTCCGCGTACACGGGTACGAGATCCATGCCCATCGGCGATTTGCCGGGCTCGTCGCGCCGGTAATCGGGGTCCATGGGTGCAACCCAGTAAAGAACTTCGCGTGCCGCGGGCTCGGCCTGTTGCGGCGTCACGGTCGGTGCCATGTTGCGACCAATCAATACACCGGCGGCGAGCGCGGCAACTGCGGCGGCACCGATCAGGATCTTTGTGTTCATGGTTCGAGTCCTCCGAGGTTCGCGAGCACGGCGTAACTCCTGGCGCGTGCGACCTGCAGGCGGATGTGCTCGAGTCGCACATCCAGCTCATCGACTCGGGCGCGCATGACGTCGGAGAAATCGCCGGCGTCACTCTGGTAGGCGAGCAGGGCCGCCTCGGCCTGGGCTTGCGCCTGTTCGAGAATGCGGGACTCGTACAGGGCCAGGCGGCGCGTCAAATCCGTCCAGCGCGCGAACTCGGCGTCGAGTTCACTGCCCAGGCGCGTCTCGAGCTCGGCTCTCGAATTCACCGCTGAGCGGCGGTCACCGAGTGCCGCCGCCAGCTTCCTGTCCTGGCGTTGCCTGCCCAGAAATGGAAGCTCGACCGTCACGGCGAGACTCACAAAATCGGATCGCGGTTGACCGTCAGGCAGGAAGCCGTCGCGGTAGCCATAACCGAGATCCAGCGCCCAGCCCGGCTTCTTGTTCTGCTCCGCGACGCGGACGGCCGCGTCGTTAGCATCGACGGTCGCGCTCGCGGCGGCGAGCAACGGGTGCCTGTCCAGCCCGGCGCGCAGGTCGGCTCGATCGGGCAGCGCGTGCCAGTCCGGCAAATCCATGGCGACCGGGCGACGGGCATCCGCACCGATCCAGCGTGACAATGCGGCCCGCGCTTCCGACAGCATGCGCTCCGCGTCGATACGGCGATCCTCGAGACGACTCAGCTCGAGTTCGGCACGCAGCACGTCGTGTTGCGTCTTGCGTCCGACCGAATACAGCGACCGGGTGACCGTCGCCAGGTCCTCGAAATAGGCGCGCGACTCGTCGACGAGCGCCAGCGAGCGCTGTGCGAGGTGGGCGGCCAGCCACGCTTTGCGCACGGCCGTCAGCACGTCGTTGCCGCGCGCCTCGGCATCGTGCCCGAACGCCTCGGCCTGCGCGCTGAAACGCTCGGCTGCAGCGGCACGCGCACGCGGAAACGCCTGCCGAAAACCGAGCTGTGCCTGCGTCATGCCCTCGGTCGAGAAACCACCGCTGCTGACAGGGAAGTTCGCCAGCCCGACGCGCATCGTGGGATCGGGCAGCCGGCCTTCGGCCACGGCCCGCTCGCGCGCCGCCACGGCGCGCGCCTGCAATGATGCACGCCCGGGCTCGTCGGTGAGCGCGAGGTTCGCCGCTTCGACAATCGTCAACGGCATTGCCGCAGCCGCGGCACTTGCCGTCGGCCACAGCGACGCGGCGATAACAAGAACAGAAATGTTGACGGGCACTCGCCCGCGAGGAATAAACATGGCACCAACTCCTGCTGCAAAAACCGAAAGGGTTTACGAAGCAGGAGTGGCTATTTCAGATAGACGCAGTGGAGTTTGTGGAGCGCAACGTGAGGCTCCGGAGGATCCGGCGGATCGGCGGCCGCGGCATATTTCGGCGCTACCGCGGCGACCCCGGGGACCTCTGCGGGCACGGCCTGGGCAAGGTCGTTGTCCGGCGTGACCCGATCGCCGCGCGTCGATACGCTGGCCTCGTCGACGTCACAACACTCCGACGTGTCGAGCTGCGGCTTGGGCGGACAACAGTCGTGCGCGTGCTGAGAGTCTTCGGCGACTTCGAGCGCCATCGTGCAGGGCACGAGCGCAAGATTCAGCAGCACGGCGAGCAGTAAGGCAGCGCCCCCGCGGCGCCGGCCCAGCCTGCTTGCCGATGCAAATTGCTGAATCATGTCACTTTTCTAGTCTTTTCCCGGCGCCGATGCAAGGGCATCGATCAAGGAAGCGTCAGTCCTGCCCGACGTCCGGCATCGTCAGCGACAGGATACTGTGGCGGATCTCCTCGCCGAGGACGAGCCGCGCATCGGCGCCGATCGACGTAATTTCGCTGTCGAACTCGATCAGTCCCTCGCTGTTGCGCCGCAACACGTCCTTTTCTTCCAGCATCCTGATGAAGTCGTGAAACAGGGTCTTGTTGAAGAAATCGGGCGAGTGCAGGCCGTAGATCATCGACAGGCGCTCGGCGCTCTGCTGGCACATCGTCTCGAGCCGCGCGCGCGTGAGCTTGCCGGAACCGTTGTGCACGAGAACGGCGATGACGAGATAGAAGCGCTGCAGCATCGGCACCGTCGACTGGCCAAGCATGAGTAGCTGGAACGCCTTCGCCGAACCTGCCCCCGGGCGTACGAGCGTCCTGCCGCGTTCGCCGAGTGTGAGAATTTCCAGCTCGACGAGCGCATCGATGGCCGCGGTCGTGACGCCATCGACTTCATCCTCGTGCCACTTGAGGTACAGCTCCTTCTTCATGAACGGGTAGATCAGCCGGATCAGCCGCTGCAGCTCCTCGTGCTCGAGCTCCGTACCCTGGATGAAGCAACAGGCGACGGCTGCCGGAACCGCGAGCAGGTGCAGGATGTTGTTGCGGAAATAGGTCATCAGGACGGCCGTGCGCTCCTCCATGTGCACGACCTCGCCCATCGGGTGTTCGCTGCGGCTGATCACGTCGAGCTTCTCGCCGTGCTCTATGATCTCGTCGGGCGTCCAGTCCGGGATCGTGACGAGCTCCGAGTAGCGGAAGCGATTCAGCAGGTCGAGACTGAGCTGCAGCTGGCGTCGCAGCTCATACAGCCCGATCGTCTGCTTGGGTGTCGACAGCAGGACAAAGGCAAGGAGACTGTTCGGGGTCACGGCGGCGGCCGAGTTGATGTTCTGCATGATCTGGCCGCCAAGCTCGTCGACGATGCCGCCGAGCCACGCGGGCCGTTCGCCGCCCTCTGCCTTGTGGTCGCGCCAACCGGGATGAGCGCGGTCGAGCAGAGCCTCGAGTTCGATCGGCTCGGCAAAGTTGACCCAGACCTTGCCGAAGTAATCGCGCAGGGACCAGATCGAACGCACCAGCCCGCCGAGCGATTCCTTCTTCTTCGCCGCGCCGCCGAGTTCGCTGATGAAGGCGCCGCCCTCGATCAGCTTCTCGTAGCCGAAGTACACGGGCATGAATACGATCGGGCGCTTCGGATCGGTCACATAGGCGTTGATCGTCATCGCGAGCATGCCGCCCTTGGGATGCAGGAGGCGCCCCGTGCGGCTGCGGCCACCCTCGATGAAATACTCCATCGAGTGTCCCTTGTTCAGAACCTCCTGGATGTACCCATCGAATACCGCGGCGTAGAGGCGGTTGCCCTTGAAACTGCGCCGCAGGAAAAATGCGCCGCCGCGACGCAGGATGCCGCCGATAATCGGGAAGTTCAGGTTGATGCCTGCCGCCGTGTGCGGCACGTGCAGGCCTTCGTCGTACGTAACGTAAGCGAGCAGCAGGTAGTCGAAATGGCTGCGATGACAGGGCACGTAGACGACTTCCCTGTCGTTGGCCAGCTCGTGCAGCGTGTCGACGTGGTTCAGCTCGATGCCGTCGTAGATCTGGTGCCACAGCCAACGCAGGATGCGGTACAGGAAGCGAATGGTCGGGTAGGAAATGTCGGCGGCGATTTCCAGCGCGTACTTGCGTGCCTTGCGACGCGCCGCCTCGCGCGTCCCGGTATCGCCGCCGCCTTCCGCCGCGATGGCACGGCGCACGTTGGGTTTACGCAATACCTGGTTGACCAGCGTCCGTCGATGAGACAGATCGGGCCCGACGGTCGCGATGCGCCGCTGGCGGAAATGCACGCGCAGGATGCGCGACGCCTTTCGATAGGCGATCTCCGGCGTTCTCTCGTCGAGTTCCAGCGAGCGCAGTGGCAAGGCTCGGCTGAACCTCAACAGCGTGCTGCGGCCGTGCAGTATCGTCGTGATGAACTTGCGAATGCGCCCGACCGCTTCCCAGTTCTCGGAGTACAGCAGCTTGATGAGCGAGCCTTCTTTCTCGGGCGAACGCCCCCAGTAGATCGCAACCGGTATCAACAACAGTTCCGTGTCGCCCTTGCGCGCAGCCTCGACGAGCCGCTTGAGACGCTGTGACCCGGTCTTGCGCGGACGGCGAACCAGGAAGCCCCGCATACGACGCAGGACGACGAAGCGTCTGTACTCGAAGTTACCGCAGAAGCCGAACGACTCCGTCGGAGACGGCAGGCCGAATTTCTCGCACGCCTGTTCCAGCGCCAGCACATCGGCCAGGCCGCCCGTCTCCAGCACATAACAGACGGCGGCGTTCGTATCCGTGATGTACTCGGACGGATCGTCGGGGTGAATAGCCGGCCGCGCCCAAATGGAAAAGACCTTGCCGGCGAACCAGTACAGCGGCCGGAGCAAAAAATCCGCGACGTGCATGGCAGCAAAGTCTACCGAAAAGACCGGGCGGTTATAATCGGCCGATGACAATTAAGCCCATTATTTTCGCGCTGGGACTCGGCGTACTCTCGATACCGGCCGTGGCAGGCGATGTCCATATTCAGGTTCTCGGCGTTGCCCAGGACGCTGGTCTGCCGCAGGCGAACTGCTACCAGTCGCATTGCATGCGTGCCTGGGAGGAGCCGGCGCTACGGCGCATGGCGACGTCGATCGCCGTCGTGGATCAACGCGCGCAGCAGAAATACCTCTTCGATGCAACGCCCGACATGCGTCAGCAACTCTTCGAGCTGCATCGCACTGCGCCGGATGGCGACTATGAGCTCGCCGGCGTCTTCCTGACCCACGCGCACATCGGTCACTACACCGGGCTCATGCATTTCGGTCACGAGGCGGCGGGCACGCGTGATGTTCCTGTCTATGCAATGCCGCGCATGCACGAATTCCTGTCCTCGAACGGACCCTGGGATCAGCTCGTGAATTTCGGCAACATCGAACTCCGCCCACTGGCGCATGCCACGCCCGTCCGGCTTGGCAGCCAGCTGGCGGTTACGCCGTTTCGGGTCCCGCACCGGGACGAGTATTCGGAGACCGTGGGTTATCGCATCGACGGGCCGGAGAAATCGGCCGTCTTCATTCCGGACATCGACAAATGGGAGATGTGGGACATCGATATACGCAAGGTCGTGCGATCAGTGGATTACGCACTGCTCGATGCGACATTTTTTCGCGACGGTGAATTGCCCGGGCGTGACATGAGCAAGATCAGGCACCCGTTCGTCAGCGAGAGTATGGAGCTCTTCGAGTCGTTCAGCGACGAGGAGAAGGCGCGTGTGATCTTCATTCACATGAATCACACCAACCCGTTACTGCGCGACGGCAGTGCTGAACAGGCTGAAGTAGAAAGGCGCGGCTTCCGCTTTGCGCGCGAGGGCCTGCGCCTGGAGCTGTAACAGACGGGGAACAAACGGGGACAGTCACCCTAACTCTGCGAGTTAGGG
>JABDQH010000089.1 GCA_013042375.1 Woeseiaceae bacterium
GCTAAGCTCGGGACGGACCAGGTGTCGCGTATCAATTCTTCCCAGCATGTCAGGCCTCCAGCTCAGCGGCGGCGCGATGGATGGCCGCGCGAATCCGGTAATAGGTGGCGCAGCGACACAGGTTGCCACGCATCGCGTTGTCGATATCGTCGTCCGTGGGCGACGGGTTCGACTCGAGCAGGGCCGTGGCGCTCATCATCTGGCCCGAATGACAGTAGCCGCATTGCACCACGTCGAGCTCGCGCCAGGCCGAGCGCACGGCCATCGCAGCGGGACTCTCGACGCCTTCGACCGTCGTTATCTCGCGTCCGGCGGCCATCGAGACGGGCACGATGCACGCGCGCATCGGCTCGCCGTCGAGGTGCACGGTGCAGGCGCCGCACAGGGCGATGCCGCAGCCGTACTTGGTGCCTGTCAGCTGGATGTCTTCCCGCAAAACCCACAGCAAAGGCTTGTCGTCCGGTACGTCGACCGTGTGTACCTTGCCATTGACGTTGAGCTCTATCGCCATGCGCGATACCCCCTGGTAATTTGTTGGTATGCCGGCCTGCCTGGCCGCCGTGCGCTCAATATAGCAGAAGAAACGTGACGGCAACCTGCGCGCCAGAAGGAGGCGCGACCGGGCCGCAAGAAAAAGAAAGGGCCCCGCAAGCGGGGCCCTCGATGTTGCCAAGAGAGAGTCGGATCAGCGGCTGGCGACCGCGTCGGCCTGCGACGTCGCCGTCACGTCGAAACGATCGAGCATCATCACCTTGTCCCACGCGTTCACGAAGTCGTTGACGAACATCTGTTCGCCGCCGCTCTGCGCATAGACTTCGGCGATGGAACGCAATTCAGCGTGCGAGCCAAAGACCAGGTCGACGGGCGTTGCCGTGTACTTGACCGTGCCCGAGGCACGATCGCGCCCCTCATAGATGCCGGCCTCGTCAGCAGACTTCGTCCACATCGTGTCCATGCTGAGCAGGTTGACGAAGAAGTCATTGCTCAGCGTCCCCGGACGATCCGTAAAGACACCGTGCTCTGCGCCGTTGGCATTGGCGCCAAGGGCGCGCATGCCGCCGACCAGGACGGTCATTTCCGGGGCAGTCAGCGTCAGCAGGTTCGCCTTGTCGACCATCATGTCGGCCGGCGAACGGCGCGCTGCTTCACCGAAGTAGTTACGGAACGCGTCGGCCTGCGGACGCAGCACATCGAATGACTCGATGTCGGTCATCTCCTGCGAGGCGTCCGTGCGGCCCGGCGTGAACGGCACGTCGATGTCGTAGCCGGCGTTCTTCGCCGCCTTCTCGATGCCAGCGGCACCGCCGAGGACGATCAGGTCGGCCAGCGAGACCTTCTTTTTGCCACGCTGCGACTTGTTAAAGTCCTCCTGGATGTCTCCGAGCTCGCCGAGCACCTTGTCGAGCTCGTCGGGGTCGTTGACGGTCCAGTTGGCCTGCGGTGCGAGGCGAATACGTGCGCCGTTGGCGCCGCCACGCATGTCGCTGCCGCGGAACGTCGAGGCCGATGCCCAGGCAGTCCTGACGAGTTCAGTGACACTCAGGCCCGACTTCAGGATCTTCGACTTCAGTTTGTCGACGTCTTTGGCGTTGACCAGCTCATGATCCACGGCCGGTACCGGGTCCTGCCAGGTCAGTATTTCTTCGGGGATGTCCGAACCGACATAGCGGGCACGCGGGCCCATGTCACGGTGCGTCAGCTTGAACCAGGCCCGGGCGAACGCGTCTTCGAACTCTTTCGGGTTCTCGAGAAAGCGCCGCGAGATCTTCTCGTACTCGGGATCAAAGCGCAGCGACAGGTCGGTCGTCAGCATGACCGGCGCATTCCGCTTCGCCGAATCGTGGGCGTCCGGGACGAGGTTGGCCGCACTCGGCTCCTTCGGAATCCACTGCGTCGCGCCGGCGGGGCTCTTCGTCTGCACCCACTCGAATGCGAACAGGTTGGCGAGGTAGTTCATGCTCCACCGGGTCGGCGTCACCGTCCACGCGCCTTCGAGGCCACTCGTGATCGTGTCGCCGCCATTGCCGGAACCGCACTTGTTCTTCCAGCCGAAGCCCTGGTCTTCGATTACAGCAGCGCCGGGCTCTCGACCGACACAGCCCTCGACCTTGTGAGCACCGTGGTTTTTACCGAACGTGTGTCCGCCGGCGATCAGCGCGACGGTCTCTTCGTCGTTCATCGCCATGCGGCCGAAGGTCTCGCGAATGTCATGCGCGGCCAGGATCGGGTCCGGGTTGCCATTAGGGCCCTCCGGGTTCACGTAGATCAGCCCCATCTGCACGGCGGCAAGGGGCTTCTCGAGTTCACGGTCGCCCTTGTAGCGTTCGTCGGCCAGGAACTCGTTCTCGGGACCCCAGTAGACGAGGTCGGCCTCCCAGTCGTCCTGGCGACCACCGGCGAAACCGAACGTCTTGAAGCCCATCGACTCGAGCGCGACGTTGCCGGTGAGGACCATGAGGTCGGCCCATGAGATCTTCTTGCCGTATTTCTGCTTGATCGGCCAGAGCAGGCGGCGCGCCTTGTCGAGGTTCGCGTTATCGGGCCAGCTGTTGAGCGGGTCGAAGCGCAGCTGTCCGCCGGCCGCACCGCCCCGTCCGTCGAGCGTGCGGTAGGTGCCGGCACTGTGCCAGGCCATGCGGATGAAAAACGGCCCGTAGTGACCCCAGTCGGCCGGCCACCACTCCTGCGAGTCCGTCATCAGCGCCTCGAGGTCTTTCTTCACGGCATCGAGGTCGAGCGTGGCAAATTCACTCGCGTAGTCGAAGTCTGCGCCGTAGGGGTTCGATTCATCCGAGTGCGCGCGCAGCGGGCTTAAATCAACCTGTTCCGGCCACCAGAATGTGTTTGATTTGGGCATGCCCTGGGCAGCCGCATCGTTCGTCGCAACGAACGGTGACGCGGCCAGCGCCAGGATGGTAAGTAAGGTCAGGGATTGACGTCGCATCGCTCTTGTTCCTCCGAGTAAATTCTAATTGGCAGCGTGAATTAGACACGATCCAAATAATAGTAACAATCGAAGATTTAGGTCACTTTAATCGAAAAGATCGATTATTTACCGCACCGGTCTCTGGCCGACGCGAGGACCTGATGCGGCGCCAATGTTACACCCGCGGGAGCGGTGACGTATAGATATGCCGAAAAACGTCGGAAATGCGCCGCCCGAGCTCGTCGAGGAAACGGTCGATATCGGAAATACGGTGAAAAGTCACGTAGCCGGTTTCGAGAAACGTATGCAAGGCGCCGAAGCCCGCCGCATGCGCGGGCCGCCGCATCGTGCGTAACAGCGCGCCGATCAGCGGCATGTGGGCAAGCGTCTTCAGGGTCTCGCCGAGCTCGACGGCCAGGTCGAGAAGCGCTGCACATTCCTCGTACGAACTCACTTTGCGGCAGGCTGTGCAGTAGGCGCGCTCCGTGATATCGACCGGCAGCTGCCCGTCTACGAGCAGCGCGTGCCAGATCGAGGTATTGATCGCGAGCGCCGCGGCGTTCAGTTCGACCGCCGCAGCCGCCGTTTCGAGCGGATGAAGCGGCAAGGTCCTGACGATGACGGGCGTTGCACGCTCTATATCGTGGTCGCGACCGCTAACACCGACGCCGGCGAGGTCGCTGACGATAAACTCGGCGGCCTCCGCATATCCCTCGGGCTCGAGGAGGTCATCGAAAAAGGGCAGCAGGTAGTCGACCTGCCAGCGCGTGAACCCATCGTAGGATGCGTATAGCGCGGGGTCGTCGAGGTATTCGGCGTGCAGCGCATTGCTGCGCGCAATGGCACTGCGAAACGTCGTTGCGGCGTGTTTCCTGGCCGAGCGGGCCATCTCGATTCTATCTTGCGAGCACTGTTTGGGATGGGAGGCGCAGATTATACCGCCGACTGGCCGGATCGCGCGTCACGGCAAGTTAACAAAGAGTGTCTATACTGGAAGGTATCCGGCAATGTGCCGGGCAATTATCAACAAGAAGAAGGGGACTTGAATGAGAAAGCTAATACTGACGGCCGCAACGGCCGGTCTTGTACTGACGTCTGCTGCCGGCAGCGTGTTCGCCCAGGACGAAGAAGTCGAATACCCGAGTATGCGGATTGTCGAGACATGGACGTGCAAATACAACGAAGGCAAGGGTCGCGCAGATCTCGACAAGGCGAATGCGGCATGGAACAAGTGGATGGACAAGAGGGGCCACAAAGATTACACGGCCCTGATGGCAACGCCCTACTTCTTCGCTGAGGCGGCGTTCGACGTCGGCTGGATCGGCGTCGCCCGGGACGGCCACGCGTTCGGCACAGGCACGGATGTGTGGCTCAGCGAGGGCGGCAAGGTCAGCGATATGTTCAGCGAAGCGATCACGTGTGACAGCCACTCGGCCTTCGTCTCGATGAATGTCGATCCTTCCGAAAACGACGGCAACGACGAAGGCGACGACACTTTCGTACTGTCCTTCTCCAATTGCTCGGTCAAAGAGGGTCACACGTTCGAGGACTACATGGCCGCAACCAAGCAGTGGAACGAGTACGCGGCCGAGCATGACTTTCGGCAGGCCGGCTGGGTCTGGTTCCCGGTTGCCGGTGAGGCGGATGATGATTACGACTTCAAGTTCGCCGGCGCTGAAGATGACTACCGCACCATGGGCGCTAACTGGCAGCTGTACCTCGACGGTCACTGGCAGAAGTCGAACGAACTCTTCGAGGATATCGTCAAGTGCGATGCATCCCGCATCTACAACGC
>JABDQH010000063.1 GCA_013042375.1 Woeseiaceae bacterium
AATCTGGAGTTTTGATAGATGAGTAAAGAAATTTTGATGGTCGTTGACGCCGTTTCGAACGAAAAGGGCGTTGAGAAAGAGATCATATTCGAGGCGATCGAAGCCGCTTTGGCGTCCGCGACACGGCGAAAGCACGGCGAGGACATCGAGGTGCGGGTCGCGATCGACCGGGAGTCCGGCGAATACGACACGTTCCGGCGCTGGCTGGTCTTTGAAGACGAGTCCACCGAGCTCGAGGAGCCGGTTCGGGAGCTCCGCATGATCGACGCGGTAGACGTCGACGAAAACGCGGAGCCGGGCGGCTACGTCGAAGTGCCTATGGAGTCGGTCGAGTTCGGCCGGATCGCGGCGCAAACGGCCAAGCAGGTCATCGTGCAGAAGGTGCGCGAGGCCGAGCGTGAGCAGGTCGTCGAGGAATACGAGGGCCGCGAAGGCGAGATGCTGTCGGGTCTCGTCAAGCGTGTCGACAGGAATGGCGTCTACATTGATCTCGGCGGCAACGCCGAGGGCTTTGTGCCGCGTGAGCACATGGTGCCGCGTGAACCGGTCAGGCCGCAGGATCGCATCAAGGCTCTGCTGATCGAAGTGCGTGCGGAGCAGCGCGGGCCGCAGCTCTTCATGACCCGGACCTCGCCGGAGTTTCTGGTCGAGCTGTTCAAGATCGAGGTGCCCGAAGTGGGCCAGGGGCTCATTGACATTCTGGGTGCTGCCCGCGACCCGGGGCTGCGTGCCAAGATCGCCGTCAGAAGTAATGACCGGCGCATCGACGCGGTTGGCGCCTGCGTCGGCATGCGCGGCTCGCGCGTGCAGGCGGTCTCCAACGAACTCGCCGGTGAGCGCGTCGACATCATTCTCTGGGATGACAATGCCGCGCAGTTCGTCGTCAACGCGATGTCGCCGGCCGAGGTCGTTTCGATCGTCGTCGACGAAGACAAGCACAGCATGGATGTCGCGGTCGAAGAGGACAAGCTGTCCCAGGCCATTGGCCGCGGCGGCCAGAACATCCGTCTCGCCAGTGAGCTGACCGGTTGGGAGCTCAACGTCATGACGGCGGCTGACGCCGAAGAGAAAAGCGAAGCCGAAATGCGCGAACTGATCGAACTGTTTTCGAAGCAGCTCGACGTCGACGAAGAGGTGTCGCTGATCCTGGTGCAGGAAGGCTTCTCGACCATTGAAGAAGTGGCTTACGTGCCGGCATCGGAGCTGGTGGCGATCGAAGAATTTGACGAGGATATCGTCGACGAACTTCGCAGTCGCGCCCGCGACGTGCTGCTGACGCAGGCCATCGTGCAGGAAGAGAAAATCGACGAGGTCGAACCGGCCGAGGACCTGCTGGAACTCGACGGCATGGACAAGGGACTGGCTTTTCTGCTGGCGAGCAAAGGCGTTGTGACACGCGAAGACCTGGCGGAACTTGCCACGGACGATTTGCTTGAAATCAATGAGATGGACGAAGAGGCGGCCGCCGCGCTGATCATGACGGCGCGGGCTCATTGGTTTGAAGAAGAGCAACAGGCGTAAGCGCCGTTGACAGGTATGGAGTAAGGCTATGGCTGATGTAACAGTCACACAATTTGCAGAGGTGCTGAAAGTGCCGGTTGAAAAGCTGCTGTCGCAGCTGGACGAAGCCGGCATCAAGGTCAAGGGCTCTGACGACACGATTAGCGAGGACGCGAAGCTCGAGCTGCTGTCGCATCTGCGTCGTTCACACGGCCAGGACGACTCGCCGGCGACGGCAGCTGCGCCGCGACGCATCACGCTCAAGCGCAAGTCACAGTCGGAGCTGCGCCTTTCCGGCAACCAGGGCCGTGCGCGCACCGTAAACGTCGAGGTGCGCCAAAAGCGCACCTATATAAAGCGCGACGTGCTCGAAAAGCAGGCGCAGGAAGAACAGGACGAGCTGGATCGGGTAAGGAAGGCCGAAGAAGATCGGGTCGCTGCGGAAGCACGCGAACAGGAGCGCCTGAAAACCGAGAAGGAAGAAGCGCAAAAACGCGAGGATGAAGCGCGGCAGAAGGAACTTGAGGCAAAGCATACCGCCGAAGAGCAGGCCCGGGTTGCCGCCGAGCAGGCAGCAGCGAGCGCCGCCGAGGAAAAAAGCCGCCTCGAAAAGGCAGAGGCCGATGCCCGTGCGCGGCGCAGCAAGGAAAAAGCCAAGGGCGGCCGCCCCGAAACGCGCTACGGCCGCAAGGAACTGCACGTCGCAGGCGACAAGAGCGGTCGCCGCCGACGCAAGACCACAACCCGCCGGCGGCCGATCAGCGTCGGTGGCGACTCCAAGCACGGCTTCGAGCGTCCGACCGCCCCGGTCGTTCACGAAGTCGAGATTCCGGACAGTATTTCGGTTGCCGATCTCGCGCAGCGCATGGCGATCAAGGGCAACGAGGTGGTCAAGGTGCTGTTCAACATGGGCGCAATGGTCACAATCAATCAGATGCTCGACCAGGACACGGCAACGCTGGTTGTCGAGGAGCTGGGGCACATCGCGAAGCCGATCGAATCGGCGGAAATGGATGAAAAACTGCTCGCGGATGAAACGGAGGTCACCGGCGACACGGTGCCGAGATCGCCGGTCGTCACAATCATGGGCCATGTCGATCACGGCAAGACCTCGCTCCTTGATTACATCCGCCGCACCAAGGTCGCCCATCACGAGGCCGCCGGCATCACGCAGCACATTGGCGCCTACTCGGTGAAGACCGACAAGGGCCAGATTACGTTTCTCGACACGCCTGGCCATGCGGCATTCACGGCAATGCGCGCGCGCGGCGCCGAGGCGACCGATATT